>NZ_JAINZO010000001.1:2304483-2605712 GCF_020179605.1 Geomonas agri
GACCTTGTCGGCCTCCTCGAACTTGAAGTGCACCATAATGCCTAGGGTACCGCCGTCGTAGAGTTCGACGTTCTCCGGGATCTGGTAGTGCTTCTCTAAATGTCGTACGAAATGGACGCCGAACCCCTCGTCGGAGAGGATCAGGTTGCCAGCGCCATAGATGAGGACCTGCATGTAACCTCCAGAAAAAAGAAAAGGCCGGGGGGAAAACCATGGCTTGGAACTAGGGACTGGGGGCTAGCAAAACCAGGCTCTAAATTAAACGAGTACCGGCGGCGGCACAAGCTTTTTTCGCTGGTGCGCGCCCCTTAAGCCTTTTGGAATTGCCGATTTTTTGCAGCCCCCAACCCAAACTTTCCTAACCACTGTCTTCCGGTCCCGGCCCCTGATTCGGGAACGGAGGGGCCGGGAGCCAAGCAGCCGTTTTACCAGCCCCTACCCCCGGCACCTAGTCCCTGTTTTGCTACAGTACCTTGACCTTGGTGATCTCCGCCCCTTCCGGATCCACGGTGTGGACGGCGCAGGCGATGCACGGGTCGAAGGAGTGGATGGTACGCAGCACCTCGAGCGGCTTGCTGGCGTCGGCGATGGGGTTGCCCATCAGCGATGCTTCGTACGGACCCATCTCGCCCTTGTCGTTTCTCGGTGCCGCGTTCCAGGTGGAAGGAACGACGGCCTGGTAGTTCTCGATCTTCTTGTTCTTGATCACGATCCAGTGGGACAGGGTGCCGCGCGGAGCCTCGTGGAAGCCGACGCCGCGGTACTCGCCTTTCGGGATCACGGTGTGGTTAGCATAGGTCTGGTCGCCGGAAGCGATGTTGGCGATCAGCTTGTCCAGGTTCTCCAGCGACAGGTCGGCCATGACGTGGGCGCGAGCACCGCGGCAGAAGAGACGGCCCATGGTGGAGTGGATGTCCTTCATGGAGATGCCCAGGGTGGAAACGGCGCCGTCGACGAGTTTCTTGACCTTCGGGTTGCCCGCAGCGTAAGCGGCCATGATCTGAGCCGGCGGACCGACCTGGACCGGCTTGCCATCGAGGGTCGGAGCCTTGCACCAGGAGTACTTGCCGTTTTCTTTGAAGTCGGTGTAGTCCGGCTTGGTCTCGCCGTCCCACGGATGCAGGGTGCCGTTACCCTCGTACCAGGCGTGGGTGACGTTCTCCTTGATGTTCTTGATCAGGTAGTCGTCGCGGTGATCCTTGACCATCCTGATGCCGCCGATGTTGCCACCCATGACCACGCCGCCCGGGAGCTGGAACTTGGTGTTCTTGGTGTCTTCCGGGAACTCCGGCACCGCCATGTAGTTGGTGACGCCAGCGCCGTACTTGAACCAGTCCTTGTAGGCACCGGCTATGGCGAGGAGGTCCGGGTAGTAGACCTTCTGGACGAAGTCGCGGGTCTCTTCCATGAGGGTCCGCAGGTAGATCAGGCGCTCCATGTTAAGGGTCGCGATGTTCTCGGTGTTGATCGCGGTGGCGACGCCGCCAACCACGAGGTTCTGGATGTGCGGGTTCTTGCCGCCGAGGATCGCGGTGGCCTGGGAAGCCTTCCTCTGGTAGTCGAGGGCCTTCAGGTAGTGGGCGACCGCCATCAGGTTCACTTCCGGGGAAAGTTTCATCGCCGGGTGGCCCCAGTAGCCGGTAGCGAAGATGCCGAGCTTGCCGCCGGCCACGAAGGCCTTCAGCTTGTCCTGCACTGCCTTGAACTCCTTCTCGGAGTTGCCCGGCCAGTCGGAGATGCTCTGCGCGATCTGCGCGGTCTTCTTGGGATCGGCCTTCAGCGCGGAGACGATGTCAACCCAGTCCAGCGCGGAGAGGTGGTAGAAGTGGACAATGTGGTCCTGCACCGAGTGCTGGGCGATCATGATGTTACGGATGTACTGCGCGTTCAGCGGCACTTCCACATCAAGGGCGTGCTCAACGGCACGGATGGACGAGATGGCGTGTACGGTGGTGCAGACGCCGCAGAAACGCTGTACGAAGCTCCAGGCGTCCTCGGGGGCGCGCCCCTTGAGGATGACCTCGATGCCGCGCCACATCTGGGCGGAGGACCAGGCGTTGGTGACCTTGCCGCCGTTTGCTTCGACATCGATCCTCAGATGTCCTTCGATTCGGGTGATGGGATCAAGCGTGATTCTAGACATTTATTCCTCCAAAAGGCTAATTGCTTAATTAATGTTAGTGCGCGTGCGCCTCGGTCTGCGGCAGCTTCTCGGCTGCGCCCCCTTTGTGCTTCTTCGCGTGTCCCTTCTTCTTGTGGGCGCCGTGCAGGTCCATGTTGGGCAGAACCGGGAACAGGGCCACGAAGACCTTGTAGCCCAGGATCTCAAGGGCCACGATGCCGACCGTGATCATCACCTCGGCGAAGGAGGGGAAGTACTTCCACCCCTGGCCCGGGTTGAAACCGATCAGGTACACGTTGAAGCGGTACAGGGCGCCGCCTAGGACGATCATGGAGGCCGAGATGAAGAGCCAGCGTGCCGACCTTCTGCACTTCTTGACGAAGAGGATCAGCGAGCCGCAGGCGACCAGCAGGAACTCAGTCATGAACCAACCGGAGTAGAAGTCACCCTTGAGCGCCGCGTGGATCTGGCCGCGGTAGGAAAGATCGCCGATGACGACGGTCAGCCAGATCACGGTCACGAACGGGATCAGCCCGGCCAAGCCGGAGAGTTCCTCGATCTCATAGGGACGCTTGAAGGAGTAGCTCGAGATGATCGACTCCAGGATGGCGATGGAGTAGCCGATGAAGACGCAGTTCAAGAGGAACAGCAGCGGCAGGAAGCCGGTGTGCCAGAGCGGATGCAGTTTGGTCGAGGCGATGAGGAGCAGGCTCCCCAGCGAAGACTGGTGCATGGTCGGCAGCGTGATGCCCAGGACGATGAAGAAGATGAGGACCTTGTTCAGACGCGGGTTGAGCCAGGCAGCGCCCAGACGCACCATCTCCAGCTTGTCCTCCATGGTCTTCTTGTCCGGCGCGATCTTCGGGTGCAGCCAGTTGCGGATCGCGTTCATGCGGTCCCACTTGCTCTTCTCGATCGAGGTCAGGATCGCCGGGAGGAACTCGAGGATGAGGACCGTGGAGTAGGCCATGACGCAGAGCGCGACCTCGAACATGGCGGAGTTCGCCTGCCACTTGCTCGGGATGAAGAAATTGTAGGCGTTCCACGGACGGCCCAGGTCGACCATGACCGAGAAGCCGGCCAGGCCGTAGCCGAACATGGAGGTGAGGATCGCCGAGCGGATCATCGGGTGGTACTGCATCCTGTTCCTGATGTAGACCAGGATGGCGACCGCGTAGCCGCCGCAGGCGATGGCCGTGCCGGTAGCGACGTCGTAGGTGATCCAGATGCCCCAGGGGTAGCCGTCGCTCATGTTGGAGACGGCGCCGATGCCTTTCACGTAGCGCACGCCCACGAAGTAGAAGCCGAGCAGCACGATGGAGAGGAGGATGAAGAAGGATTTGGTAAAGATCTTACCTTCCAGCTTTTGGTATTCTTCACTGTGTCCCATTACTTACCCCCCTTCTTGTGATCGTCGTCGTGCCCCTGGTGTTTCTTCATGTTCTTCACCGCGATGAAGCAGAGGGTGCTGTACAGGGCCACTGGGGCGATGAAACCCTTGTAGATGGTGTGCTGGATCTTCTCGGAGAACTCGGCCGGGGCTTCCGGCTTGATCTCGGGGAGACCGAGCTTGTTGAACGGCATGGAGGCCAGGTAGAGGTGGTTGGTGCCCCCCCCTTCGTGCTCGCCGTAGACGTGGGCGACGTACTTGTCGGGCGCGTCCTTGAGCCTCTGATGCGCTTCCTCCAGCAGGTCCTTCCTCTTGCCGAACTTGATGGCGCCCGCCGGGCAAGTCTCGGCGCAGGCCGTGATCCCCTTCTCGCGCAGGTTGGTCGCCTTGCACAGGTCGCACTTGACGATCTGCGGCACCGCCTTCTCCCACTGGAATTTCGGAATGTTGTACGGGCAGGCGATCTGGCAGTAGCGGCAGCCGATGCAGGTGTTCTTGTTGTAGTCGACGATGCCGGAGACCTTCTCCTTGGTCATGGCCGAAACCGGGCAGACCGAAACGCAGGAGGGTTTTTGGCAGTGCATGCAGGAGTACTTCACGTAGCTCCAGCGCTTCTCGCTCTCCTTGAAGAGCTTGATAAGGGTACGGGTCGAGCCGGAGAGGTCGCTCGGGGCATCCCACAGGCCGTCCTCGTCGAACTTCGCCTTTTCGTAGGAGAGTGAGCCGTAGTCGGAATTGACCCTCTTGCAGGCCGACATGCACGCCTTGCAGCCGACGCACTTGGTGGCGTCGTAGAGCATGCCGAGTTCGTCGTTGTTGACCTGGAGTCCCTCGTTGGCCAGAGCGTTACCCGTGCCGCAGGCCAGAAGGCCCGCGCCGGTTGCGCCGGCCAGCTTCAGGAAATCGCGTCTACTTGTCTTTTTCATGGGCATCCTCCTGCGCCTCACCGCCCGGAAGCTTCTTGGCGAGCATCGCGCCGGCGCCAAGTGCCGCACCTGCCGCGAGACCGACGAAGCCGGTGGTCAGCGGGTCCGGACCCTTTCCTTTTTCCTTCAGGTCCACCGGGGCGTAGCTGTCGAACGGCGTCGGCTCGTGGATCTGCACCTTCTCGGCGATAGCGGTCTTGAAAAGGATGTCCGGCTCGGTGCAGCCGATGCAGGGGTGACCGATGGACACCGGCCAGGCGCCCACGTCGTTGAAGCGCTGTACGGAGCAGTTGGCGTAGGTGGCGGGACCTTTGCAGCCCAGCTTGTAGAGGCAGTAGCCCTGGGCGTGGGTCGGGTCGCCGTACGCCTTGGCGAAGCGGCCGGCGTCGAAGTGCGGGCGACGCTCGCAGTGCTCGTGAATCCTCCTGCCGTAGGCGAACTTCGGGCGGCCCAGCTGATCGAGCTCGGGCAGCTTCTTGAAGGTCAGGTAGTACAGCACGGTGGACAGGAAGTTGTAGGGGTTGGGGGGGCAGCCGGGGATGTTGATGATCGGCTTGTCCTTGATGATGTCCTTCACGCCGACCGCGCCGGTCGGGTTCGGGGAAACGGACTGGATGCCGCCGTAGGAAGCGCAGGTGCCGATGGCGATGATGGCCGCGGCCCCTTCGGCCGCATGCTGCAGCGATTCGAGGGCGGTCTTGCCGGAGACCTTGCAGAAGATGCCGTTCTGCTTGGTCGGGATGGCGCCTTCCACGACCAGGATGTACTTGCCGTGGTTGGCCTTCATGGAGTCATGGAGCGCCTGCTCGGCCTGGTGACCGGCGCCAACCATGAGCGTCTCGTGGTAGTCCAGCGAGATCATGTCCAGGATCAACGTGGAGATGGTCGGGTGGGACGAACGCAGCAGCGACTCCGAGCAGCCGGTGCACTCCTGGAAATGGAGCCAGATCACCGCAGGGTTACCGTTTTTCTCAACGGCCTCGGCCACCTGCGTATGCATGGCGAAGGGAAGCCCCATCATCGCGGTGGCGGTGACACAGGCCTTCATGAAACTCCTGCGGGTGACCCCTTCGCAAAACATCTCTTCTTTCATAACAAGCCTCCTCGAGATAAATCAAACCGCCCGTATACGGCAACACCCGTGCCAACCCGGTAAACAAAATTTGAAATTGTAATACATTGTAATCATTGGACAAAAAAAATGGCGCCTGCGGAAGCTCTCCGCACGGCGCCTTTGGTTGCTTCATTTTGTTGGGTACTTCTGTCCCGGTTTTGTATCATTTTGTCCCAAGGGCGGGACAAAAGGAGAAAAGGGTACGGGCACCTGAGGAGCCAGTCCCCGTCAGGCCAGCTCCAGTTCCTTCACCCTCAACTCCTCACCCGATACGATGGCGAGGCCGAAGGCGCCGCACCCGGGACAGGGGGAGAAGAGGCTTTGCAGGGGAAATTCGCCGTGGCAGGCGGGACAGGTCCCCCGGCCCGGCACCTCCTCGATGGTGAGCTTGGCTCCCTCCAGCAGGGTGCCCTTGGTGCAGGCCTCGAAGCAGAATTCCACGCTCTCGGGCACCACCCCGGACAGCTCCCCTATCTCGAGAACCACCTCTATAACTTTGCGCCCTGCGGCGTGTCCCTCGCATATCTCCACCACGCTCTGGGTTATGCTCATCTCGTGCATGCCCGCCTCCGATTTTAATGTGGAGGGATGATAGCAGATCGGACCGCGCAGCAAAAGGGGCTTTTCATGTGATGCACGACTGCAGCGTGAAGAAGAAGGTCGCCCCCCTGTCCACCTCCCCTTCGGCCCAGATGCGCCCGCCGTGGCGGTTTATAATACGCTGCACGGTGGTGAGGCCGATGCCGTTGCCGGGGAACTCGCTGGAGCTGTGCAGGCGCTGGAAGGCATGGAACATCCTTTCCGCGTTGGCCATGTCAAAGCCAATGCCGTTGTCCTTCACGAAACAGGTCTTGTCCGAGGCACTCTCCTGGGCTCCGAACTCGATACGGGCTACATCGCGCATCTGAGTGAATTTCCAAGCGTTTCTCAGTAGGTTCTTCATGGCGATCTCGAGCAGGTTCTGGTCGCCGAAGGTGCGGATCCTGGGCTGGATCAGGAACTCCACCTTGCGCTCCGGGGTCCCCTGCGCCAGGTCGGCCGCGGTGTCGCTGACGATCTCGGAGAGATCGACCACCTCCCGTTTCAGACTCAGGTAGGAGAGCTGCGAAAGTTGCAGCAGCGCCTCGATCAGGTCGTTCATGTGCTGGCTCGACTTGAAGATGCGCTCCAGGTAGTCCATCCCCTCCAGGTCGAGCATGCCGGCGTACTGCTCCTGCAGGGCACGGGTGAAGCCGCAGATCCTCCTTAAGGGAGCACACAGGTCGTGGGCCACCGAGTAGTTGAAAGCCTCCAGATCCCGGTTGATCGATTCCAGCCGTTCGGTCTGCTCGGTGAGCAGGCGTTCCACCTGCTGGGTCAGCAGGCTGATCTCCTCATTGTTGGGCCGCTCCTGGAGCATGTTGCGTATCGTCTCCAGGGAGGTGTGGACTGCCGATTTGAGATCTACCGCGTAAGAGGCGTTCAGCATGCTGGACGCTATTTCCTTATCTATGGTCAAATACCGGCCCTCCCCGTTGTTTCTCTTTGCCTTGTACGCATCGGTCATGGGGCACCCCCTGTTGACCTGCACCCCCCAAGGGGGCTCGCCCGGGGACGCCTGCCCGTGCACCTGGAACCGGCCGCTGCCGGTCTCCCGGGACGACGTCCCTACAAACTCAAAATCCCATTCCTCGCCACTGCCGCAGGCTCCCTCCTGTTACTTCAGCAGCAACCATGCCCACCTCCTCCGCCTGGCTACTCCCTGCTCTTTCAGCCACTTATTCGGATCAGCCTCGCAGCGGCACACCGGGGGCGGCAATAAAGGTTTACCTCTTTCATGGCGGATGGCGCCGGGGCCTTGCTGTGGGCGGGTGTCAGGCAGGCAACGTTTGTGGCAGGTGCAACGTTTGTTGCAGACGGGTCAGGCCGATTTCCTCCTGAGCCGGTTGTTGAGGGCTTGCCTGGAGATTCCTAGCAGACTCGCGGCCTCGCCCTGGTTACCGTTGGACATCCGCAGCGCCTCGCTGATCAGGTGCGATTGCGCTTCCTTTATGCTAGGAAAACCGTTGAAGATGACGGTGACGACCTCGTGCCCCTCCACGGTGAGCCCTTTGCCGAAGGGGACGCTCATGTTGGAACGGAAAGCCGCCACGGTAAGCGGACCCTTCTCGTGCAGGGCGACCGCGTCATAGACCATGGCCTGCAGCTCGCGCACGTTGCCCGGGAAGTGGTATTGCTGCAACAACCGCGGCAGCTCCAAGGGGTACCAGGGGCGTTTTTTGCCCATTTGCCGGGAAGCCAGGGTCACGAAATGCTCCAACAGCAGGGGAATGTCCCCCGGCCTCTCCCTGAGCGGCGGGATGTGGAGCCGGTGGCAACTGAGCCGGTAATAGAGGTCTTCGCGCAACTTTCCCTGTTCCAGGAGCAGTTTCAGGTCCCGGTTGGTGGCCACCACGATACCGGCGTCCGTTTTCGCCGCCACATCTGACCCCAGCGGCAGGTACTCGTGTTCCTGGATCAGCCGCAGCAGCTTCACCTGGGCCTCCTCGCGCAGGTCGCCGATCTCGTCCAGGAACAGGGTCCCCCCCGCGGCCTTCCTAATCAGCCCCTCGCGGTTTTCCTGCGCGCTGGTGAAGGCCCCCTTGCGGTGGCCGAAGAGGGTGTCGGAGAAGACGGCGTCGTCGAGTCCCGCCACGTTCACCGTCACTAGCTCTCCTTTCTTCCCCGAACAGCGGTGTACTGCCTCGGCGAACAGTTCTTTGCCGACGCCGGTCTCCCCGGTGATCAGCACTGGCTGGCCGCTGTGGGAGACTGCCTGAGCCCTTTTCATGAGCCTCAGCATCTGCGGGTCCTCGGTGACGATGTCGGGGAACGGCATGCGCCGCCAGCGCAGCCGGTGCTCCTCCGCCGGGGGACCGAGGGCACGGTCAATTGCCGCGAGGAAGAGCGCGTTGTCGATCGGTTTCAAGAGGTAGTCGCAGGCACCGGCGCGCATGCAGGATACCGCCTGCCCCACTTCCGCCATGCCGGTGATGATCAGTACCGGCAGGTGCGGGAACTCTTCCACCAGGCGCGGCAACAGGTCGCGGCCGGTCACGTTGGGCAGCGCCAGGTCCAGGACCACCAGGGCCGCTTCGTTGCGGCGCAGGTAGGGAAGCAGCCCATCGCCGTCATCGAAGGTCAGCACCGGCCCGACACCGTGTCCCTGCAAAAGTGCCCGGTAGATCTGCAGCATGTCCTGATCGTCGTCCACCACCACTACCGGCAGCGTCGCGTCCTTGCTTTTCATGACCAGCCTCTCTGCACGTATGGCGTCGCTAGACCTGGAAGTAGAGGGTCGCCCCCTTCCCGGCCTGCTCCGCGCTCCAAATGCGGCCCCGATGCAGGTTGCATGATGCGCTGTACCGTGGCCAAGCCGATACCGTGACTCCCCCGCTCGCTAGCGCTGCGCCCGGCCACTTCACGCAGGCTGGTGCTCAACCGGGGGCCGTTGTCACTCACATAGTAACTGCGCTCTCCCTCGACCTGCGCGGTGCCGAACCTGATCACGGGGTGTTTCACACCGATGGTGCAGTGCCATGCGTTTTCCAGCAGATGCTCCATCGCCAACCGCAGCATCTCCTTGTCTCCGGTAACGGTGACCCCGTCCTCGATCCGGAAGTCGACCGGGTGCTGGGTCTGGTCGCTGAGCTGAGCAGCAATCTCCGAAGCCATGGCGCTCAGGTCCACCTCCACCGGCTGCAGTTCCCCCGCCGTCACCGCCGTCATGCGCTCCAGTGCGGCGATGGATCCGGAAAGCTCGCACGCGACGGTGCTGATGCGTTCCAGGAGCTCCCGGCCGGGAGGGTCGAGCTGACCTTTATTGAGCTTTTGCAGTCTGCCACAATCGCTGGTAATCCGCTCCAGGCGCGTTCCCAGGTCCTGGGACACCGCCTGTCCAATTGCCACCAGTTCCGCGCTGCGCGTCTCCAGCTCCACCTTGAGGACCCTGAGCCCGCTCTCGGCCTGCACCCGCGAGGTCATGTCCAGCCCGACAATCCAGTTCACCCAGCCGGTGATGGGGACGTAGCGCGAGATGTTGGACCAGGAGATGAGCTTGGGGGAGCCGTCCTTGCAGCGCAGGTTCCATTCCCGCCCCCGGTAATCCCCCCCTTGCGGCGGGTGCGCCGATACCACGTCCTCGCGCAGTGCTCCGTCGACCTGGAGCAGCTCCAGCATTGGCTTGCCCATCACGTCCTCGCTCTTGAAGCCAGAGATGCGCTCGAATTCGTGGTTACAGGCGGCCAGACGATCGCCATTATCAAAGGCCATCATGATGACTGGCAGGTGCTGCAGGATGGTCTGCAGGCGCCTGCGGTTGGCCAGGAGCGCCTCGTCCTTCTCGTGGATCTGCTGCTCGTTGGCGCGCAGGGTATCCTCTTCCTGCCAGTTTTCGTAGATCTTGCGAGCGAGGGCCGCGTAGGCCTGCTCCAGTTCCTGCTTGACCCGTCCACTTTCCGCCTCCACCATGGTCATGCGCTGGGCGGCGGCGAGGAAGACGTCGAGCTCGCATACCGCCGCCTTCTTACGGTGGGGCAACCCCGGCGAAATGAAGAGCGGGTTCTGGCACACTCTGCCGCCGCTGACCACCCCCGGGTGGATGCGAGCCAGGTCCAGAAGCAGTTCCGGACTGAACAGGCGCCGATTGTACAGGCAAAGCAGGGCAGTGTCCTGCTCCTCGGCAAAGGTGGTCAGGTCACGTTCGAAGCGGTGCAGCAGCTCCAGCGACTTGGGATCTTTAAGTGCCCACCCCATGTCGCAGATGATCCGCGTTCCGCTGAAACCCTCGCTGGCGGCACCTGAGCAGATGTTGTGCAACAGCTCCATGACCCTGTCCTGCTTAAAGGTCCCTCCGGTCAGCCAGGCCTGCTTGATCGGTAGCAGGACCAAGGCGCCGGTGTCCTGTTTTTGCACCTCGACCACGCTTTGCAGCAGCCGCTCCAGTCTGTCCTGTGCGGCATGGAGGTAGACACAGCGCTCCCCTATCGCGATTCCCTTCTGGATAAAGGGGAGCACCAGGTTCAGCAGCTCTGTTTCGTCCTGGTACAGCAGGCAGAGGTGATCGTGGCTGTTGACGACTCCGATGTCCGCAATTTCAGGTGCGCTTTTCTCTTCTTCCATCGGGGTTATCTCCTTGCTCGGATTAACATTAAAAAATACCAACACAATATACTGGAATGGAACGTCTTTGCAATACGGCCACCGGCGAATTTAGTACCTGCCGGGGTCGGAACTCTTGTGGTAAGCGCGTTTTTTTGACCGAGGTCAAGGAAGGGGGAAAGGGTGTCGTGCTAGCTTGCGGCACGCTGGTGATCCAAAAGTAACGAGGGAGGAAAGATGTGCGATTGCGGTTCGGGTAGCTCCAGGGCTGGTGGCCCCTACGCTACCGGCAGGGAACTGGTTGAGTTTGTGCTGGCGGCGCACGGTGGGCAGGTGGCGTGTTCGCCGCTGCCGACAGCGCTGGAGGTGAGCTGCCAGGAGTGCGGCAGGGATTTCGTACTGCAGACCTTCGTGCAGGGTTGCCCCTCCTGCGGCGGCGTGCACGCGGTGTCACCGCCTAGGGCGAACGACCCTACGGCGGTGCAGTATGCGGGTGCCGACTTCGGTGCCGCAGCCTGAGTCGAGGCGATACGTGAAGACGGGGGCGAAAATTCGCCCCCGTCTTTTATTGTGTACCAAGGTGGCGGCTTGTGCCGACCGTGACTAGCGGCGGGGTGAGCGCTTCTGGCGCTGCCCGGCCCCGGGCTCCGGGCGGGACGCCAGGCGAGCCAGGAAGACTACGTGGCGCAGCCCCCCCCGGCCGGGACGGTCGCAGGTGACCGAGAAGCCGGCCTGGCGCAGGCGCTTTTCGAAGCCCTGGTCGTAGTTCTCGCCCCAGACGGCGAAGACGCCGCCGGGCTTCAGGGCCCCCTTGCTCAACTCGATGGCGATCTCGCCGTAGAGCGGGTCCATGATTTTGTCGGTCTTCGCGTGCGGCCCGGTGTAAAGGTCGAGCACGATGGCGTCGAAGCGGTTGTTGTTCATGGCGCTGCGCCTGATCACGTCCGCGACGTTGGCGATTTCCACCTCAACCCTCGGATCGTCGGCCGCCCCGTTGGTCAACGGCGCCAGCGGTCCGCGGCACCACTGCAGCACCACCGGGTTCAGTTCCGCGACCAGCACGCTCGCCTTCTCCGGCAACTGGTCCAGCACCGCCCGCAGGGTGATCGCCATCCCCAGCCCCCCCACCAGCACCCGCGGCGCCGCCGCATCCTTCAGGTGACCGCAGGCCACTTCGCCAAGGGCGACCTCGGAGCGATGCAGCGAGCTGTTCATAAGGACCAGCCCGTTCACGGTGATCAGGAAGTCCCGCTCGCCTCGTTGTCTTAGTTCCAGGACCCCGTCGCCGGTGGTCACGCTTTGCACTACTTTCCAGGGTACGGCCATGTATCTCCTCTTCTGATTATTTTTTCCAGTTGCGCCGCTGCGCCGCCTCTTCCAGGGCTTCTACCTCGTCCAGGAGTACCAGGTAGGTCTGGTACCGCTCCTCGCTGATCCCGCCCGAAGCGACCTCGTCGCGCACCGCACATCCCGGCTCCTGGCGATGTCGGCAGTCGTTGAAGCGACAGCGATGGTCCTGCAGCGCCTCGAAGCCGGGGAACCAGGCGGCGAGCTCGGGGACGGGTATGTCCACCAGCCCGAAATCGCGGAAGCCAGGGGTGTCGACCAGTTCGCCGCCGCCGGGAAGGGCGTGCAGGGAAGAGACGGTAGTGGTGTGCCGACCAGTCCAGTTGTAGTCGGAAAGCGCTCCCACCTTCAGGTTCAGCTCCGGGCAGAGCGCGTTCATCAGCGAACTCTTGCCCACCCCGGTGGTGCCGACGAAGGCACCCCGGTGCCCCTGGCGCAGGAACTCCCGCAGCGGCTCGATGCCGGCGCCGGTGACGGCACTCAAGGTGAAAAGTGGAACGATGCCGCCATAGACGCGGCCGGTGGCGTCACTCAATTCGGTGGATTCCGGGAGGTCGCACTTGTTGAAGACCACGAAGGGGGAAAGCCCTGCGGCACGGGCGGCGACGATGGCGCGGTCCAGGAATCCCGAGGGTGTGCCGGGAGCGAGCACCACGCCGAGCACGTCGAGGTTGGCGGCGAGAAGGTGGACGCCTCCCCTGGCGTCGCGCCGACTCAACTCGGTCCTCCTGGGCAGCCGGTGCAGGACCTCACCGCTTACCGTCACCTGGTCCCCGACGACGTGGCCGGAGTTGCGCTTCACCTTCACCATGCGTCGTTCGCCCGTCCCGAAAAGCACCTCGACGGCCACCCCGAAGTGGGAAACGATCAGCCCCTGTTCGGCCCCGCTCTTCCCCTGCTGATTCTTGTTCCCCATACCCCTCCATTTCGAAGTTTCAGGCAGTTGCGCCCCATCTCGTTTGCGGACAGGCTCCGAGAGTACGGCACGAGCGAAAAGTTGTCAACTAAAGCAAATTTGTGCCGATAAATGCGACAGATGCATCCAGTGAGAGCGGTTGACACCGGAGTCGTTTTGCACCATAGTTTGCCTTATGCAAGAGGCCCGATCCGCCGGTGCCAGAGCCCATTTTCACTACTAGATCCGAAGGGCGAATCAACGCCCCTCACATAGAGATCCAATCGGACGCAGGAACATCACTACCAGGCGTCCAAAGGTGGCTGCCATGAGTAAAGAGACAGTGGATGAAGCTATCGACATGTACGTGAAGGAACGGATGGTGAGAGGGAAAGAAATGGCCATTACCCATTTTCTGGCCAGCCTGTACCTCAAGGAACAAAGTGAAGGGATCATCGACTGCATGCGCAGGGTGCGGGGGCTCACCCGCTACTACATGGACCTCACCAAGGTGATGCTCAACCCCTTCAAGGGGCCGGAAGTAGCCTGGCTCTTCTCCATGGTGAACATCGCGGTCTACGCCTGCTTCCTGCTCTCGGTGGACGACCAGCGGATGCTCGGCATCGCGCTCCTCTCCGGGACCCTGGTGAACGGCGGCTACCTGATTCACAACATGACGAAAAAGTGGTGCGACATGCACGTCATGCTGGCCATCTACGACGAGATCGTGCAGATAGCCGACCACGAGCTGGAGACGTTGGCCTGAAGCGCCTGCGCCAGCTCGGCCAGGCTCCCCACCGCGATGTCGGTCAGCTCGGGCCAGCGGAAGGCGCGGGCAGGGTCGACATGAACGGTGCCGGCGCCGGCCGCGCGACCGGTCTGCAGATCGAAGGCGTAATCACCTACCATCACCAGTGCCGCTGCGGGAACTCCCCAGCGGCACGCCAGTTTGTGGATACCGTCCGGGTCAGGCTTGGCCCGGGCTTCGTCCCGCCCCAGCACGTCAGCCTCCCCGATGTAGTTCATGAGCCCGATATGCGCCAGGGTGGTCAGCGCGTTCTCCCTGGTATTGCGGGTGAGCACGCCGATGCGGGTGCCGCGGCCGTGCAGGAACTGCAGCAGCTCCAGTGCCCCTTCGGCCGGTTCGGTCCGCTGCGCCAGTTCCTGCTCGATCGACTGCAACAGCGCCCGCGCCCGCAGCCCCTCAGCCTCGGGGAGACCTTCCAGGTGCCCAAGAATGTCGCTCCCCTGCGGGACCCCCAGCACATTCCTGATGTGGGCGAAGTCGTGGATGGCGATGGTCAGCGTGCCGTCCAGGTCGAAAACCCAGTGTCGTTTCTGCAATATCCCTTGTGAGATGTCGTTGTCCATACCACCTTTGTAACAGATCCCGACAAATCTGGAAAGCCCGCTATCCCTGCACTGGGGCCTCTGCCGCCGCGCCGCTTTCGGACAGGGTTTCCAGGAAGCCCCCCACCGCGGCGTGGACGTCCTCGGACCCCGGGCCGGCCAGGATGCCGTGGCGCTGGAGCGGAAACCTCTGGTAGCTCTTCTGCTCGCTCCCCAGCATCTCGAAGAGCCGCTGCGAGCCGCGCGGGTCGACCACCGGGTCCCCCTCGGCCTGCAGCACCAGGACCGGCGTCCGGATCCCGGTCAGCTTGGGCTCCAGTTCGCTCATGAAGCGCTCCATGGCGCGCAGCGCGCGCACCGGAATCTTGCTGTAGTTCAATTCCGGGCGCTCCGGCACGCTGTCCACGAACTCCTTCTTGGCCCACTGGTAGCTGAAAACGTCCATGACCCGGTTCCAGACCGTGACCGCCGGTGCAAAGCGGGAGGAGATGTCCAGAAGCCGCTGCGGCGGGCAGACGGCGAACACCCCCGCCGCGTCCCCCACCCGGCTGGCGCAGTCGAGCGCCACGCCGCCGCCGAAGGAAAAGCCTCCCACCACCACCCGGTCGCACAGCGCCTTCATCAGGGCAAAGCCCAGGTCCACCGATTGCACCCAGTCGCTGCCGCTGCGAAGGGCAAGGTCCTCGGGGGAAGTGCCGTGCCCTTTCAGGCGCACCAAGTAGACCCAGAGCCCCTTCCGCTGCAGATAGTGCGCGAGCTCCAGCATCTGCGCTGGCACCGAGAGGAGCCCGTGCACCAGCACCACGCCCAGGCGGCGCGATTCACCCTTGAGCAGCACGGGCATCCCCACCTCGCTCTCCTTGCTTTCCCCCTCCCGGAAGTACTCGCGGTAGTCGGCGTCGAACTCCTCAAGGGCCTGGCGCTCAAGGAGCTGCGCCACCTTCCTGCGCACCAGCCAGACCGGCAGCCAGGCGGTCAGGTGCACATCGCGCTGCAACTGGGTGAGCGGGAGCACCTCGTTGGCGATGACGCCGATGGGGTTGTCGATCCGGGCGCGCTGCATCTCGAAGGGGGCCGAGAACTTGGCCCGGTCCTTCACCAGCATGCCGTCCCTGCACACCACCACCCCTTTCTCCAGCGCCAGTTCGCGGAACTCCCGGTACTTGTGATAGCGGTCGTCGGTCAGAAGCGGGACCTGGTCAGTGCTGAGGCTCTGGTGCAGCTTGCAGGCGGTATCGTGCAGGCAGACCTTGGTCAGCAGGAACACCCTGCGCCGGAAATCGTCCTCGTCGATAGCCTTGTAGGGATAGGCGCGCAGGAGGGAGGCGAAGAGATGGTCGTGGTTGACCGTGGTGAGGTCGTAGATGCTGCTCATGTAGCGCTGCATGAGGCGGTTCGCCTCGTGCTTCATCTCGTTGATGGACGGGAGCCGGTCATCGAAGCCGTAGCTCGCCGTGGAGACGATGTCGGCCTCGACCTCGCGGCTCCTCAGGTAGGTGGAGGGATCGATGGGGCTACCGAAGCGGATGTCGATGTCCACGCCGGAGAGCAGCATGCTCCCCTCGGTGAGGACCTCCTCCTTCAGGTGCTGGGGCGCCTCGCGCAGGAAGAGCTCAGTGAGCCTGCTGATCGCGTTTTCCCGGGCGCGCAGCGGGTAATAGGTGATGTTCACCGGGACAATGTGGCACTTCCCCTTCTTGAGAGGCCCAAGGTCGGGGATCTGGAACAGCCCCTGCAGCCGAGCCACCTCCTCCGGCGCCACCCCCTGCAGCCTCAGCATCCTCTGCCGGTAAAACTCGGTGCGCAAGGCGAGCGTCGCGGCGCCGGAACGGGGGCGCACCCCGCTGGAGGGAAGCAACAGTCGCTTGCGGAACAGCTCCTTGTCCTTCACCATGCGCCCCTCGGGGAAGATGATCCAGGAGGCCTCGCCGGTCAAGAGGGTCTTCACGATGACCCGGTCGCGGTCCGGGTTCCTGGTGGACACCGCCCCCATCAGGTCCAGGAAACGCCCAAGGGGGCCGGCGAACAGCGAGGCGTCAGCCAGGGACCAGACCGGGATCCTGGTCAGGCGATAGATGTGGTAGGGGAGCAGCACGGTCTCGATGCGGGTGAAGTGGTTCACCACGAAGATGACTGATCCTTCCGGGATGTGCTCCTTGCAATGGACGTTCACCCGCAGTTTGGAGAACCCCTGCAGCATCGCGATCATGCGACCGGTGGCGAGGTATGCCTTACGGTTCATGCTCTCTCCCGGGGAAGCTCCAGGGCGCGGCGCAGCCATCCCGGGCGGTTGGTCATGATAGAGTCGACGCCGAGGTCGACAAGCCGTGCCGCGCCCCGCGCCGAATCGACGGTCCAGACGTGGATCTCCAGCCCGCGTGCCCGCAGCTCACCGACCAGGGCGGCATCGAGGATGGCGCGATCACGGCTGGCCAGCCCGTCGGCGCCGATCTCGGCCAGGCGCGTCAGGACCTCACCGGCGGAAGGGTGCCAGCCGCCGCGCCAGCGGTAGTCGCACAGCCAGCAGGCGCGGTATGCCGGGAGGCGCTCCCTGAGCGCGGCCACCAGCAGGTGGTCGAAGGCGAGAAAGCGGATCTGCGCCGCGGCGACGCCGCTGCGGGAAAGGTCGGCGGCCAGGGGCTCGATGATCTCGGCGCCGCACTTGAGTTCGATGAACAGCCGCTTGCCGGCGGGGAGCAGTTGGAGCACCTGGGCCAGGGTCGGGATGGCCTCGCCCTGCCACGGGTCCCCCTTCCAGCTCCCGGCGTCCAGGCGCTGCAACTCGGCCAGGGTGGACTCGGCGACCTGGAGCTCCCCCCCCGTGGTGCGGGAGGTGCCGGAGTCATGCAGGCAGACGATGCTGCCGTCGCGAGTGAGCCGGAAGTCGGCCTCGATACCGTCCGCCCCTTGCGCGAAGGCTAGCCGGAACGAGGCGAGGGTGTTTTCAGGAGCGTCACGGGAGGCGCCGCGGTGGCCGATGATGAGCGGGGTGCTGGGCATGCTATCCTCACGTCGGAGTGATCAAACGTTCATTAGCATACCCGGCCACTGTCGGGAAAGCAAACGGCAAAGGGAAGGCCGTCCCTTTCACCCCTCACGCCGCAGGTAATGGCCATAGAGGGAGCTGGCGCAGATGGTGAGAAACTTGGTGAGGTCGCTGTCGCTCCTCGAGGTGAGGATGATGGGAGCGCGGGCGCCCAGCACCACGTTGGCCACCTCGGCACCCATGGTGAACACCCAGCTCTTGTAGAGGAAGTTTCCCCCGGAGATGTGCGGCACCACGATGATGTCGGCCTGGCCGGCCACCGGGTTGCCGGTGAGCCCCTTCTTGCGGACCGAATCGGGATAGAGGGCTAGGTCGTAGGAGAGCGGGCCGTAGACATCGGCCTGCGGCCAGTGGCGCTGGGAAAGTTCCTGTTCCAGCATGGTGGTGGGGATATTGGCGGAGGGGACTTCGTTCGCCTCCAGCAACGCCACCTTGGGGCGCTCGACGCCCAGGGCGCGCGCCACCTGGATGGCGTTGTCGATGATGTCGATGGCGGAAGCGGCGTCCTGGTGTGCGAAGAGTTCGGGGTTGATGGCGGGGTCGGTCAGGAAGATGAGCCGCTCCACGCCGGGGAGCTCGAAGATGCTCACGTTGGAGAGCCTTCTGCCGGTACCGATGCCGGTCTCCTTGGCGAGGACCGCCTTCATCAGGATGGCGGTGTTGATCCCCCCCTTCATGAGGAGATCGCCCTGCCGGGTCGCCACCAGCTCCACGCCGGCGCGTGCCGCCTCCCGCTCGTGGTCGGCACAGTCAGACACCGGGACGAAGTGGTACTGCTTCTCGAAGATCATGAGGTCGGCGCAGGAGTGCCGCACCCGCTCCGGGTCCCCCACCAGGAAGACCGACTCCAGGATTCCTTCCTCGATCCCCTTGTTCACCGCCTTGAGGGAGCCTGCGTCCGGGCAGACCAGGACCACCTTCTGGCGCGGGGCCAGTCGCGCCGCCTCGATCAGGCTCTTCATGCCGTGCCCCTTGGTGAGCTGCAGCATGGACTCGCCCTTGTAGAGCACGGCGACCAGCCGACAGGAGTCGCTGAGCGCGGTGAGCACGTGGGGCAGGAGGGAATCGAAATAGAGGGAATCGCCGGCCTCGAGGTGGAACGGTTCGCCGTCCACGGTGACCTGCAGCTCGCCGGAGAGGACGAACAGGAACTCCTCACCGGGGTGGCGGCTCAGGTCCGGCTCGCAGGCCGGGTCGCGGTACAGCTCCACCACGAAGGGCTCCAGGTGCCGGCCGGCGAAGGCCTGGGCCAGGCTCTCGTAGTGCAGGGCGTTACGCCGGTCCACGCCGACCCGCTCGTCCTTACCGGTCTTGACTGCCCGTTGCCGTGACTCCTGGTCCCCTCCCAGAAGGCGCGAGATGCCAACGCCCAGGAAGGTGGCAAGCCGCAGCAGTTCGGAGATGCCGGGGGACAGCTGGTCGGCCAGTACCCGGTCCAGGGTCTCCCGGTCCCACCCCAGCGCCTCGCGCACCTCGTCCATCGGCACGCCCTTGGCCGCTACCACCGCCCTCAGATTAGGCCCGATCTTCATCGGTTTCTCCCTGGTAACGGCGCGCCTCTTCGGTGCCGGCGAGTACCCTGAGCGCGCCGTCGACGAGCGCCTCGATCTCGAATTCGCCGGGGCGAACGAAAAGCGGCGCGATGAACTGCACCCGCTGCCGTATCCCCTCCATCACGGTCGCGCTGAAGGCAAGCCCGCCGGTCAGGACGATGCCATCCACCTCTCCGGACAGGGCGGCAGCCAGCGCGCCGATTTCCTTGGCGATCTGGTACACCATCGCCTCCAGCACCAGGGCCGCCCAGTGGTCCCCCTGCCTGGCGCTTGCCTCGGCCTCGCGCAGATCCACCGTCCCCAGGTAGGAGAAGACGCCCCCCTTGCGGGCCACGATGCTCTTCAACTGCTCGGTGGTGAAAGCGCCTCGTTCCACGAGCTGCAGCACCCCGATCACGGGCAGCCCGCCGGTGCGCTCGGGGGAGAAGGGGCCGTCCCCGTTGAGGCCATTGTTCACGTCCACCACCTGCCCCTTGCGGTGCGCGCCGACGGTGATGCCGCCTCCCAGGTGCGCCACGATCAGGTTCAGCTCCTGGTAGGGCCGCCCCAGCTCCCGCGCCACCTCGCGCGCCACCGCCTTCTGGTTCAGTGCATGGAACATGCTGCGCCGCTCGATGCCCGCCATGCCGGAGACGCGCGCCACCGGCCACATCTCGTCGATGACTGGCGGGTCCACCACGTAAGCGGGAACATCCAGGCGCGACGCCACGGCGTGGGCCATGACCCCGCCCAGGTTGGCGGCATGCTCCCCGTTCACGCCACGCATCAGGTCCGCCAGCAGGGGCTCTTCCACCAGGTAGACACCGCTGGGTACCGGTCGCACCAGTCCGCCCCGCCCCACCACCGCGTCCCAGCGCACCTGCTCCACACCGATCTCACGCAGGTAGCGGACCAGGTGCTCCATCCGGTAGTCCAGCTGTTCCATGACAGCGTGGAAGGTCTCGATCTCCCGGCGCGGGTGCTCGATGGTCGCCTTGACGAGCTTCCCCGCGCGCCGCACCCCTACCTTGGTCGACGTGGAACCGGGATCTATGGCCAGGATGTTCATGCGAACCTCGCTTGCCGAGCGTCAGTGGTCGCTCGTGGCGGTCAATGATTGCTTGTGGGGCCAGAGGCTGTTGTGGCGGTCAACCGTTGTTGGCGATCATAGGTTGCTTTTGGCTGCCATGGAGGAGATGTCGACGGCAAACACCGTCGTCGCGGCCAGGGTCGCCTCAGGGAACTTGAAACTGCCCGGGGCGTACTGAGCCATGATTATACCGAGCGCTTCGCACTTTTCCTGGTAACCGTCGATCACCCGCGCGGTGCCGAACCCAACCACGCTGCGGAACTTCATGGTGAAGTCGCAGGCCTTCTCCGCCGGCAGCACCGCTCCGTGCTCGACCACGGTGAAGCAGACCCGGTTGTTCTGCCCGATGATCTCCAGCTTGCGCCCCGCCGCGGCGCAGTGGAAGAACAGGGTTGAATCGCGGTAGCCGTAGTTCATGGTGACCAGGTACGGCTCCCCCTGTACCGCCAGCGCCAGCTGGCAGATGGTGCCTTTTTCCAGGATATCGTTGGCAACCTTTGCCGAGAGCTGACGATCCTTTCTTCTCATCATGTCATCCATCTCGTCCTCCTAGTTAATGCATCTTTATAGCGGCAGGCCATCCGGCGCAGTCACACCCAGCAGTCAGGGCGCATGATGCCTTCATTCTTCAATAATGTCTAGGCCTTTTGGAACAGCAACGGTACAATGGGGCTACCGCACAGCACCCCTTTCGTGCCCATAAAAGTTCTCGAACGCCTCGTCACCCAGTCGCACTTCACGGCTTTCGGCGCGGAGTGGGTACACTCAACGTCCCTCGCCGCCGGTAACGCCACCTGCCGGCGTGATTATAACTTTCCAATACATTTTTTTTGACTCAATTAAGCGCGTGAAGTGTCGATACATTGCATGGGTCCCGACTGCACAGCGGACCCTGGTCCAAGTCTAGCCTGATTGGTCGTTACCCATAGAGGACGCACCGACAGTCACCACTGAGAGAGGAGAGCAAACATGGCGGTCGAGACAATCACGGAAACTACCCAGTATCTGACCTTCAAGCTGGAGGACGAACTTTTCGCCCTGGACATCGGCAAGGTCCGCGAGGTGCTGGATTTCACCTCCATCACCAAGGTGCCGCAAACCCCCGACTACATGCGCGGTGTCATCAACCTGCGCGGCAGCGTGGTCCCGGTGGTGGACCTGCGGCTTAAGTTCGGCATGGCGATGGCGGAGCAGACGGTCAACACCTGCGTCATCATCGTCGAAGTAGAACTCGAGGGAGAGAAGGTAGTGATGGGAGCCATGGCCGACGCGGTCCAGGAGGTAATGGACCTGGAGCCGGACCAGATCGAACCGCCGCCGCGCATCGGCACCAAGCTGAACACCGACTTCATCAAGGGGATGGGCAAGCACAACGAGCAGTTCATCATCATCCTCGACATCGACAAGGTGTTCACCAGCGGCGAACTGGAGATAGTCCAGGAGCTGGAAGGGGCGGCAGCCTAACAGGCCTCCCGGTGACAGTGGGAAAAGGGCAGTCGCATCATGCGGCTGCCCTTTTTAGTTGGTCCCAAACAATAAAAAAAGCGCCGTCCCGAAAGACGGCGCTTCAATGGCAGGTCATCACAGGCGGCCCTCAGGCTGCCGATAGAATCAAAACTAGTACTGCTCGAAGTCGGCATCGCTGCCGTGCTGGTCGCCAAGATCGAAGTCATGCCCGCCCACTACCTTCTGTACGGTTTTAGTGCCGGGGGCGACCGGTTTGGAATGGGTCAGCCGCTTCCACTGCGTAGCAGCCTGCGGCAAACGCCCCGCCGCCTTGACTGTGGCCGGTCCCTTTTTCACATCCTCGACGCCCATTTTGAAGAAGGCGATGGCGCTCTGGAGCTGTTCGGCCTGGCTGGAGAGTTCCTCGGCGGTCGAGGCCATCTCCTCCGATGCACCGGCATTGTTCTGGATCACCTGGTCCAACTGCTGGATGGCCCGGTTGATCTGGTCAGCTCCCGTGTCCTGCTCCCTGCTGGCCGCGCTGATCTCCTGTACCAGCTCCGCGGTTTTCTGGATATCCGGAACCATCCTCGCCAGCAGGTCGCCGGCCTTGACGGCAATTTCCACGCTGCTGGCCGACAGTTCGCTGATCTCTGCTGCCGCCCGTTGGCTGCGTTCCGCCAGTTTTCTCACTTCGGAGGCGACCACGGCGAAGCCCTTGCCGTGCTCCCCTGCCCTGGCCGCCTCGATGGCCGCGTTCAGGGCCAACAGGTTGGTCTGGCGCGCGATCTCCTCGATGATGCCGATCTTCCCGGCGATCTCCTTCATGGCGGCCACGGTCTCCTGGACCGCAGCTCCCCCTTCCCGGGCGTCGTCGGCCGACTGCACCGCGATTTTCTCGGTCTGCATGGCGTTGTCCGCATTCTGCCGGATGTTGGAGGACATCTGCTCCATGGACGAAGACGCTTCCTCGGCAGATGCCGCCTGCTCGCTCGCCCCCTGCGACATCTCCTCGGCCCCGGCAGAAAGCTGCTGGCTGCCGGCAGTGACGTTGTCCGACGCGCTCTTCACCTCGGCTACAATTCCTTTCAGACGTACCACCATGGCGTTCAGCGCCGCTGCCAGCTGCCCGACTTCGTCCTTCTGGTCGATATCGACGCTCTGGGTCAGGTCCCCCCCTGCCACGGCAGTGGCGAATTCGACCCCGCGCCTGAGCGGCACGCTGATCATCCGTGCGATGACGATGCCCAGGGCCAGCCCGACCAGGACGCCTCCCGCCACCAGCGCTACCATCACCTTCAGGCTCGCCGGGTAGATCCTCGAGGCCTCAAGGGAGGAGTTTTTGGCGTGCTCCTCCTTGATACGTGCCAAATCGCTCAGCGTATCGTCGACGACCTTCTGTTTCGTGCGGGCCTCGCCAAAGGAGAGAATCACCGAGGGGGTGCTGTCGTTGAGCTTATCCCGAATCCCCAGGTCCATGACCTTCTGCTGCAGTGCGAACCACTCTTCGTTGGCGGCCTCCAGCTTCTTCATGGTCTCCTTCCCCTTCTCCGAGACAAAGAGCGGCCGCGCCTTGTCCAGCCATTCCCGGTACCCCGCCTTGTACTTGGTGAGGTTCTCGAGGTACTTCTCCCGCTCCTGCTGAGAAGTGGCGAGGAGGAAGTTCTTTTCCGCCCGCGACATGTAGACCAGGTTGATGTTGGCCTCCTTGATGTAGGAGACCCCCAGCAGTTCGTTCTGGTACATCTCATCGGCCATCTGGTTGATTGTCCCCATGTTGCGGATCCCGATGGCGCCGACCACCGCGGTTATCAATGCAACCGCTGCAAACGACGAGACAAGCTTGCTACCGACTCTGAGATTGGTGAACCATTTCATGATGCGCTCCGTCCTGCGGATGTGATGTAGCCGGCAAGGTACCTGCTGCGCGTGCGGTCGCGCCGACTGTCTCATGCTTCATCGACGGGAAGAGCACACGGTGAATCAGAAATGGGCCTGCTTCAGGCGGCATTTTGGCCTAGACGGCAGCGGACACAACGGAGGACGGGAACCGCAGGCGACGAGAGGGAGCAAGCGACAGCGAGGGGGCATGGGAGAGCGCGAAGAAAACGTGCAGCGCCGTGGAAGAAACCGGAAGTGGGGAGCGGCAACCGCCCCCAGGATCAATCGAGGGGAAGCAGCCCCTCCCGGATGGCAAACTTGGTGAGGCTGGCGATGTTGGTGAGGTTCAGCTTTTTCATGAGGTGCATGCGGTGGGTTTCCACCGTCTTCGGGCTGATCTGGAGCTGGGCGGCGATCTCTCGGGAGGTCTTCCCCTGGGCCATCAGCACCAGCACCTCTTCTTCACGCGAGGTGAGCGGCACCTTCCCCGCTGCCGTCTGCAGCTCGTGTTCGAGGACCCCTTGCAGGTGGGAACTGAGGTAGAAGCCGTTATCGGAAACGATGCGGACGGCCTCGAGGATCTCGTCGGAGGGGCAGCTTTTGACCAGGAATCCTTTGACACCGGCATCGAGAGCCTGGCGTACGGAACGCGCATCGCCGTACATGGAGAGCATCAGCACCTTCATGTCGGGAAACGCGTTCAGGATGCAGCGGCTTGCCTCGATGCCGTTGCCGTCGGGCATGACCAGGTCCATGAGGACGATGTCCGGCTGCACTTCGTAGGCGAGTCGCACCGCCTCCATGCCGCTGGCAGCTTGGGCAACGACTTCCAGCCCGGGTGTTTTCTCAAACATCGCGATCAGGCATTCGCGGATCAACGTATGGTCGTCGGCAAGGAGGATTTTGGTAGTCCGCATCGTGTCCCGGTAGTTGCTGCTTCGCGAGGAAGTTCAAGATCGCAAATGAGAGGCAACTCTAACAAATAGACACGGGTCTCGATATCAGGGTTTATATGAGATGCGGCGGAAATTTTCCTGAGGTAGTCAGTTGTCCAAGCTGGTGAACCCTTCCCGGATTGCGAACTTGGTCAGCTCGGCCACGGAGTGCAGCTTCAGTTTCTTCATGATCTGCTGGCGGTGGGTGTCCACGGTCTTGACGTTAATCTTGAGCAGGAAGGCGATGTTCTTGGCGTTGTTCCCCTCGGCGATCAACTGGAGCACCTCCCTTTCCCGCGGGGTCAGCGCCGCCTCACCCTGTTGCAGGGTGTCGGGAATCCGCTTGATGTAGTCGTCGATGACCACGCCGATGATGCCCGAGCAGACGTAGATCTCCCCCGCCGCCACGGACCGTACCGCATGCACCAGCTCCGCGGAAGTGCAGTCCTTGAGCAGGTAACCACGAGCACCGGCCCGGAATGCCTGGGCGACGAAACGCTTGTCCTTGTGCATGGAAAGGATCAGCACGCGCGCCGACGGGCACTCCACGCTGAGCCGCTGGGTCGCCTCGATGCCGTTCATGCCCGGCATGCTGGTGTCCATCACCACCACGCCGGGCGATGCCTGCGCGGCCACCTCGAGCGCTGTCCTGCCGTTGTCGGCGTCGGCGACCACCATGAGGTCGGGGAACTTCTCCAGGAGGATGCGTATCCCCTCCCGGACTATGCTGTGGTCGTCGACTATCATCACGCGTGTCATCGCGAACTCCCTGTGTAGATCGGATCGGCGCAGGCAAAGGGGACGCGGACCGTTACCTCGGTTCCGCCGGCGCCGGAACTGAATTCCAGTTGACCGCCGAGATGCTGCACCCTTTGCCGGATGTTGAACAGGCCGAAGCCGGACATGGCCCGGTCCCCCTCCGCCTGGGTCGGAAACCCCTTGCCGTCATCGGCGACCGTCAACTCCAGGTAATCGGCGCCTTGCCTGTTGGTAATGGAAACCTTGCCCGCCTCAGCGTGCTTGACCACGTTCACCAAAAGCTCGCGCGCCACGTGGTACAGGGTCCCCCCCAACTCCTCGTTGAGCTGACAAGTCAGGTCGCTCCGGACGGTTACCTGCAACTTGTGCTTGGCCTGGAACTGCTCCGCCAGCCAGTCCAGCGCGGCCTCCAGCCCGACCTCGTAGAGCAACGGGGGGCTGATCTGGAAGGTCAGGCTGCGCACCTCCTGGATGGTCCGTTCCAGCAACTGCTCCAACTCCCGTACCGTCCGGCCCGCCGCTGCGGGGAGTTTGAAATCCTGCCGGCAATCGCTGAGCTTCCGCTTGGCCAGGGCCAGGTTCTGCCCGATCTCGTCGTGCAACTCGGCCGCGATGCGGCGGCGCTCCTTCTCTTCCGCCAGCGACAGCTCGATGGCGAGGGAGCTCAACTGCTCCTGGTTGGTCAGCAAAAGTTCCTGCGCCTGCACCTGCTCGGTGATGTCCCGCGAAATGCTGTAGATGCCGCTTACACTGCCGTGGCGGTCGAAGAGCGGCCCCTTGGTGGAGAGAAAAACGCACGAACGGCCCGAGCGGTCGACCACCTGCTCCTGGAGCGTGGTACTGGTGGACGACGCCATAACCAGGTGGTCGTTTTCGCGCAGCACCTGCGCTATCTCGTCGGGGAAGAGGTCGCTGTCGTCCAGCCCCAGGATCTCTTGCACCGGTCTGCCGTACCACGTGGCGGCCTGGCTGTTGATGAGCAGGTAACGCCCCTCCAGGTCCTTGGCGTAGATCAGGTCCGGGGTGCCGTTCACCACGGCGTTGAGCAGGTCCTGTGTTGTCCTCGGCTCATGGTCCAACAGGTGAGACATGTTACGATGCTCCTGCCTTTGGGGTTGCCAGCAGATTCTCGATCGCCGCCAGCCCGGATACCGATGCCTGGCCCCGCTCGCGCGACAGGTCCAAGGCCACGCGGCCCAGGGCGCGGTAGATGAGCGCGAGTTCGTCATCGAAATTGTCCAGCGCGTCCAGTTGCCGGGCCACCACACCGGCGTCGCCGCGGGCGATGGGACCGGTCAGGGCGCGTGCGGTGCCGACGCGAAAAACGTTGTCCACCGTGCCACGCACCAGGGGCTCCATTACCAGCAGCGCGGTCTCGCGGGGTACCCCCCCTTTTTGGAAGGCCCTGAGCCCCGCCTCCATGAGGGCGGTGAGGTAGTTGCAGACCAGCACGGAGCCGGCATGGTAGACGGTCTTGAAGCGGGGATCGATGGGGAAGATCCTCCCGCCGATGGCGCCGAAGAGCTCTGCCAGGAACTGGCACGTCTGCGGGTCTCCCTCGATGCCGCACCAGGTCCCGGCGAAATCATCGACACAGACGGCAGGGTCGGCGAAGCTTTTCACCGGGTGAACACTGGCCACCTGTGCCCCCATGGCTCGAGCCGGCTGCAGGATGTCGCTTGCCAGCGAACCACTCAGATGGCACACCGTGGTGTCCGAGTCCAAAAGCCCGGCGCGGCACAGCCCTTGGGCACAAGCGGCAATGGCGTCGTCGGGACTGGCCACCAGGTACAAGTCGGCGCGCACGAGCTGGTCGAAATCGGCCACGGGACGCCCTGCGCCGATGAAATCGGCCGCGGCCTGCGCGCTCGCCGCTGAGCGGGTCAGGATGTCTTGAACGGCCGCCACTCCCGACTGCTGCAGCAGGCGCCCCGCGGTCTTACCGACGGCGCCACAACCTATCATGCTGAAGGTTTTCATCACCTCTCCCCCAAGTCCGGACAACTCGCTCAGGGTACGATACATCAAACGAGGATGTCAACGGTACCGGCGCTTGCAGCAGGTGAGTTACGCAAAGGATGAGAAAAGGGGACGCGAAAAGAAAACTCCCCCTCCGGTCGGAGGGGGAGTTTCTGGATGATGGGACAGGGGAGAGGCGCGGGGCCTAGGGCTTGCCGTCCATGTTCAGGCTGTAGTCGTCCCCCTCGACGCACTCGCTCTCTACCTGGAGAAACGACTCGGCCTGGGGGTCCTTGACGATCTCGACGACGCCGTGGTTGGCGGACCAGACCGTGCCGCAGACGCTGCATTCCGTGATCCCTTCGTTGAAACCTTCCGTGTGTAGGTTGGTGTCGACCTGCGCATGGTTCTTACATACCGGGCATTTCATGGCTCTCCTCCTCCCGCGGCAACTGCGGTCGCTGATCTCATGAGAGAGATTATGACGGTATTTCCCGGCGTGGCAAGCGAGAATTATGCGGTTTCCCCCTGCCTGGTACGTGCTGACTGGGGTGCTGCCTGGTGGGTACCGAGTGGTCGCCCGCGGTGCCGGCCGATGACGTCATCCTGTCAGGGCTGCACCACGGCCGGGGCCGCCGCTTTCTTGGGGCGGGGCGTTTTAGCGCGAGGGGCACCCGTGCGCCCCTTCCCCCTCCCCTTCTGCGCTTTCTTCACCGGCGGATGGTAGCTGGCCGGGTCGGCGGGGTGGAGGTCCTCGAAATGAGATGCAATGATCTTCCTGACCATACCGTCGCTGAAGCGGATGGTCGCCCTGACTTCGTCCACCTCGACAACCTTGCCGCTACCCCATTGCTGCGCCATTGCATGACTCACCACGCTGCCGCGTTTGACGATCATGATTTTACCCTCGCTGGTGACGTAGTTCGGTCCAGGGCGGACGCGTCGACACGCTCGGCCGGAACGGTCGAGGCTGCTGGCTGCGAACTTGGATCGATTGTTGGAAAGACTGATCAAGTGATCAAGAGACGTGACGGCTGCTGCAGAGAACTGGTACCCCGGAAAATGGGCACCATGAGAATATACACCGGAAACGGGAAATGGACAGGGGACGGGGATTTTTTCAAGGGACCCGTCAGCGCCCCGGTGCCCCGGCCTCGGCAGGCGACACGACGGTGGAGGTCGGGACCGGCCGCAACTGTTCGGGCGGTATCTGCGGCTCGCCCATGATGACCACCGCAGGTCCGCGCAGCCTCTGCAGGGCGCCGGTATCGCGCGCGCCCACCGCCCACTGGTAGAGCTTCTTGGCGTCCATGAGCAGGGGCTTGGCCGGCTCGCCGTAATAGGCCAGCTGCATCTCCTCGTCGGAGAGCCCAATGCAGCCGTGGGAGGCGGGATAGCCGGGGAGGTCGCGGCCATGGATCCAGTAGGAGGTCCAGCCGTCGTCCTTCTTGTCCACGTAGAAGCGTAAGCCGTAGTGCATCGGGTAGGGACGCTCCGTCCCCTCCACCGGGTAGAGGCTCGACTCGTGCACCGGGTCCACGGTATCGACGCGGTAGGTGCCGTTTCTGAGGCGGTACTCGTCCACCCCCACCGCGACCGGAGCGGAAAAGACCAGCACACCGTACTCGTAGGCGCCCAGGAACATCTCGTTCTGGTCGATGAGGATCAGCTGCGGCTCCTTCTCCGCCTCGTAATAGAACGGGGGCATCGGGTTGAACTCCTTGATGTCCTCCATGTGCTTGGGTACTTTGACCGACATACCGACCAGGAAATGGCGCCGGTCCATGCGGTTGAAGCGCAGCCCGTCCTGCCACTGCTTGCCGAAGATCTTGTACGGGCTGTCCTTGGCGGTGACTTTGACGCAGTCCCACTCGTAGAGGTAGTCGGTGGGGTAATGGATTTCGCAAAGGGATCGGACCTTGTCGGCGGCATGAGAGGGGAGGCCGGTAATGCCGAGGAGGATCAGCAGGGTGCAGAGTGTGCGCAGCAGCGGTTTCATCGTGCGCCTCGGTCCTTGGCCAGTGAAGCGGCTGGCCGCCGGTTGTGAGACGACTTCATTATACCAAACCTCTCATGAAACTTGAAGCAGCACCTGTAGTCATGAGAAACAAGAAGCCCCGGACCTGGACCCGGGGCTTTCGTTTGCGCAGGGTACCGCCGACCGGTCAAACGGTCGAGCGCAGCAGACGGTTAACCTGGCCCCAGCCGCCCTGGGCGCCGGTTGCCGCCATGAAATCTTTCACCGCCGGCTTCATATCCTTGGCGATCAGGCTCAGTTCGTTGTCCAGGTGCAAGACGCCCTTTCCGGTTACCGCAGGGCTGTCGGCGCTGGCGGCCAGGGAGAAACTGAAGCTCCTGCTGGTGAGTTCCGCGGCGTCCCCCTGGTAGCTGAGCGAGATCCCGTCCGGGCCCGCCTGGAAGGTCGCGGACTGCTGTTGAACGGCGACGTGGTCGTACTGAAGCTGCAGGCCGAAGCTCACTTGCTTGCCGTCGCTGGTGGCTATGGTCCCGCTGTACGACAGGGAGGCGGACTGCGCAGCAAGATCCGTTTCCTGGTAGCTCAACTGCTGTACCGTGCTGCCGGTGACCTGGTTTAAGAGGTCGCCCAGCATGTGCAGCGTGCTGTCCGAGACGGCAGAGGAATCCGCCGTCGCCTGCCTGGACGACGCCAGTGCCTCGTCAGACACGCTTACCTGGTCTTTACCTGGGTGACCGGAGGTCGTTTTTGCTGAAGGGGAGATACTTGCCTGCGGTGTCTGGGTGGCAAGGGGAAGAGTTGTTGCATTGCGCATGGTGGAAATTTCCATACCCTGTTCCTCCTTACGGTTTTGAGCACTACCATGCGTATCGGAAGAACCGGCCAACGGCTTAAACACTTTAACCGAAGGAGTCCATTGCCAAGGCAACGCCCTCACCCCCGCCCCTCTCCCGGAGGGCGAGGGGAGAAATGCTTGTTTAAGTAAAAAGCCCCGCCGGCAATAACTGCCGTGGGGCTTTTCCTTTGCTGGTACCGGCGTTCAGGTTACGGCGGGCACTGGGCGCACATCGACTTGAAGAGGTTGGTGCTCAGGTAGCGGTCGCCGCGGTCGGGGAGAATCACGACGATGGTGCCCGACTCCAACTCTTTCGCCAGCTTGAGCGCGCCGAAGACGGCGGCGCCGCCGGACATGCCGCAGAAGATACCGTGCTGGGCCGCCAAGAGCCTGGCCGTCTCGAAGGCATCGTCATCCTCGACCACGAGCTTCCTGTGGTAGGCATTGGCGTCGTAGATGGGAGGGACGATGGCCTCCTGCATGTTCTTGAGCCCCTGGATCTTGTGCCCCAGCACCGGCTCGACGCCCACAACCTGGACCTGCGGCGCCGTCTCGCGGAAGTACCGGGACAGCCCCATCAGGGTCCCCCCGGTCCCCATGCCCGCCACCATGTGGGTGATGGAGCCGTCGGTCTGCCGCCAGATCTCCGGCCCGGTGGTCTCGTAGTGGGCCAGCACGTTGTTGGGGTTGGCATACTGGTTGGGCATGTAGTACTTCTCGGGGTGCTCCTCGAAGATCTTGTGTGCCAGCCGAATGGCACCGTCAGTCGCCTCGCAACCGGGGGAAAGGACGATCTCGGCGCCGTAGGCCTCCAGCACGCTGCGGCGCTCCATGCTGACGCAGGCCGGCATCACCAGCTTGATGCGGTACCCCCGCGCCGCGGCGATCATGGCCAGGGCGATGCCGGTGTTGCCCGATGTGGGCTCCAGGATCACCTTGTCCACCGTCAACTCGCCGCTTTTCTCGGCCGCCAGGATCATGTGGCGGGCCGGGCGGTCCTTGACCGAGCCACCGGGGTTGTTCCCCTCCAGCTTGGCCATGATCCGTACGGCGGGGTTGTCATAGAGTGAGTCGATCTCGATCAGCGGCGTGGAGCCGATGGAATTTATCAAGCTTTGCCCTTTCAATGTACGCCTCGCTTTCAATCAAGGAATCGGACTATACCGGTTTACCGGACAGCACGGCAGCATAACACGCCAGCTCAGCATTCAACAAACTATAATTTCACTATCTTCTCCAGTATCAGCCCCGGTTGACACAGACTCATCTAACATCTTTTAATTTACAACACCTCAACCTTGCCATATATTCCCCACGTGCGGGCGCCGGCAACCGTCTCCGGAATCGTGGGGCCGTGTCAGCCGGGCTGCAAAGAGCCAGCAACGTGACTGGAGAGAAACCGCGGACACGGGTGTCGGTACCACGCGATGAGACAAAGGAGCGTTCGTGCAGGTGAAACGTTACAGATGGATGATGGCATTGTCGCTGATTGCCCTGGCCGGTTGCGCCGGTGGCCTGTCGGACTCCAGGGGGTCCTGGCCATGGGAGTATGACGGGGATTACGGGAAAGTCCGGACCGGCAACTACATTGGCCTGAGCGGCGCGGTGGCAACGTTCGATGCTCCGCCTGCCGCGGTGGCCAAGGCAGTGACCGCCAACGGCATGACGCCCGGTCTCGCCGCCGAGGAGAAGGTGGTGCCCCCAGAGCACGCAGCAGTCTCTACCGGTTCCTTGCCGGGGCAGCCCACGCCTGCCCGGTCCAAGCAGCTCTATGACTTCACCGTGCGGGACGTAAAGAACGTCCCTCCCGACTACCTGCCGCAAGGTTCGGCCGACACTACCCATGCCATTACGGCGGTCAACCACGGCATGGCCCCCGTCTCTGTCATCCTGAACATCGACCGGGAGCGATCCGAGAACCTGAAAATCGACATGCAGGTGCCGCTGTACGCGGTGGTGCCGCCTCAAAGCGAACAGGTCCTTTTCCAGGCCAGGCCCGAGCAGCGAGGGGCTTCCTACCGGGCGCGCGACGCCTACTCCTGGGGCATCGGTGTCTACAACGCCAAACATGACTGCCCGGAACGCTACCGTTTCCCCTTCAGCAGCGGCACAAAAGCCCGCGCCGTAGTGACCGAAGGAGAGGACACTTACGGGGACCGCTTTGCCATCATCTTCACCATGCCTGCTGGCACCACCGTTCTGGCGGCACGCAAAGGGGTCATCAGCAGGATCAAGGACAACAACACCATCGACATCCTTCACGACGACTCCACCATTGCCACCTACGAGCACATCGGCACGATCGGCAAGGACATCAGCGAAGGAAAGGCCGTCCCGGTCGGGGCGCCTTTGGGCGTGCTCAAGCAGATTGGGCAAAGGAACGAAGCCTACCTGCGCTTCGTGGTGTGGCGCCCGGAACCGCAGCATACCCCCAGCGGCGCGGCATCAGGCTCCTCCCCCGGCTTTACCGTGGTCTCCTTTCCAGTCGAGTTCTGCGCCGACACCGGAGCATGCTCGGTGTTGACCAGGAACCAGCCGGTACCGTTCGCCCCCCCAGCCAAGGGAAAACACAAGGCAAAGTCGTGAGAACTCTCTATTTGTTTTGTGTTTTACATTCGGTAAACAATACCTTATATTCCAACGATTGAATGTAACATGGGGGTTGAATGAAGGGTGTTGTCTTAGCCGTTGTTTTGTACGTTGCGATGTGTGTTCCGGCTTTTGCCGATGAGATCAAGATCGAGGGGGGCGGTACCGCAATCAGCACGGTGTTCCTGCCCATCAAGAAGAGATACGAGAAACTGCACGGCGATTACCTTACCATCGTGCAGTCTTCCGCGGTCAAGGGGCTGATAGCCCTGAGCGAGGGGAAAGTGGACATCGCAGCGGGCGCGCACCCGCTGGAGGACATTATCGCCGGGGCAGCGAAAGACGGCGTCATCCTGGACCCGTCCCAGTTTGTCTCCACCCAGGTCGGTGACAACGAGCTCGTGGTGATCGCTAACCGTGACAGCGAGGTGTCCCACCTGTCCAAAAAACAGCTGAAGGGGATCTTCACCGGCAAGATCAGCAACTGGAAAGTGGTGGGAGGCAAGGACATGGCCGTCACCGTGGTGTGGGGAAAGGAAACCGAGGCGCAAAACGTGCAGTTCACCCGCCTCGCGCTGGATGGGGAGCCGGTCACCGCGACCAGGCACGCAGCCACCACCTACCGCAATATTGCTGAAACCGTGGTGGCCCTGCCGGGGAGCGTGGGCGTGGTGTCCCACGAAATGAGCACCGCCGCCACCCGAACTATCGAGACCATCGCCATCGCCAGCCCGATCTACGCCATCACCAGGGGGAACCCCAGCCCCAAGGTTCAGTCAGTGATCGACTTCTACAAGACCGAGTACGGCTTCCTGAAGTAGGGGAGCCGGCGCTCAGGTACGGCGTGACAGCACCCGGTCCACCGACCATTTCCCGCCACCACCTATCATCAGCGCCAGCGCCATCCCCACCACCAGCAGGTGGTACTCGAACCCTTCGCCGGCCTGCTTGCCGGTCCAGTTCATGAAAAAGCCGTTGTGCAGGTGTATCAGTACCACGGCCACCACCATCTCGCCTGCCATCACCAGGGCCGCCACCCTTGTGGCCAGTCCGGCGATCAGCAGAAACGGCCCGACGAACTCGGTCAGCACCGCCATCAGACCGAAGAGGTAGGGGATGCCCATCATCCTGGTGAACATGTCCATGGCGCCGGAAAATCCGGGGCCTCCGAACCATCCCAGCACCTTCTGCGCACCGTGAGGGAACATCACCAGCGCAAGGAACAGTCTCAGTACCATCAAGCTTGCCGTATCCTCCGTTGCCAACACTCTTGCCCACATAGAGCCTCCTGTCCTTTAAACAAGTTAAAGAACACCAACGATACCATTCTCACTACTACCTGCAAGATGACAGATTGCCCCTCATGAATCATTCGGGCGCTGTCCGCCCCCTGCCCACAGCAATCACTCAAAAACACCATTAGCAACGCCACATTACTCATTAAAAACAACACCTCGTCTATCATCGTAGCATGAATCTTATTTCCCTTGGTCATTGAAAGCCGCAAATTTAATTTTTATAGGATAAAATTGCCATGACACACTAGAAATTCCTATATGGGATGATATAGGGATTGTCGTTTTGATAGATTTCTTCTCCGGGACATAGTGAGCAGCATGATGACCGACCACCAAAGACAGTCCCCACCAAAATGCAGACAGAAAACGCCCCTGGCGTTGTTTCTGAGACGACTGATCTGGCTCAGCATCCTGCCACTCATGCTGTTGTCGCTGTGGCTGGTGGTGGACACGCTGCGCGCCCGCCACCAGCAGGACCTGCGCCATGCCGCCATGCTGGCCGGCAACTTCGCCACCGACCTGGACCAGTTCCTCGCCTCCCGGATCGGCGCGCTCCAGATGCTGGGCAATTCGCCGCTCATGGAGGACAGGAGCCGATGGCCGGAGTTGTACCAGGAGGCCCGCGCCTACCAGAGCTTCTTCGGCAGCCACGTCATCCTTGCCGAGATCGGCCGTCCCATGCCGATGCTGTTCAACACGAAGCTCCCCCTGGGCAGCAAACTGCCTGCCTTGCCGATCCCCAAGGGGAAGGCCGCCGCCCCCGCCGCCGTCGCCTCGGGCAAGCCGGAGGTGGGAGACGTCATCGTGGGGCCGGTGAACAAGGTCCCGCTCTGCTCCATCGCGGTCCCGATACGGCGCGGCAACCACACCCAGTACGTGCTGCTCACCCTGCTGGAAACCTCGCTTTTGCAGCAGCGCATCGACCGGCGCCTCCTGCCCGCGGGGTGGTCTATTGCGGTGAAAGACAGCTCAGGACAGCTGATCGCGCGCCGCAGCGGGGCCAATCACCAGGAAACCGATGCGGCGAACCGGGTGGTGGTGAAGTCCGAACTCGCCCCCTGGACGGTGGAGCTGGAGATCCCGAAGGTCGCCTACCGAGGTCCCTGGGTGCGCTTCGCCATCCTGCTGGTGCTGGGGCTCCTGGTCACCACCGTCGCCGGTGTGCTCGGCGGAAGCATCGCGGCCGGCCACTTAGGCCGTGCGGTCCGGGGGCTGGTCCAGCCGGGCCCGGCACCGCCCACGAAAGTCGCGGAGATCGCGGAGATTGCCGAGGCGCGCGAGTTTTTGGAACAGGTGGCAGCTGCGAAACGTGAGAGCGAGGAGCGCCAGGAAGTCTTTATAGAACACGCCCCCGCCGCCCTCGCCATGTTCGACCGGCAGATGCGCTACCTCCATGTCAGCCAGCGCTGGCTCAGAGATTACGGCATGGAAGGACGCGACATCATCGGCATGTCGCACTACGAGATCTTCCCGGAAATCTCCGCGGAGTGGCGCGAGTTCCATAAACGCGGCCTGGCCGGTGAAGTCATACGCTCCGAGGCGGATCGCTTCGACCGCGCCGACGGCTCGGTGCAGTGGGTCCGCTGGGAGATCCGGCCCTGGCGCCTGGCAGGAGGGGGCATCGGCGGCATCGTCCTCTTCTCCGAGGACATCAGCGATCTCAAAAAGGCCCAGGACGAGATACAGAGCCTCAACACCGACCTGGAGCGGCGCGTCGAGCTGCGCACGGCCGAGCTGAAGGCGGCCAACCAGGAGCTGGACGCCTTCGCCTACGCGGTATCCCACGACCTGCGCGCGCCGCTGCGCGCCATGATTGGCTTCAGCGAGGCGCTGCGGGAGGACTGCGCGGCGCAACTATCCGAGGAGGGGCTCGACCACCTGCATGAGATTCAGACGGCGGGGTACCGGATGGGGGAACTGGTGGACGGGCTCCTGGTGCTGTCCCGCAGCCTTCGGGGCACCCTGGAGTGTCAGCTGGTCGACGTGAGTGCCCTCGCGCAGCGACTGCTCAAGGACCTGGAGCGCGCTGAGCCCAACCGGATGGTGCGGTGGCAAATCGAAGAGGGACTTCAGGTGAACGGCGACCCGCGCATGGTCGAGATGCTGCTGACCAACCTTTTGTCCAACGCCTGGAAATATTCCGCCACGGCGTCAACGCCCCGGATAACGGTCAGTTCCGAGCGACGCGACGGCAGGCACTTCATCACGGTAGCGGACAACGGCGCCGGCTTCGACATGCGCCACGCCGAACGTCTTTTCAAACCCTTTCAGCGGCTGCATCGCCAGGATGAGTTCCCCGGTATCGGGATCGGCCTGGCCACCGTGCAGCGCATCGTAAACCGCCATGGCGGCGCCATAGAGGCGGACGGGGAACCGGGCAAGGGCGCCACCTTCCGGTTCTGGCTCCCTTCATGACAGGAGGCATCGATGGCAGAACATAAGACCATTTTGCTGGTGGAAGACAACCCGCAGGACGAGAAGCTGATCCTGCGCACCTTGAACAGGATCAACCTGGCCAACGAGGTATTCGTGGTGCGCGACGGCCAGCAGGCGCTGGACTACCTGTTCCGTGAGGGGGATTTCGCCGGGCGCGCCGGGGGCGACCCCACCGTCGTAATGCTCGACGTGAATCTTCCGCGGGTGAACGGGCTGGAGGTGCTGGAGCGCCTGCGCCAGGACCAGAGGACCCGCCTGCTCCCCATAGTCATTCTCACCTCCTCCGACGAGGAGCAGGACCGCGTGAAGAGCTACCAGGAGGGCGCGAACAGCTTCGTGCGCAAGCCGCTCGATTTCGCGGAATTCGCCGAGACGGTGGCCCAGTTGGGGGTATATTGGCTGGCCGTGAACCAGGGGCCGAAGGTGGAGGCATGACAGGGGAGACGCTGAACATCCTGGTGATCGAGGACTGCGCAACTGACTTCAAACTGATCAAGCTCCAGGTGGAGGGGCAGGGTTTCGCCGCGACCTTCACCTGGATCGCGGACCGCGACCGGCTGGCGGAGTCCCTGCAGGAGAGCTGGGACCTGGTGCTCGCCGACTACAACGTCCCCCACATGGAGTTTGAAGAAACCCTGGAGACGATCAGGAGCCGGTACCCGGCGTTGCCGGTGATCCTCGTTTCCGGCAGCGTCGGCGAGGAGCAGGCGGTGGAACTGCTGAAGCGGGGTATGTCCGACTTCGTGCACAAGGACAACCTCCCCCGCCTCGCCCCCTGCATCACCCGCGCGCTCAAAGAGGCGCAGGAACACCGCGGCCGGGTGCAGGCCGAGGAAGCCCTCTTCAGCAGCGAGCGCAAGTACCGCTGCATGTTCGACAACGCCCCGGTCGGGGTGGGCATCGGCGAACTGGCCACCGGGCGTCTGGTCGAGGTGAATGCGGCCTGGCTCGAGATTCTCGGGTTCAAGCACGAGGAAGTGGTGGGCAGGACCGCGGTGGAGCTGGGCATCTACCTCAACAACGCGCAGCGCCTGGCCATCGTGCAACACCTGAAGGAAAACGGGCGCATGATCAACCAGCCCCTCAGGCTGCGCCGCAAGTCAGGCGAGATCGCCGACTTGCTCTGCTCCGCCGAGATCGTCGACATCGGCTCGACACCTTACATGCAATTCCTGCTGATCGACGTGACCGAAGAAATGAACATCAAGCGGGCCCTGGCTGCATCGGAGGAGACGCTTCGAAAGCTCTACGTGGCGGTCAACCAAAGCCCCACCGCCATCGTCATCACCGACCGCTACGGCACCATCGACTTCGTCAACCCGCGCTTCTCGGAGATGACCGGCTACAGCGCCGAGGAGATGGTGGGCAAGAACCCGCAGTTGTTGTGGGCGCAGCTGTGCAAGGGGGAGGTGTGGCAGGGGGACTTCTGCAACACCAGGAAGGACGGCACGGTGTTCTGGGAGCACGACATCATCTCCCCGATCAGGAACCAGGCCGGAGAGATCACCCACTACATGGCGATCAAGGAGGACATCTCGGACAAGCGCACCATGGAAGAGCAGCTGCGCCAGGCCCAGAAGATGGAGGCGGTGGGCCAGCTGGCCGGCGGGGTTGCCCACGACTTCAACAACATCATGCAGGTGATCACCGGTAACGCCTACCTGCAGAGCATGGAGAACCAGCTGCGCGGCATGGGCACCCAGCACCTGGACGAGATCATCAGGGCGGTGGAGCATGGCTCCTCGCTCACCAAGAGCCTGCTCGTCTTCAGCCACAAAAACGCGGTCGAACTCACCTACTTCGACCTGAACGAGCTGCTCGGCCAAAGCCACAAGCTGGCCAGCAAGCTGGTCACCGAGGAGATCGTCATAGCGCTGGAGCTGTGCGCCGAGCCGCTGCATATCCTCGCGGACGCCGGACTGGTGCAGCAGATCGTCTTCAACCTGGTCACCAACGCCCGCGACGCCATCTCCGGGCGCGGCAGCGTCACGATCAGAACCCGGCAGGTGGAGGCGGGGGGGGCTCCCCTGCCCTGCGGCTGCAGCGCCATTAGTGGCAGTTACGCCATGCTCTCGGTACGCGATACCGGGCACGGCATCCCCGAGGAGATCAGGGGGCGCATCTTCGAGCCCTTCTTCACCACCAATGAGATCGGCAAGGGGACCGGCCTGGGACTCGCCATGATCTACGGCACCGTGCAGCGCATGAACGGCTTCATCGCGGTCCAAAGCCCGGCTGAAGGGGGGACCGAGTTCGTTATCTGCGTTCCGCTGACGCCCCCGCCGGCAGTCGCGCCCCATTCCGAGGAGCAAGGCGCGGTGACCGGCAGCGGCGAGTTGATCCTGGTCGTCGAGGACGAGGAGGCCGTGCGCAGCGCCCTGACCCGCACCCTGGTTTCCGCGGGGTACCGCGCCGTTGCCGCCGGCAGCGGCGAGGAAGCCCTGACGCTGGCCAAGAGGAGCACCGGCATCGCCCTGGCCCTGATCGACATGATCCTGCCCGGGATCAACGGGATCGAGTGCAGCCAGGGGCTCAACTCCCTGCACCCGTCCCTGCCGGTCATCTTCCTGACTGGCTACGACAACGACATGCTGGCAGAACGGGGTATTTCGGCGAACGTGCTGCACAAGCCGATCCAGAGTACCCGGCTGGTGCAGCGCATCAAGGAAGTGCTAGAGGCGAGGGAGGAGCAGGGAAGGTAAAGGCTCTGCAGACATTCAGGGAAGCGGTGACTATGCAGCTACGAAGTGCCGCAGGAGACCTCGCGTCCTCCCCTTTGTAAAGGGGAGACAGAGGGGATTTGCTGTTCGGGTGGCAGCTAAGAGAAAAGCAAATCCCCCCTGCCCCCCCTTTTACAAGGGGGGAACGCTTGTTCACGTGCATCGGTTAGTGGGCTGTCTTCCCCGCGATTATCTGATGAACCGCGCTAATCAGGGGGTGGGGTCGGAGATGCCATATTCGTGCATCTTGCGGTACAAGGTCTTGCGGTCAATGTTGAGGGCGCGGGCGGCGCGGGATTTGTTGCCGGCATTGCGCGCCAACGCCTCTAGGATGCGCTCACGCATGGTCGCTCCGTCCGCGACGGCGGCAACATGAAACACCGGCGGCAGATGGTCGGGAAGGATCATCCTGCTCGGGCACATGATAAAGGCATGCTCCAGCGCGTGCTCCAGCTCGCGCACGTTGCCCGGCCAGGGGAAGCGGGTAAGCAGCCGCAGCGCCTCGTCGGAAACCCCGCTGATGTTGCGGCCAAGTTTCGCGTTCAGCCTACTGACAAAATGCTCCACCAGTAGCGGCAGGTCTTCCGGCCGCTCCCGCAAGGGCGCCACGATCAGTTCCACCACCTTGAGACGGTAGTAGAGGTCCTGGCGGAACCTCCCCTCATCCACGTCGCGCGCCAGGTCGCGGTTGGTCGCCGCGATGATGCGGACATCCACCTTGACCGGCGTTGCCCCCCCCACCCGCACCAGTTCCCGCTCCTGCAGCACGCGCAACAGCTTCACCTGCATCTGCGGCGAAATCTCGCCGATCTCGTCCAGGAACAGCGTCCCCCCATCGGCCTTCTCGAAGAGACCGGCTTTGTCGCGCAAGGCCCCGGTGAAGGCGCCGCGCACGTGACCGAAGAGCTCGCTTTCTAGAAGCGTTTCGGTGAGGGCCGCGCAGTTCACCTTGATGAAGGGGCGCTCGTGGCGACCGCCGTTGGCGTGCAGCGCCGCCGCCACAAGCTCCTTGCCGGTCCCGTTCTCACCGCGGATCAGCACCGTGGAAGGGACGCCGGCCAGGCGCTCGATCATCGAGTAGAGCATCTGCATCGCCCCGCTCCTGCCGATCATGCCGGAGAACGAGTTGCGCGGCGCCTGCTTCTTCTCCAGCTGGTACAGCGAACTCTCGTCCCTGACCACGATCACCGCTCCCTCGACCTGGCGGTCGGTGACCCGGCGTGGCGTGACCGACACGCTCACGTACTGCTCGTTGCCGAGCCCGCCGCACCTGAAGTAGCGGGTCTGCACCGGTTTCCTGGTGTGGATGGCGGTCTCAAGGGCACCGCGGCATTTCTTGTCGCAGCGTAAGGGGAGATCGTAAAAGGAGGTGCCGGCGGCGCCACTGTTGATGCCGCAGATAGTGGCGGCCGAGCTGTTGAAGTTGAGCACCTTGAGGTCCCGGTCCACCGAGATGATGGCATCCTGGACGCTGGTAAAGATGGCCTCAAGGTCGTTACGGAACCTGTCGTTTTCCTGAGACACCCGCCTGAATTCCAGGGCACGCCGCGCCACGTGGACGATCTGCTCCTTGTGCACCGGCTTTGAGATGTAATCGAAGGCACCCAGCCTGAGCGCTTCGGAAGCGCTCTCCACCATGGGGGAACCGGTGATCATGACCACCGGGCAGGGGTTGTCCCGACCGCGCACTGAGCGCAGCACGTCGATCCCCGACCCCTTGGGCATCATGATGTCGGTCACCACGAGGTCGTACTCGAAGGCGTCGAGCAGGGCCAGGGCCTCGGCCACGTCGGCCGCTTGGGTGACGAAACAGCCGAGCTCTTCGATGAACCGGGACAGTGTGGCACGGATGGCAGGCTCATCGTCGACGAGCAGTACCTGTAAAATCACGTTGCCTCCGCAACTACTCCAGTACAGGGTTTACAGTCATAGCCAAGGCATTTTCTGTCATTGGCAGCCGCTTCACTGCCTGTACCAGTAAGGCCAGCCGCCACGCCCTCTATCTGGGGTTAAAAGTCCGCAAAATCAGCGGGATGTATTACTCTTCGGCCATGCTTCCGCATCACTTTAGCCTTGGTATACGATTTCTATCAGATTGATGAGAGAAAACGGGTGTGGCATGCTGTGGCGCGCCCCAGCTTTGTGCGCCACAGTGTGTGGCGTGCCACGCTTTTGTATACTTCATTAGAAAGCCGTCGAGCCCGCTTTCACCCCCTGCCCATCTTTTTTCCCTACAAACACGCACAAATATTTCAACAACTTGGCGACCACCACGCGGTGGCACTCCCTCATTTTTTCCCACACAGTCAGCCGCGGGAGCGGATCTTGTACCATGCCGGGTAACCAAGGCAGCAAGCCTGAGACAAGAGAACGGGTCGAGAGCGAGCCATGTGCCGCCGACCGCAAGAGGAGGAAACCATGTTGACCGACGCACGCTGCTACCTGGAAGGGGAATGGACCATGGACCACGTCAAGGCACGTTCGCTCCAGCTGAGAAACCATCCGCTGTTCACCTTACCCTGCGACGGGGAGAAGGCGGCCTCCCGGCTGGTCATCAACGTAGAAGGGGTGACCACAATCGATGCCGCCGGCTGCCAGCTGCTGACCGTGTGGCTCTCCTGCCTGGAGTTCTTCGGCGTCAATCCGGCGCTCGAGAACCCGCCAGAGGCGCTGCTCGAAGCGGCTCGCCGCATGGGGTTCGACTACACACTCGAGCAGTACCTGGGCGACAAGTAAGGAGGAGGTGACCCGTGGTCGACCTGGCGCAATTTCACCAGCTCTTCTTTGACGAGAGCGAGGAACACCTGGCCGAGATGGAAAGGCTGTTGCTGTCGCTTCCGGCGGCGGGCTTCCCCGAAGAGGACCTGCACGCCCTGTTCCGGGCCGCGCATTCCATCAAGGGGGGGGCGGCCACCTTCGGCTTCCCGGAAGTAGCTGAGTTCACCCACGTGGCGGAATCGATCCTGGACCGGGTCCGAAACCACGAGACGGCGCTGGATACCCAGCTTTTCCTGGAAGCGCGCGACGTGATCGGCGAGCTGATCTCTTTCCACCGCGACGGTCGTCCCATCGACGGGATTCGGCTGAAAGAGGTGCGGGGCCGGCTGGTCGATGCCTCGGCAGAGAGCGAAAGTGAGCCGGCCCCGAAGGCCGAGCCGCCGCGCGAGTCGGTATCGGCTCAGCCCCAGTCCCTGACCCTGCTTTATTCCCCATCCCACGATATCTTCCGGCGTGGCGTCAGGTTCGACATGATCTTAGATGAACTGCGCGACATGGGGGAGGTCCAGGTCACGGCCGAAGGGACCCTCGCCCCGATCCTCACCCTGTGCGCCCCGGAACTTTGCCAGACCAGGTGGCGTATCCACTTCGCAGGGAGCGCCTCGGAGGAGGAAATCCGCGAGCTATTCGCCTTCTTCGCGGAACCGGAAGAACTGGCCTTCCTTTCGGAGCTCGAAGCGGCGCCCCAGGCTGTCGCGGTGCAGGGATACGGCGCAGGCCAGATCTCCGCACCGCAATACGCGGCCGGCAAGGGAGCCGAGACGACCACCGGCGCTGCTGCCAGCGAGGGGGGGAGCTTCCGGGTCGGCACCGCCAAGGTGGACGAACTGGTGAACCAGGTCGGGGAGCTGGTGATCACCCATGCCATCGTCAAGCAGCGGCTCTCCCTCATGGAGGGAGCCCAGTACCGGAACCTCCTCGATGACTTGTCCGCCATGGAGCGCACCATGCGCGGGCTGCAGCAGAGCGTGCTCTCCCTGCGCATGGTGCCGGTGGCGCAGCTCTTCGGGCGCTTCCCGCGCGTGGTGCACGACCTGTCCAGGAAACTGGGCAAGGAGGTCGAGCTGAAGACGGTCGGCGACGCCACCGAGCTGGACAAGACTTTCATCGAACTGCTCACCGATCCCCTGACCCACCTGGTGCGCAACTGCATCGACCACGGCATCGAGGGGCCCGAGGCGCGGCTGGCGGCGGGGAAACCGGCGAAAGGGACCGTGACCCTGAACGCGGCACACCAGGGTGGTCGCATCGCCCTCGAGGTCTGCGACGACGGCGCCGGTCTCAACCGGGAGCGCATCCTGGAGAAAGCGACCCTGCTGGGGCTCATCCCCGAGGGGAGCGAGCTCCCCGACGAGGAGGTCTGGAAGCTCATCTTCCTCCCCGGCTTCTCCACCGCGGCCGAGGTCTCCGACGTCTCGGGGCGCGGGGTGGGCATGGACGTGGTGCTCAGGAACGTGCAGAAACTGGGCGGCCGCATCACGGTCGCCTCCCGCCAGGGGGAAGGGTCGAGCTTCACCATCAGCCTGCCACTCACCCTGGCCATAATGGAGGGGCTGCACGTCCAGTCCGGCGCCGAGACCGTGATCATCCCGCTGGACGTGATAGTGGAATCTATTCCCCTGGACCACGGCTGCAGCCGCATCACCGGGGAGAGCGAGGTGGTCGAGTTGCGCGGCGACTTCATCCCCCTGGTCCCACTGGGGCCGCTGCTGAAGCTGCGCGGCGCCGAGGAGAGGGAGCGCATCGCGGTGGTGGTCGACGTCGGCGGCGAGCGGGTCGGCATTGCGGTGGACGGGTTGTTGGGAGAGCACCAGGTGGTCATGAAGAGCCTGGAGCAGAACTACGGCAGGGTCCCGGGGATGGCCGGCGCGACCATCCTGGGCAACGGCCGGGTCGCCTTCGTGGTCGACGCCGCCGAGATAACCGAACTTTGGAGAAGCAAAGGAGGATTCCATGATTACCAGCAATGACCGCCTGGCCGAGTTTCTCACCTTCACCGTCGGTGCCGGCGAGTACGGCGTCGACATCCTGAAGGTCCAGGAGATAAGGGGCTACGATCCGGTCACCGAAGTCCCCAACTCCCCCGCCTACATAAACGGGGTGATCAACCTCCGCGGCACGGTGATCCCCATCATGGACCTGCGCACCCGGCTGCAGCGCCGCGCTCCCGAGGTCACCCCGACCACCGTGGTGATCGTGGTCAACGTCGCCGGCCGCGTGGTCGGGATGGTGGCCGACGCGGTCTCGGACGTGGTCGGCTTCGCCCAGGGGGAGGTAAAGCCCCCGCCCGAGGTGGCGCCCGGCAGCGAGAGCGGCTTCATCAGCGGCCTCGCCAAGAACGGCGACAACCTCACCCTGCTCATCGACGTGGAGAGACTGCTCAACGAACCGTGCCCGGCGCACGCACCCAACTAAAGGAGGCATCACATGAACTGGACCAGGAATATGCAACTGAAAACAAGGCTCACCTTTTCCTTCGGCGTTCTCGGCGTTATCGCCGCCATCATCGCGGCCGTCGCCGTGTTCCAGATCCAGGCGCTGAACAAGAACCAGGCCGACCTGTACGCGGTCAACACCAAGCCACTTGGCGACCTGATCGAGCTCGGCATCCCCTACCAGCGCATGCGGGTCAACGTGAGGGACATGGCCCTGGTGCGGGAGCCCGAGATCAAGCAGGCGCGCCTGGCCACGGTGCACGAAATGGAAAAGCTCGTGGAAAGCAACCTGGCTGAATTCGGCAAGACGGTCAAGGCACCGGAGATCCGCAAGGAATACGACAACCTGAAGGGGGCACTCACCCGCTACGCCCCCTACCGCGAGGCGATCGTCGCCGCCGCCATGGCGGGGAACCAGGAAAAGGCGGTGGGCATCATGAACAACCGCGCCGTGCACAGCCTCGCCCTGGAGATCGACGCCTCCATCAAGCGTCTCACCGACCTGAAGATCAACCAGGCCCGGGTTAAGGCCGAGCAGAACGAGGCGGCAGGCGCCATGGCCATGAAGATCGCACTGGTGCTCGCGCTCGCCGCCTGTATCGCCTGCGCCATCTTCGCCATGCTCACCATCCGCTCAATCACCGCCCCCATCAACTACGCGGTCCAGGTGGCGAAAAAGGTGGCCGCCGGGGATCTATCCGCGGAGATAGTGGTGGACCGCGGCGACGAACTGGGCGTACTGCTGCAGGCCCTGGCCGACATGAACGCAAACCTTTCGCGCATCGTCTCCGAAGTCCGATCCGGCACCGATGCCATCGCGGCCTCCACCGGCCAGATCGCCGCCGGTAACACCGACCTCTCCCAGCGCACCGAGGAACAGGCTTCGGCCCTGGAAGAGACCGCCTCAAGCATGGAGGAGCTCACCTCGACGGTGCGCCAGAATGCCGACAACGCCCGCCACGCCGACCAACTCGCCGCCGAGGCGACCGCCGTGGCCGCCAAGGGTGGCGGTCTCATCGCCGAGGTGGTGCGCGAAATGGACCAGATCAGGGAGAGCTCGCGCCGGGTTACCGACATCATCACCGTGATCGACGGCATCGCCTTCCAGACCAACATCCTGGCCTTGAACGCCGCCGTGGAAGCGGCTCGCGCCGGCGAACAGGGGCGCGGCTTCGCGGTGGTAGCCGGCGAGGTGAGGAACCTGGCCCAGAAAAGCGCCGCGGCAGCCAAGGAGATCAAGGCACTCATCGAGGAGTCGGTGGCCAAGGCGGAGTCCGGGAGTAACCTCGTGGCCGGCGCCGGCCGCACCATGAACGAGATCGTCACCGGCGTGAAGAGGGTGAGCGACATCATGGCGGAAATCTCGGCTGCCTCGGCCGAGCAGTCTACCGGCATCGAGCAGGTCAACACCGCCATCAACCAGATGGACGACGTCACCCAGCAAAACGCCTCGCTGGTCGAGGAGTCGGCCGCGGCAGCGGTCGCGCTGGAAGAGCAGGCGCGCACTCTGGCCGAGATGGTGCGCCGCTTCAACGTGAAGGAAGAGGCAGCGTCGGTCTTTCAGGCGGCAGCGGCGATCCAGCCGGTGCCGGCAACGCAGGCCGTCCCGGCACGGGCAGTGCCGGCGCAGGGGGCCAAGGTACAGAAGCTGACCAGGAGCGTGCGACCCGTCGCCGTCGAGCCCGAAGCAACCGCGGTAGGCGCCGACTGGAGCGGGTTCTAAGAAAGCGAGGGGGCCATGGCGAACGAATTCCGGTTTACCGACAGCGACTTCCAGAAGATACGCGGCATGATCCGCGACCGGGCCGGGATCAACCTGGGCGAGCAGAAGAAGGCCCTGGTCTACAACCGCCTGGCGCGCCGGCTGCGCGCCACCTCGACCACCAGCTTCGCCCATTACATCCAGATGCTGGAGGCGGGCAACGGCAGGGAATGGACCGAGTTCACCAACGCGCTCACCACTAACCTGACCTGTTTCTTCCGGGAGCCGCACCACTTCCCGGTGTTAAGGGAGCACCTGCGCCGGCTGCACCGTTCCGAGATCCGGCTCTGGAGCTGCGCCGCCTCCACCGGGGAGGAACCCTACTCCATGGCCATGACGGCCCTGGAGGCCCTGGGCGGGAGGGCAAGCAGCGCGGTGAAGATCCTCGCCACGGACATCGACAGCGCCGTGCTCGAGGTGGCGGCACGCGGGGTCTACCCGGCCGAGCGGGTGGACCATGTCCCCCCCTACCTACGCCAGAAGTACTTCAGCCGGGTGGCGGGGGAAAAGGACCTGTACCAGGTGGCCCCCGAGGTGCGCAACCTGGTCACCTTCATCCCCTTCAACCTGACCGAGCGGAGCTGGCCGCAGAAAAGCAGGTACGACGCCATCTTCTGCCGGAACGTGCTGATCTACTTCGACGGCAGCCTGCAGCAACACCTGGTGCAGCGCATGACGGGGCTGCTCCGGGAGGACGGTCTCTTCTTCTCGGGGCACTCGGAGGCCTTCCTCGGTTTCGAGTGCCGGCTCCAGGCCCAGGGGCACACGGTGTACCGAATGAAACAGCAACAGGGAGCGTACCTATGACAAGGGTTCTGATAATCGACGATTCCGCGGCGATCCGCTGCGTGCTGCAAGAGATCATCAACGGCGAGGACGACCTCGAGGTGGTGGCCACGGCCACGGACCCGATCAACGCCCTGGACAAGATCCGCAAGTTCCGGCCGGACGTGCTCACCCTGGACGTGGAGATGCCGCAGATGGACGGCATCACCTTCCTCTCCCGACTCATGAAACTGCATCCCCTGCCGGTGGTGATGATCTCCTCGCTCACGAAGGAGCGCGCCGAGATCACGCTGAAGGCCCTGGAGCTGGGCGCGGTGGACGTGGTCGCCAAACCGACCCTGGGCATCCGGGAAGGGATGACCGAGATGGGACATGAGATCGTGGCCAAGGTCAGGGCGGCGGCAAGGGCGCGCCTGCCGCGGCGCAGCATGGTGCCGCCCCACCACGCCAGCGGAGAGGAGCGCCACTCGGCCGACGTCGTGCTCCCCTCAAGCCTCCCCCCGCTCATCTCCACCGAGCGCATCCTGGTGGTGGGCGCGTCGACCGGGGGGACCGAGGCGTTGAAGGACCTGTTGACCCCACTGCCGGCGACGCTCCCCCCCATCCTGATCGCCCAGCACATGCCCAAGAACTTCACCAGGAGCTTCGCCGCGCGACTGGACTCGCTGTGCCGCATGACGGTGCGGGAGGCCAGAGACGGGGAGCGCCTGCAGCCGGGGCACGCCTACGTGGCACCGGGAGACTACCACCTGATGGTGCAGCGCTGCGGCGCGGTCTACAACGTGAGCCTCTCGCAGGGGCCGGCGGTGAACCGGCACCGCCCCTCGGTGGACGTGCTGTTCCGCTCGGCGGCCAACAGCGCCGGGAAAAACGCCATCGGGGTGATCCTGACCGGCATGGGTGACGACGGCGCTGCCGGCATGAAGGAGATGCGCGACGCCGGGGCGGTCACCTTCGCCCAGGACGAGGCGAGCTGCCTGGTGTACGGCATGCCCAAGGAGGCGGTGCAGCGAGGGGGCGTGGCCGAGGTGGCCCCCCTGAACCTGCTGCCGCGCAAGGTGATGGCCGAACTGGCCCAGAGACGGATGTGAGGACAAAGGAGAACGACATGCCCAAAACGATACTGACCGTGGACGATTCGCAAAGCATCAGGCAGATGATGCGCTTCACCCTGTCGCAGCAGGGCTACCAGGTGATCGAGGCCGCCGACGGCGTCGAGGCCCTGGAGAAGATGAAGGGGGCCAGCATCGACCTCGTCTTCACCGACCTCAACATGCCGCGCATGGACGGGCTGGACCTGATCCGGAAGCTAAGGGCCGGCGGCACCAACCGCAATCTTCCCATCGTCATGCTCACCACCGAGTCCCAGGAGGTGAAGAAGGCGGAGGGAAAGAGTGCCGGGGCCACCGGGTGGATCGTGAAGCCGTTTCGCCCGGAACAGCTGCTCCAGGTGACCACGCGCCTGCTGGGTTCCTGACTCCCACCTTCCCTCTTCGCTCTTCCATCTTCCCTCTGCAGTCACTCCTCCCCCCGGAGGGGGGAGGTTGGGAGGGGGGAAGGCCTTCCCTGCACGCCGCTGCGGCCCCCCCCGCTCCAAAGCCCCTTCCCATCGCCCCTAAGCGCTCTTTTACCGGCTCTTTTTAATTTACATCACATAAATATTCACATATATTTCCCGCCAACGATCGAACTGCGGCATTGCGGAGGGCAGATATGGCACAGAACGCGATTGCGTTTGAGGAATACCTGAGGGGGCAGGAAATCACCCTGGAGAAAAACACGCACGAGGACAACACCCTGTACGTGATTCGCGAAAATATCGAGGAAGTGGGGCCGGTCTCTCTCATGGCCCTGTTCAATGACAGCGACAGGTATGTTACTCTTATCTGCTACAAGTATTTCGCCTTCCCGCCGGAGAAGAAACCGGTGCTGCTGGAGATGATCAACACGCTCAATGCCGAATACACCATGGTCAAGTTCGTCGAAACAGGGAACGCCGTCTCTGTCCAGGTGGTAGTTCCTTTCCATGACAACTTCTCCAGTGAAGTGATCGTCGACATGATCGCACTCATCTTCCGCGCCATCAAGGAAGAGCACCCGCGCATAGTGAAAGCTATCCAGTAATCACGAGTTGCCCCCCCTCCCAGCCTCCCCCCTCCGGGGGAAGGAGCCATGTCGGGGGCCGTCTTTCATAGTCAGTTTTCAGTTGTCCATTGTCATTGCCTTGCTTCTCAATTGCCTTACTGGTCTCACTTGTTTTTATGTTCCGCACTACTACGAGCTTCGACAGGAAACCGACCGCCCCCGGAGGAACATTGATATGGAGAAGGTCTCCTTTGTAATAGATGATGCGCTGGCGTCCATCGTTCGCGCGCCGCTGGTGACGCCGTTTCGCATCTCCACCGGCCAGCACGACGAACTGGAAAACGTCTTCATCCGTCTGCACGCCAGCGACGGCACCTGCGGTTTCGGCGAGGCCGCCGTCGCGACGCATATAACCGGCGAGACGGTTCACGAAACCCTGGAGAACCTGCAGTGCGCCGCCTCGGCTCTGCGCGGACGCAGGATCAGCGACCCCGCCGCGGTCTGCCGCGAGTTCGCCCCGGCGTTTGCCGGCAACCATGCGGCACTGGCAGCGCTGGAGATGGCGCTGCTCGACCTGTCCGCCCGGGTCCAGGGGATCCCGTTCTACCGGCTGTTCGCCCCGGTCGGCCCCATGCCGCAGCTCTCGTTCAAGACCGACATCACGGTGGTGATCGGTTCGGTGGCTGAGGCCCGCGCCACCGCACAGCAGTACGCAGAGCGCGGCTTCAACTCCTTCAAGATCAAGATCGGCAGGGACGAGGCAGAGGACCTGCAACGAATCCTGGCGGTGCGGGAAATGGCGCCGGGATGCGAGCTCATCCTCGATGCCAACATGGGCTTCAACGCGCAGCGCATGCTCGCCTTCCTGGAGCGCCTGGACACCCACGGGGCACGCCCGGTCCTTTTGGAGCAGCCGGTCCCGAAACAGGACTGGGACGGGCTTACTGAGATCACCGCGGCCCTGGAGGGAAGCGGCACCCTGGTCTGCGCCGACGAGAGCGTCGGCTCCCTCGCCGCGGCCCGTCGCGCAGTGGAGACCAACGCGGTCTCGGCCATCAACATCAAGTTCATGAAAAGCGGCATCCTGGAAGGGGCCGAGATCGCACGCCTCGCCGCCGCCAACGGCAAGCGGCTCATGCTGGGGGCCATGATGGAGAGCGCGCTCGCCATTACCGCTTCGGCCCACTTCGCCGCGGCGCTGGGCTGCTTTGACTTCATCGACCTCGACACCACCTTTTTCCTGAAGGGCGACCTGTCCCGTTCTCCCTACCTCGACGACAGCGGCAGGTTCGACCTGACCGCGGCGGGTAGCGGCATCGGCGTGGTGCTCGAGTTGCCATGATCAGCCATCCGCTGCTCATCGTCCTGACGCTGCTCGGCATCGAGGCCCTGGTACTGACGCTGTCGCGCCACGAGCGCACGGCGCGCTACTTCGACCTCTTGCCGGCCGTGTTCTGGATCTACTTCCTCCCCATGCTGGCGGCGACCTTCGGCATCATCGCCACCGACAGCCCGGTCTACGGCCTGATCCGGACCTGGCTGTTGCCGGCGAGCCTGGTGCTGTTGCTGCTGCCGGTGGACGTGAGGGCGATCCTGAGGCTCGGGCCGACGGCACTGGCCATGTTCTTCATCGGGGCGGCCGGCATCATCGTGGGCGCTGCGGCATCCTTCGCGCTGTTCCGGCCGGTGATCGGGTCGCAGTTCTGGTCCGGCTTTGGCGCCCTGTCCGGGTCGTGGACCGGGGGGAGCGCCAACATGATCGCGGTTAAGGAGGCGCTCGCCATCCCCGACGCAGTGTTCGCCCCCATGGTCATCGTGGACACCGTGGTCCCCTACCTCTGGATGGGGTTCATGATCGCCATCGTCGGACTGCAGCCGGCCTTTGACCGATGGAACCGTTCCGAGCGCGGCGTGCTGGAGCACTTGGGGGAACAGGCGGTGCAGCACCTGGCCAGTAAAGGCGGGCGCAGAACGCTCGGTGGCATCGCCGCCACTCTCGCCATCGCGCTGGCCGGAGGGGTCTTCTCGCACCTGTTAGCCGGGCAATTGCCGCAGATCCCGGACGTGATCACGCGCTACACCTGGACCATCATGATCGTCACCCTGCTCGGGATACTGCTCTCCTTCTCGCCGGTGCGCAAACTGGAGCGCGCCGGGGCCTCCCGCACCGGGTACGACCTGCTCTATTTCGTGCTGACCGCCATCGGAGCCAAGGCCTCGGTTGCCAGCATCGGCTCCGCGCTGGTACTGATCGCCGCCGGACTTTTGATTGTGGCGATCCACGCCGTCTTCCTGCTGGTCGGCGCGCGGCTTTTGAAGGCGCCCATGTTCCTGGTGGCAGCTGCCAGCCAGGCCAACGTCGGCGGCGTTGCCTCAGCGCCGGTCGTGGCCGAGGTGTACCACCCCGGCCTCGCTTCGGTGGGACTTCTGCTGGCCATCCTCGGCAACATCGTGGGCACCTGGCTCGGCATCCTGGCGGCACAGTTGTGCCGCATGTTCGTATGATCACACTGCGCCGCATGAAACTGCTTCTTGCCGGGACGGAGCTGGCCTGTGCCGCGGTGTCGCTCGCGGCCGCCTGGCAGGCCGAGGCTGCCATGGACAAGAGTGGTCTGGGCGACCTGGACCAGTTTGCGTTCTGGAACAGCATCGTGGGGCTCAGCCTGATGCTGTTCTTCCTGCTCTGGGTGGCGGCGGTACTGCTCGCGCTGTTCACCAGGCAGCGGGAACAGTACGCGAGCGCCCGACGCTACTGGAAAGAGTTGATTCCCGACGTGCTGGCCCCGCCGCTTCTTCTCGGCGCGGGATGGCTCGCATTCGCGTTGCTCCAGTGAGCACGATGAGGTTTGCATATGCACATGGTTAGGCTTGTACTGGCGGTGTTTTCCCTGCTTTGTCTGACGGCGACAACTTCCCACGCCATCTGGCCGGTTTATCACGAACCCGCCTTCGACGGCAGGGTGCTGGACTTCGACACCAAGCAACCGTTAGAAGGAGCGGTGGTGGTGGTCGTCTACAACAAGAGGTCGATCGGCGCGGAAAAAGGACAATCCTCCACGGTGATCAACATCAAGGAGGCGCTTACCGACAAGGATGGCAAGTTCCACATCCCCTCGTACACGACCATCATGGCCCAGCCCTTCACCCGGCAGGACCGCACCGGTTTTTTGATCTACAAGCCCGGCTACGCCAGCATCCAACTCCCCCTCAAGAACCATTTCATTGGCAAGGCGGCCGCCGACCGCGAGCTCTCACCCTGGTACGATCCGGTCCTGAGCGGGAAGTACAAGATCAGGCTGCGCAGCCCCGGCATCATTGAGCTACCGAGGCTTGCCAGCAAGGACGAGCGGCTCAGGAACCTGCCGGAGCTGCCGGATCAGTTGGATAACCTGGGCAAGCAGAAGAACCTGACCAGGCTGATCAACGAAGAGAAAAAGGAACTGGGTGAGCCTGCGTTCAACCCCTACAAGGTACGCCAGGACCTGCTGGCACCCGCCAAGGGGCAGAAGTAGACCAGAAAGCTTTTTCCACCGCAGCTATTTGCCCACAGCCATTCATGGAGCACCCCCGCCGCATGATCCGCCCGCATCTTTGCCGCCCCCTGTCCGTTCTCATCGTCACATTGTTGCTTGTCACCGCCCTCTTCCCGCAGGTAGTACTGGGCGCCGACATGGCCAGGCTGCGCGCCCTGGCCCTGGAGTTCGACGCGCTCAATACGCGCATCCGCGACAACCAGGTGGGCAAGGCCGAGGCCAGGGAACGCTTCACCGGCCTGGTCCAGGCCCTGTCGCAGGAATACCGCGCGGCGGGAGCTGCAGAGTACCCGGTAGAGAGTTGGTGCTTTCCGCTCAAGGGGTACGGCTACCGCGCTATCGGGGGGCGTGGCAGCGGCTACCAGCCGGGCGGCTACGACTACTTCGCCGGCAACCGGCACAGCGGGCACCCATCGCACGACATCTTTATCCACGACAAGAACCAGCGCGGTCTCGATGACCGGACCGGGGAGCCGGTGCAGGTACTCTCCATGACCGGCGGCGTGGTAGTCGCCGCCGAGAACGAGTGGCAACCCGGCAGCCGTCTGCGCGGCGGGAAGTACCTGTGGATCCTCGACCCGGCCACGCAGTCGCTGGTCTATTACGCCCACAACGCAGCGCTGCACGTGGCGGTGGGCGACCTGGTGCGTCCCGGCGACGTCATCGCCGAGGTCGGTCGCACTGGCTTCAACGCCTATAAGAAGAGATCGCCCACCCACCTGCACCTGACCCTGCTCTCCGTCGCCCGCGGTCTCCCCGTCGCCAGGAATCCGTACCGGACACTACTGACAACGAAGTCGACTGAGTGATACTTTCTCTGGAGCTTTTTACTCACTATCGGGTAAAATACTGCTCGACATAGCACACAGAGGAGGTAGTCGGATGATCTCAGCACTTTCGGCATACAAGGCGATGATACTGGAATCTGCCAACGGCAAGGAACCCGCCAAAGGGAAGAGCGCCGTTGCCGCCGCCGCTATGCCTGTCGGCAGCGAGGAAAGTTCTGCAGCCGATGCCGACCTGGTCAATATATCCACCTCCCAGGATGTCTTCAGCGCCGTCGACAGCTTCTTCAACCTGGGTGCCTCCAACCGCTTCGACGCCTTCCACAAGCTCTCCCCGCAGGACAAGGAACAGTTCGTACAGATCGTCGCCGACCTCGCCAAGGCGGGCTACATGGGGTACGAGGAGCTCGTGGTCAACAACAAGGTCGAACGGCACGATCTGGAAAACAAGATCGGCGACCAGCGCATCCGCGGTGCCAAGGTCTACGACAACGCCAAGGATAGCCACAGCTGATGAATGAAACCTTCATGACCGAGAAACCTTTGACCGTGTACCTCGCCTCCCCACTGGGCTTCAGCCGCGAAAACAACCCGTACCGCGAGCGGATCAAGGAGCGCTTGGATGGCCTCGGGTGTAGCGTCTTCGACCCCTGGGAGCAGGAGGAAGTGGCGCAGCGGATCGAGCAGGCCATGTCTATCGAGGACGGGGCGGAGCGGGCGCACGCGATCCAGGAGGCGGCCCGCTTCACGGGCGCGGTCAACGCGCGGGGACTCAAGGGAAGCGACGTCGTGCTGGCGGTCCTGGACGGCACCGAGCCGGACAGCGGCACGGTGGCGGAATTGGGCTACGGCGCCGGGATCGGGAAAAGGTGCTACGGCCTGCGCACCGACTTCCGGGACTGCGGCGATTTCCCCGGTGTGCCGCTGAACCTGCAGGTGCTCCACTTCATCGAAGAAAGCGGCGGCCGGCTGTTCAGGAAGATCGAGGAGATCGAGCTGTAACCCTGCGGCAACTTTCGGGGATTTTTCTCATTGACAGCGCTCACCGTTGCGGCTAGCTTGGCCGGACCATGAGCGACACCCACCACGATAGCAATCTTACCGGGCAGTTCCGCCCCCCCAATCACCGGCAGAGCATGCAGGTGCTCGCCTGCTGTGTCATCGGCTTCATCTGTTTCCTCGGGGCCTACATGCGCATCCCGGTGCTGCCGCTGCTGGCCAGCAGCATCGGCGCCGGCACCGCGCAGATCGGGCTCATCAACGCCGCCTTCATGCTCTCCGCCGGTATCCTCGCCGTGCCCTCCGGGCTACTCTCGGACCGGATCGGCATCAGGCCCGTTCTCATCACCGGCCTCGCCCTGATGAGCTGCGCCTCCCTCGTCATCCCGTTCTGCTATACCCCGCTCCTTTTGGGTGCCGTCTACCTCGTTTTCGGCATGGGGCTCTCCGCCTTCACCCCCACCATGATGTCCTCGGTGGCCCGCGTCGTGCCCCGCTCCCACGTCGGGCGCGCCTACAGCTGGTACACGACGGCGGTCTACCTCGCCATGACCTTCGGGCCCGCCAGCGGCGGCTGGTTCGGCAAGATGCTGGGGATCCGCGAAGTCTTCTTCGTCTCCGGAGGCCTCATCGTGGCTGCGCTCACTGCCGTCCTCTTTTTCCTCCCCCGCGCGGAGGAGCAGCCCCACGACGAGCACGCGGACGAGCTCCCGAGCGGTATCTTCTCTAACCGGCGGCTGATGGCGGCGCTGGTGGGAACGCTCGGGGGATGCTTCGGCTTTGGCATGTTCATCTCCTTTCTCCCCCTGCACGCCCGTGCCCTCGGTCTCAACGTGGGGCAGATCGGCGTCATCTTCGCGGCGCAGGCCCTGGTGAACGTGCTCCTACGCATCCCGTTCGGCCACCTGAGCGACCGGGTCGACCGGGGACTCATGTCGGGCATCGGCCTCGTGCTCTGCGCGCACGCCGTGGGCGCCGTTGGCTTGGCCCACGGGATGGCGACACTGCTGGTCTGCGCCTGCGTCCTCGGTGCCGGCATGGGGATCGGGTTCACCGCGCTTAGCGCCCTGGTGGTGGTCGTGATGCCGCCCAAGCAGCGCGGTCTCGGTCTGGGACTGTACAACAGCTGTATCTACCTCGGCATGATGTTAAGTTCAGCTACCATGGGCATGGTCATCAAGGCCGCGGACTTCGCCACAGGCTTTTTCACCGCCGGTGCCGTCACTTTTGTACTGGCAGTACTTTTCTCTTATCTGTACCGTGATACCATGTTGAGTCTGGCAAGGAAGGATCAGTAACAGTCCCAGACAGGAAGGATGGAGCATGCAACAGTACCTGGAGGCTACGAAGTACATCGACTGGAAACATCCAGCCATACTGGACAAGGCACAGAGCCTGTCGGCCGGAGAGCTGAACAAGACCGTGATCGCCCGACGCTGTTTCGAGTTCGTCCGCGACCAGATCAAGCACAGCTGGGACTACAAGTTGAACCCGGTCACCTGCCGCGCCTCCGAGGTCCTCGAGCACGGCACCGGCTACTGCTATGCCAAGAGCCACCTACTGGCCGCGCTCCTGCGCGCCAATGGCATCCCCGCCGGGTTGTGCTACCAGCGCCTGTCACTGCACGACGGCGGTCCCCCGTACTGCCTGCACGGCCTGAACGCCATCTGGCTGCCAGACCACGGCTGGTACCGCGTCGATCCCCGCGGCAACAGGCCCGGCATCGACGCACAGTTCGCGCCCCCCGACGAACGTCTTGCCTTCTCCATCAGCGAGCGGCTGGAAGCCGACCTTCCCGAGATCTGGCCTGAGCCGCTGCCGCTGGTGGTACGCGCCCTCACCGTGCACCAGACCGTCGCCGAGGTGTACCACAACCTGCCCGACATCGAACTGATCGGCAACTTCAATTCCGAGTCCATCACCTTCTGAATAAGGAGACCGAGATGAAACGACCCGCAGTATTGAGCGTAGTCGTCCTCGCTTTCACCCTGCTCATGGCCCAGGCAGCCTGCGCCGAACTGACTAGGCTCGCCGACCACGTCTACTCCTACGTCGGGAGCAACGATGCCTCCCCGGGGCACAGCTTCGCCGCCAACGCCGGTATCGTCATCGGCAAGGATGGCGTGCTGGTGGTCGACACCCTGATCTCGGCCAAAGAAGGGCAACGGTTCCTGGCCGACCTCCGCAAGGTCACCGACAAGCCGATCAAGTACGTGGTGAACACCCACACCCACCTGGACCACGCGCTGGGCAACTGCGTCTTCGCCAAGCTGGGCGCCACCGTCATTTCCCACGAGGCCGACCGCACTTACCTTGCCGCTAACGGCGCCGGCCTGTTGCAGCGTGCCGCCAACTACGGGCTCAAGCCCGAGGACATGGCGGGCACCGAGATCGCCGTCCCCACCCTCGCCTTCAGCAACGAAATGCTGCTCGACCTGGGCGGCGAGGAAGTGCGCCTTGTTCGCACCGCCCCCTCTCACACCGCGGGGAGCCTGGTGGTCTACCTCCCGGCGGAAAAGATCCTCTTTGCCGGCGACATCCTCTTCACCGACTTCCATCCCTTCCTGGCCGACGGCGACTTCGGCGGCTGGATCCGGAGCATAGACTCCATGCTGGCCATGGACGTCGACAAGGTCGTCCCCGGTCACGGTCCCCTTTCCAGCAAGAAGGATCTGCGGGACATGAAGGAATACATCCAGGTGTTCGACAAGAAGGCGACTGAGCTGGCAGCCAAGGGGAGCGACGCCGACGCCATCAGCGCCGAACTGTTGAAGACGCTCCCCAAGCGCACTATGGCGGAATGGATGGTGAGCTACAACGTGAAGAGCCGCTACCTCACCAAGAAGTAGCGACGGTTTTACAGAATTGAAGCGCGAAGGGGCGGCCTAATCGGCCGCCCCTTCGCTTTTACAGTCTGCTTGTCTGCTATCAGGTTCCACACCGGAAGGTGATCAATGTTTATCGCGTCAGAAGGCTTCCGTGGCGCAAGCTGCTACCTGAACTCCAGCTTGTAGTACAGGTCGACGCCGGACTCGGAGCCGCTCTGGGTCTCGAGCTGCAGGCGCTTGAAGATGTCGTAGCGCAGCCGGAACAGGTTCTGCCCCGTGATCAGGGAACGGCCGTAGCTGAGATAGAGCTCAGGGGTCAGGTACTTGCCGACGGAGAAGACGGACTCGCCGGCGGCGGGAGTCTTGGCGGAAATGGCGCCGGTCGGGGTGGTGGCGATCTCCTTGTATCCCATCCGGCCGGTCGTGGTGGTGTCGACCTGCTCCAGCCCCAGCGTGCTCAGGCCGAGCCGGTCCTTGATCTGGTCCTGCAACGACTCTGACTTGCCGAACGAGAACAGGCCGGCGGCCGCGGTGGCCAGCGCGCCCCCTTGCTCGTTGCTGGTCCCCATGGGGTGCCCGAGCACCATGTAGGCGAGGATGTCCACCTCGGGCATGGTGGGCTCGGAGTAGAGCTTAACCACCGGTGCGTTCAGGAAGCCTCCCACCGTCACCCCCGCCTTGACGTCCCCCACCGTGCGCAGGGCGAGCACATCGAGGGTGGGACGGGTCACCGGGTCGTTGACGTAGTAGATCCGGCCGCGCACGATCTCCAGGTTCATGCCGTAGGCGCGGTAGCGTCCCTTGACCACCTTGATCTCCCCGGAACTCTCGATCTTGTCGATGCCGTTAAGCACCAGATCCATGCTGCCGCCGAGCTGGGCGTCGATACCGGATGCCTCCACCCGCACCTTGTCCCCGAGCACCACCTTCACCTTCCCCTCCATGAGCAGCGGGATGACGGTCTCTTTGCCCTTGGGGGGAGCACCCTCGAACACCACGTCCTCGCTGGGCGCGACCACGTGCTGGGCCGGTGAGCCGGAAATGAGCATCTCGGGGATGCCGATCTCGCCGTTGATGGTGGCCTTCTTGGCGTCGCCGGCAATGGTCAGCTGGGGCGAGGTGTACATGGTGAGTTCGGGCAGGTACACGGTCTGGAACCGCTGCCCGCTCAGGGTGCCCTTGTAATCCTGCACCTGCCACCCCTTGAGCCGCATGAGCAGGTTGCCGACCAGCTCGCCGCCGCCGGAGAGCGCCCGCAACCGTTCGATGCGCATCTCATCGCCTTCCAGGCGCGCCAGCAGTTCCACGCCGGTGAGGGTGATCCCGGCGCTGGGGAGATAGGCGCCGGCATCGGCCAGCTGCAGGGTCCCGTTCAAGGTGGGATCGCCCCAGGTCCCCCCCGCCTTCAGGTCAACGCTGAGCGTGCCGCGGGTCTCTTGCACCAGCCCGGGGAAGAAGGTGTTGAGGAAGCCGTGCTCCTGCAGCGTCCCGGACAAGCTCACCTCCACCGCGCCGTTGGGGTTCGGTGCCACCGGCAGCCGGGCCGGGATGGGGAGCAGTAAGTCCCCCTTGGCCTGGCCGTAGTCGGCGAGGGAAAGATCGAGGTTGCCGGTCAGGGTCTCGCCGCGCCAGGCGAAGTTGAGCAGGGCCGAGCGGATCGCGGCGCTCGCCTCGCCGGTACTGCCCTGCCACCGGGCGATCCCCTGCGAGAAGCCGGCGTCGCCCGCCACTTCCAGCCGCTTGCCGGGGAGGAGCCTCCCCTTGGCGCTGCCGTGCAGTTCCCCGTCGATGTTCACCGTCCCGGGGAGCCACGGGCGCAGCAGGGCGGGCTTGATGTCGCTCCACTGGAGGCTGAAGTCGCCGGTCTCGGGAAGGGCGCTGCCGGCGGGGGAGTCGGAGGCGAGTGCGGCCTGAAGGCTGCCGCCGGTGTCGAGCCAGATGTCGGCGGCGGCACGGGTCCCTTTGCCGTCGGCGTCGACACGGAGGGTGAACTGGCGGCCGCTCACCTTTTCGCCCTGTGAGCGGTAGGCCCCGGTGGCATCGGCGCTGCCATGAAGCACCAGCGCGCCGCCGGGCTTGCCGGTGTCGCGCCGCTCGAAGGAAAACTGGGCCCGGTCGATGGAGGCATCGAACTCGTCCCCCTTGGCCCGCCAGAGGACACGGCCGCCGACCAGGGCGGTGTTACCGCTCAGGTCCAGGCGCCGCCCCGGCCGCAGCCGCCCCTGCACCTCCCCGGCGAGCCTCCCCTCCAGGGCCAGGTCGGGCGAGAGGTAGGGACGCAGCAGCGCGAGGTCGAGGTCGGCCCAGGCGAGGGTGAGGTCGCCGCGCGCGGGGACGGCGAGTCGGGCGGGTTCCTCGGAGTGGAAGGTGACGTGGGCATTCCCTTCCCCTTTTTCGAGTGCGAGATCAACGGCGGCGTCGACGCCTTGTGCCCCTCCCTGCAGCGTGGCCTGGAAGCGCTCCAACCCCACCCGCTTACCCTCGGTGACCACGGCCCCGGTCGCCTCGGTACGTGCCGTGACGGTGGCCCGTCCACCGGGGGCGAGGCGCAGGTCGAAGCTGCCGGACGAAGCCCCGGTGACATTCCCCTTGGGAAGCCAGACGTCGGCCCGGGCCAGGTTGAGGCCGCTCCAGCTGCCGGTAAAGGCGCCCGAGCGGTCGCGCTCCAGATGTCCGGCCAGTTCCAGCCGCTCGCCGGGGGCACCGTCGATGACCAGCGGCGTGGTGCTGAAACGCCCCTGTCCGATGGTGAGCCGCGCCGGTGCCGCGAGCGCGAAGGGGCCGACGCCGTCGCTGCCCGCAAAGCGGGAGAGTTCGCCGCGCCAGACGCCGTCGGCGTAGCCGCCCGCGGCGGCAAGATCGACCTTGGCCACGCGGGAGCTAAGCTGCGCATCGACGGTGTGCCGCTTGGAGGTGCCGCGTAGCGCGAGGGTGGCGCCGTCCACCGCGACCTCCCCGGCCCGAACGGTGGTCGCCGTTCCACTCAGGGAGACCGGGAAATCCTTTCCCTCCCCGAGGCTTGCCTGCAGGTCGACGCTGCCGGCTCGGACACCGCCCAGCACCAGGTCGTGCCCCTTGGCAGCGGCCGCGCCGGAGAGCATACCTTCGCGCCAGCGCAGCCAGCCGTCGGCGGCAACCGCCCCGGCACTCTGCGGGACCAGTCCGGAGAGGTCGGTCACGTCGGCTGTGAAATCAAAGCGCCGGTCGGGCTCGCCACTCCCCCGGAACCGGAACCCTTTGCCAGCCAGCAGCAGGCGCCGCACCGCGAGCTTCGCGCCGGCAAAACTCCCCTCCACTTCCCCGCTCAGGTCGTGCCCCTTGAGCCTGCTGTCCAGAAGGCGCGCCTGCACGTTCCCCGTCACCGGCCCGTGCTCCCGCTGCCCCACGACACCGGTCAGGTCGAGGTTCACCGTCCCTTTCCAGTCGGCGGCCAGCGCTTCCGGGTCGAGCCCCCGTCCGGACAGTTTCCCGCTCACCCGCCAGCCCCGGCTCCAGTCCACGTTGACCGCGCCGCGCACGCTCCCCTTGAGCCACTTGCCGGAGAGCGAGTTAAGGCGCATCCCGTTCTGGTCGCCGCGGTAGCGCGCCGCGAGCCCCATGCTCTCCCAGCCGGGTCCCTGGTTGGTGAGGTTGAAGGTGCCCAGGTAGCGGGACGGGCTCCCGGAGAAGGTGACGTCGCCGTCGAGCAGGGCGGGGTGATCGAGCTCCCGCTCCAGGTCGAGGTGGCCCGCGTGCAGGGCCAGCGCGAAGAGCGGTTCGTCCTTGGTGAGGGTCATGCTGCCGTTGCCGGTGAGAAGCCCACGGCGGTCGGGGCGCAGCAGCCGCAAGCCCCTGAAGTTGAAGCCGGTCCGGGTGATGCCCACTTCGCTGGTCACTTCCAGGCGCCCCTTGCCGCGGCGGCTGCCGGAGAGGGCGACGGGACCCGTCATTTGCTCGGGAGCCCGTCCCGGCTCAAGGCGCGCCTGCACCGACACCGCATCCAGGTCAGCCACCGGCTGCGAAGGCGCAAAGCGCAGGTCGAGACGCAGCGACGGACGCCGCAGGCCGGCGCTGAGCTCTACCGATGCCGTCCCCCGGGCCTCGGAGAGGCTCCCCCCTGAGACGGTGAGCACGCCGTCGCGCAGGGTGAGCCCCGCGGCAACCTCGCTCAACAGGAAGGGCTCAGCCTGCAGGTGGCGGTAGCTCATCTCCTTCAGGCTGAAGTGCTCCACCCGCGCCTCCAGGCGCAGCAGCTTTTCGTTTACCTGCGGCCAACTCAGTTCCGGGGCCTTGGCAACCAGCGGGGTATCATCCTGGATGCGCAGCGCCGTGAGGGAGAGGTCGTGCACCAGGAGCTTGCCGTGCACAAGGCGCACGGGCTCCCAGGAGAGGTCCAGGCGCTCGAGCTGCAGCGCCACCTTGGGGCGGTCCACTCGCACGCCCGTCAGGCGCACCCGGTCCCACAGCCGCCCTTCCACCTGGCGCACTGAGACCTTGGCGCCGGCAAGCCCCCCGAGGGTGGTGACGGCGAACCGGGCGCCCGAGCTGGTATCGAGCAGCCAGAACAGGCCGGCCGCCGGGACGACCACCAGCCCCAGCAGGGGGACCCCTATGTAGAGTGCCAGCCGCTTCAAAATTCAAACCCCACGGTGAAATGGACGCGGATCGGCGGTGAGTTTGGCTCGAGCGGATGGGCCAGGTACAGGTTGAGTCCCCCCACCGGTGTGTAGTAGTGGGCGCCTATCCCCACCCCCTGCATGAGCCTCATGTTGGCAAAATCGTTGAAAGCGTTGCCGACATCGTCGAAAATCGACACGCCCCAGTTCTTGAAAAGGGCCCGTTCCAACTCCAAGCTTCCCACCAGCAGGTGTTTCCCCCCTACCACCCGGCCGGAGGAGTCCTTGGGGCCAAGACTTTGATAGGCGTAGCCGCGCACGCTCTGGTCGCCACCGGCGAAGAAGCGGATCGACGGGGGGAGTTCCGCAAAGGGATCGGTCAACAGGCTGTATCCCGTGTTGATGCGGGCATGTAAGGTAAGGCGCCCGGGGATGGGGATCAGCGCGCTGGCGTTGCCGATGCCCTGGATCAGGCCGGTGTCGGAGCCTAAGTAGCGGTGGGCGCCGCGCAGGTCCAGGGAAACGCGGTAGCCGCTGGTCGGGCGGACCAGGTCGTTGAAACGGTCCTTGGAGAAGCGGAAGCCCGGCAGCACCAGCCTGGCCTGCGAGTTTACGCTCCCCACCTGGTAGTTTTCCTGCTGGATCTTGAGGTAAGGAGTGGCGACCTCGCCGCGCCCCAGGCCGAAGTTGTGGTCGACTTCCATGGCCGCCAGCCGGCTTTGATAGGTGGTAACAATTTCGCGCTGCAGGTTGAGCTGAATCGAGGTGGAGCTCCTGAGATCGCTGGCGCTGGGCATGGTGTAGCGCCCTGCAAAGCCCTGCAGGCGCTCCGCCACGTAGAGGCTCATGTCGAGGTCGTTGCCCTCGTGGGCGAGGTTCAAATCGCGATAGTGCACCGAGAACCTACCGCCGGTGTCGGTACCGTAGCCGAGACCGGGCCGCAGGGTGCGCCGCGGCGCGGCGGTCAACCGTACCAGAACCGGGACCTTGTGCTCCTTCGCCTCCTCGCGCTGAGGTGTCACCACTACCTGCCGGAAACGCTCGGAATTGGCGAAGTTGAGCTGGGTCTCCCCGAGCTTGGCGTACGAGAAGGGGTCACCCTCCTTGAAAGCGACGAACCGCTTCAGGTACACCTCGGGATACTCGGAGCCCCCCTCGATGTGGGTACCGTCGAAGTAATAACGCCCTCCGGTATCCATGGTGAGGCGGATACGGGCGGTGGCAAGATCAGGGGAAATTCGGATCTCGTGGCGTGGAAAGCCGGCGTCCAAGTAGCCTAAAGTCTGGGCCTGCGCCTGCAGCGCGCTCTTGCCCCGCTCGTAGTCGGGCTGCGACAGCACCTGTCCCTGGCTCACCGGAAAGGAGGCGGCCAGGCGGCGCAGTTCCTTCTGCTGCGCCCCCTCCCCCTCGAGCTTCAGGTCGACCTCGACCACGCGCACCGGCTCCCCGGGATCGACCGCAACCTCGACCCGGGTTTTACCGTCTTTTTCATCCCGCACCGCGGCGGTCACCTTGGCGCGGTAAAAGCCATACGGCTGCAGGGCGACCCGCGCCTTTTCCGGCGCTTGCCGTGCGAAGCGCTCCAGCCAGAGCCGGTCCACCTTGCCATCGCGCACAAGGCCATGCGGCAACTCGAGCGCCTGGCGCACGTTGTCCTGCGCGTCCCCCTCGACCCCGGAGACGGCGACCTCCACCGGCTCGGCAGCGCGGGCCGGCGCGGCCAGGCACGAGAGCAAGGCGAGCCCCAGGGCCAGACGGAGGTATGTAGCAAGGGTTCGGGACATGCAGCTCCCTGCACGATGGCAGCTCTCCAGCCACGTCATGGCGGCAGAAGATGGACTAGATGGGAAAGGCCTAACCTCTCCAGATTACGAACCCATGAAGTTTACCATGTCGAAACGCGATGTTGTGCTTTTGCAGACAATATCCGGCAGGCAGAGCTAAACCACGGGTCAAAACCATGACAGCGCGCCTCTTGCCTGTGAAAGCTCCACCCTATTCAAGGCTGGATAAGCACCATCACGACTGAGGTTACACAGTCACATGCCGCGTAATCCCCTTCCCTCCCCGCCCTCCATGTCAGAAGCGGGTGCGGCTGTCACAGTCTGCCGCCGCGCAACTCTGCTATAATGTGAGCAGCAGCCCAATATGCCGTTCACGAGGTAGGTCATGTCGCAAACAGATCCGCACGAGGAGGAGGCACCCCGTATCCGGCAGATGATCATCGAGGACCTGCCGGAGGTGTTTCACATCGGGGAGGAGGTCTTCACCGCGGAATACTCGCAAAGCCTCTACCGCACCTGGGACGAGTACGAGATCACCACGCTGTTCAACTCCGACAACGAACTGTGCATCGTGGCCGAGCACGAGGAGCGCATCCTCGGCTTCGCACTGGGTACCACGGTGAAGAAGCACCACTCGCCCTGGAAGTACGGCTACCTGGTGTGGCTCGGGGTGCGCCGCGAGTTGCAGAAGATGCAGGTGGGGGCCAGGCTTTTCAAGGAGCTGAAGAGGCGCTTTAAGGAACAGGGGGTACGCATGATCATCATCGACACCTCGGCCGACAACGAGCCGGCCATCCGGTTCTTCAAAAAGCACGGTTTCGACAACGTGCAGGAGCACCTCTACATGACGCTCAACCTCTCCAAGCGGCATAAGAAGAAAGCGGTGAAAAAGCCATGAGCAGCCGTCTCGAAGAGGTCATGGCCGCCATCGACCCGGTCCGGCTCAAGGGGATTCTCACCGACCTGATCGACATCTACTCCCCCTCGGGGAAGGAGGAGGACATCCAGCTCTACCTGGAGGACCTCCTCTCGCGGGCCGGCTTCACGGTCGAGCGCCAGGAGGTGGAGGAGGAGCGCTACAACCTGCGCGTTACCATGGGGGAGGGAGAGCCGAGGCTGTACCTGGTGGGGCACGTGGACACGGTCCCGGCCTGGGACCTGGAGGAGTTCGGGGCGCGTGAGGAGGGGGACCAGATCAGGGGACTGGGGAGCGCGGACATGAAGGGGGGGTGCGCCGCCATGGTGGAGACCTGGCTCGCCCTGGCCCAGGCGCTCAAACCGGCGCGGCGCCCGAACGTCGGGCTGCTGCTGGTGGTGGGTGAAGAGGAGAACGGCGACGGCAGCGCAGCGTTTTTGCAGGATAACCAGGCGCCGTGGGCGGTGATCGGCGAACCCACCGGCCTGTCGGCCTGCTTCGCGCACTATGGCTACCTCGAAGCGGGCTTCGTCACCCGGGGGGTGCGCAGCCATTCTTCGCTGCCGGAGTTGGGGCACAACGCCGTAGAGTCCATGCTGCGTGTGCTCCTGCACCTGGGCAAGGACACCCTGTTCAAACGGGGCGAGTCGGAGATCGTCTACTCCATCAGGGAGATGCGTTCCTCCCAGAAGGGATTCGTGGTGCCGGACCGGTGCGAGGCGTGGATCGATCTGCACCTCCCCCCGGAACGCGGCCCGGATTCCGTGGAGCAGGCCATCCGACGTATCACGGCCGAGGCCGGGCAGTTCATTCCAGGGCTCGATCTCTCGGTCGACTTCGACTTCGCCTCGGCCGGGTACAACCTGGGTACCGACAACCAGCTGGCCTGCATCCTGGAAGAGACCTACCAGCGCTTGGGCCTCACCTTGAAGTTCGAGGCTTTCCGCTCCCACTCCGACGGTAACCTGTTCCACGCTGCCGGATGCCGGCCGCTCATCCTGGGGCCGGGCGCGCTGGAGATCTCCCACACCCCCGAGGAACTGGTGAGTTTCCCGGAAGTGCTGGCCGCGGCGAGGATCTACGCGGCACTGTGCCTGGGGATGGACCAGTATGCGGGGCTCAGGCTGGAGCGCCGGGGAGCGCTGAACTGCTTCGACCGGCAGGCGAGCTGGATAGGATGTTCAGCGGAAAGGTGACCTGCCACATGGCGAAGTTGTTGCTCATCCCCTTGTGGCCACACCTGCAGTGGTTCATGGAAAAGCGACCAGCATGCGGCAGGCGCTGCAGAAGTCGCCATAGATGCTGGTGTCCATGGTGAAGGCGGTGATCGACTTCACCTTGATGCTGAAGGTGTCGAGATGTCAGCTGTTTTCAGCACTCCCTCCCGGTCATGTCTGACAGCTGGGAAGACATGATTATGTCGCGAATAAGCCATTCAAAATATGCCAATAACACCGCTGCTTGCCCACAAGACAAGACCAATGCCCCCCCAATATCCCGCCTTGTGATCCACCTCACCGAAAAGCCGCATGGGGCTTGCCTTCGCGCAAACTTGTGAGGTAAGCTCCCCCATCATCTCAACCAGAAGGCGGTACGCTGTGTCTCGAGTTTCATCCTCCGTTGTCGCACTATCCCTCATGCTGTTGCTGCTGTTTCCCGGATTTTCACATGCCGAGATCGTCAAGACCGGTGCCGAGGTCCTAAGCGAGCAGGGGTTCCTGCCGCTGCAGGGCAAACGCTTCGCCCTGATCACCAACCAGTCCGCCATGGTGGGAGACGTCCATCTGCTGACGATCATGGAGCACAAAGGGGTAACGCCCACGCTGATCTTCTCTCCCGAGCATGGCCTCAAGGGGAACGCCGAGGACGGCGTCAAGCTGGCCGACGACAACCAGGCCCCCATACCGGTTAAGAGCCTCTATGGCGCGGGCAAGAAGCCGCGCCCGGACGACCTCAAGGGGATTGACCTAATGGTGTTCGATATCCAGGATGCCGGGGCGCGCTTTTACACCTACATCTCCACCATGGGACTGGCCATGCAGGCCGCCGCCGAGGCCGGCATCCCGTTCCTGGTGCTGGACCGCCCCAACCCGCTGGGAGGGGACTACGTGGCAGGCTTCGTGAGGGAGAAGATACCGGGCAGCTTCACCTCCCTCTACCCCATTCCGCTGGCACACGGCCTGACGGTAGGGGAACTGGCGGAGATGATCAAAGGCGAGCGGATGCTCCCCGACCTCGACAAGCTGGACTTGCGGGTGGTGCGCATGCAGGGGTGGCGGCGGGAGATGCGCTGGCAGGACACCGGGCTGCGCTGGGTGGCGACCAGCCCCAACCTGGCCGCCATCGAGTCGGTACTGCTCTACCCCGGCACCGGCATGCTCGAGGGGACCAGCGCGTCCGAAGGACGCGGCAGCATGAGGCCCTTCCAGATCGCGGGGTGGCCGGGCATCGACGCCAACGCACTCGCCCTGCGCCTGAACGAGGAGCAGCTCCCGGGACTGCATTTCGAGCCGCTGCAGTTCACCCCGATCCGGCTCCCCGGCATCTCCAGCGCGCCCAAGTACCGCGACCGCCTCGTGGCCGGGGTGAGCATCGAGATCACCGACTACCGCAAGGTCGAGCCGGTGCAGACCGGGGTGGCGGTCATGGCCGCGCTGCAGGCGGCGCTTCCGGAGGCAAACCGCGCGCAGTTCTTCCGCGGCGGCATCGACGATATGGCGGGCTCCCCCGAACTGCGCAAGGGGCTCCAAGCAGGCGAGACGCCAGCCGCCATCGAGGCACGCTGGACTGCGGGGGTGAAGCACTTCCTGGAGCAGCGCAAGCCGTACCTGCTCTACTGATCCATCGATTCCTACGCTACGGCAAATCCCCCCCTGTCCCCCCTTCGTGAAAGGGGGGAACTCTTGTTCACGTGCCGTACTTCGTGGGCCAGCATACTCCTCGCTCCCCGTGTAACTCAAGGGAATCACTTGGGGAAGATACGCTGAACCTCCCACCTCTCACTTCTCTGAAGAACCAGAACTTCTTATCCACAGCACATATCCTTGGCACACCTAGACTTGCGGCAATGGGCCCAAAAAGAAGGGGTACCCTCTCAGGTACCCCCGGTGCAACTCTCATCGGTATCGGCCGCTAAAAAGCACCGATCACATGGCAGAAGGGAACTGCGTGCCCTAGGCGCCATTCTGGCACCGGTCCGGCCCTAGCCCGGCCTGCGCACTTCTGTGCCCCGGCATCCCTTCCATGTCAACGCTGTCACCTTTATCGCCAGGGTTGCGCCGGACTTGAGACTTTTCTGCACAGTCAGTGCAACGTGCGCCGGTGCTATTTGGTGGCAAATAATCCTCAATCTCTGGCCGAAAGTGCCGATATGGATGGCGATAAAAGAATAAGGCGACGGCGCCTTAGAATGAGGAACCACACATGAACCAAAAAACGAGACTGTCCTTTCAAACAAAGATACTGCTATTGGTCCTGGTGAGCTGCTGCGTACTGGGGGCCCCCACCGGTCTGACAGTGATGAAGCAGTTCTATGACCTCACCACCCGCTTCCACGAGTCCTACCGCGAGTCCCTCTACGCCAACTCCGATCTGCTGGCCAAGGCCGAGGTCCAGACCGCGGTCAGCCTGCTGCAGGAGATCAGCGACCGGCAGCAAAAGGGCGAGATCACCATAGAGGAGGCCAAGAAGCAGGGGGCCGACCTGCTCCGGGGGCTCAAGTTCGGCAAGGACGGCTACTTCTGGGCCGACACCTCAGACGGCACCAACGTGGTCCTCCTGGGTAAACCCGCGGAAGGGAAAAACCGCATGAACCTCCAGGACGCCAAGGGGAAATACCTGATCCGGGAGATCATCAAGAATGGCAAACAGCCCGGCGGCGGCTACACGGACTACCACTTCCCGCGGCCGGGGAGCGATACACCGGCTCCCAAACGCGGCTATTCCCTCTACTTTGCCCCCTTCGACTGGGTCATCGGCACCGGCACCTACGTGGACGACCTGGACGCCCTGGTGCAACAGGCCGCCGACGCCAACAAGCAGCTGATCCTCAAGGACGTGTACCTGGTGATAGCGCTTACCGTGGTAATCCTTGCCAGCATCTGCGTGGTCGCCATCCTGGTGGTGCGCAGGCTGATCGCCCATATCGGCACCGAACCGGAAGAGCTGGAGGAGATCGCCCAACAGGTGGCAGCGGGAGACCTTACCGTGCGCCTGGAGACCGGCAGGACCGGCATCTACGAGGCGATGCGGCGCATGGTCGAGGGGCTGCGCGACGTGATGGAAAAGGTGAACCGCAGTGCCCTGGACGTCTCCGCCGCAGCGGGGGAACTCAACGCCAACGCCCGCTGCATGGCCGACGACGCGGGCGCGGTGGTGAATCAAGCCGAGACGGTGGCGGTTGCCAGCGAAGAGATGTCTTGCACCAGCAACGATATATCCCGCAACTGCCACCTGGCCGCCGGCAGCTCCGGGCGGGCCAACGAATCGGCGCAAAGTGGCGCCGCCATCGTCAGGGAAACCGTTCAGGGCATGAACAGGATTGCCGACCACGTGCGCAACTCCGCCAACGTTGTCGAGCAGTTGGGGACGCGCAGCGACCAGATTGGCGCAATCGTAGCCACCATCGAAGACATTGCCGACCAGACCAACCTGTTAGCGCTCAACGCAGCCATCGAGGCGGCCCGCGCCGGAGAGCAAGGGCGTGGTTTTGCCGTGGTCGCGGACGAGGTCCGCGCCCTGGCCGAGCGTACCACCAAGGCCACCCGCGAGATCGGTACCATGATCAAGAACATCCAGCAGGAAACCAAGCTCGCGGTACGTGCCATGGAAGAGGGGGTCGAGGAAGTGACCCGCGGCACCGGTGAGGCGGCCCGCTCCGGCGAAGCGCTGGAGGACATCCTGGCCCAGATCAACGAGGTGACCAGCCAGATCAACCAGATCGTGACTGCCGCCGAGGAGCAGACCGCCACCACCCAGGAGATCACTAACAACATCCACCAGATTTCCGGCACCGTGCAGCAGAGCGCACGCGGCTCGCAGGAGATTTCCGCGGCATCGGAACGGCTCTCCGCGCTCTCAGGCGAGATGCAGCAGATGGTACAGAGGTTCAGGTTGTAACCGCAACTGGAAGGGGACTGGCTCCGCCAGGTGCCAGTCCCCTTCCCCTCCGCTGTACCCTTCCCCAACTTTCCCCACCTTTCCATTGGCATTCAGGCTCAGTCGTGTATCATATCCGCTATGCCAAATGCCAACCGTCACACTGACTCCCGCCTCAACATCGAAGAAAACGTGCCCCTGGCGCCGTTCACCACGTTGCGGATCGGCGGCCCGGCCCGCTTCCTTATCGGCGCCCGCACGCTGCGCGAACTCCAGGAGGCCTTGCGCTTCGCCCAGCAGGTGCACCTCCCCTTCTGCATCCTCGGGGGGGGAAGCAACCTCCTGGTCAGCGACGAAGGCTTCCCCGGCGTTGCGATACGGCTGCTGATGAACCGGGTCACCCGGTCCGGCGGCATGGTCCAAGTCCAGTCCGGCTTCGACCTGACCGCCCTGGTGCACCGAACCGTGGCCTGGGGACTGTCCGGGCTTGAGTCGCTGGCAGGCATCCCGGGTACCGTGGGAGGCGCGGTCCGGGGTAACGCGGGCGCCTACGGCGGCTCCATCGGCGACGCAGTGGCCACGGTCTCCGTCGTCGACACCGCGACGCTGAAGACGGTGACGTTGCGCCGCGACGAGTGCACCTTCGGCTACCGGGCCAGCCGCTTCAAGGGCGATACGCGGCTGATCGTAGTAGGCACACTGCTGGCGCTTACCCCGGGAGACCCGGAGGAGATCGGCGCCAAGGTTGCGCAAACGCTGGCGAAGCGGGAGGCGAAACAGCTTTCCTGCGACCAGAGCGCCGGCTCCTTCTTCATGAATCCGATAGTGGATGACGCGGAACTGATCAGTCAGTTCGAGGAGGACCAGGGGGGGCGCTGCCGGGAATGCCGCATCCCCGCCGGGTGGCTCATCGACCGGGCCGGGCTGCGCGACTTGAGGGTGGGGGGGGCGGCGGTGAGCCACAGGCACGCCAACTACCTGGTCAACACGGGATCGGCCACGGCGGCGGACATGGTGCAGCTGGCCAGGCTGGTACGCAAGGAAGTGCAGGTGAAACTGGGGGTGGTACTCAAGGAGGAGGTGAGCCCTCTCGGTGTGGTGATCTAAACGATGATGATCTAAACCGGTGCGGCCACCCGTCTGAACTCCGCCAGGGCCCGCTCCAGCGCCTCGAACAGTTCCGGCAGCCCCGGACGCTCCTGCTCCAGTTGCGCCGCCTGCTCCATCCGGAACGAGACGGCGCGCATCACCTCGGCCCCGATACTGGCGGCCGCCCCCTTGATGCTGTGGGCCTGCAGGCGCACCTCGGCATAATCCTCCACCTCGATCGCATGTCGCAAAAGAGTCATCAGCTTGTCCGTGCTTTCCAGGTACTTCTCCACGAACATCTCCACGAACTCGGCATCTCCCACCCGCCGTACCAGGCCTTCGCGGTCGAAGACGAGAACTTCCCCTTCAGGCGACTCCCCCTTTAGCGGCCTGCCCCCTGCGTGCTGCGGCTCGTCCTGCTCCGGCGCGTCGACCGGCCTCGCAGGCTGCACGGCGCCGGTGACTGGATCCGTCGCCGTGCAGCCTTCAGGACAGCTCGTGGCCCGTTCCGGGATCCAGCGCAGCAGCACCTCTGCCAGTTGCCGGCAGTCGAAGGGCTTGCTCAGGTAGTCGTCCATCCCGGCGGCGAGGCAAAGTTCGCGGTCGCCGGAGAGTGCGTTGGCGGTAAGTGCGACAACCGGCAGACGCCCTCCCCCTTCGCTCTCCTCACGGGCCCTGATGGCGCGGGTAGCTGCGTAGCCGTCCATGTGCGGCATCTGGCAATCCATGAAAATCAGGTGATACTTCCCCTCTCCCGAGGCGGCGACCGCCAGTTCGCCGTTGGCCACGATGTCCACCCGGCAGGCAAGCTGCCCCAGCATGTGACGCACCACGTCCTGGTTTACAGGGTTGTCCTCGGCCACCAGGATGCAGGCGTCGAAACATGGCTTCTCCCCGCCTTCCAACAGCACCGACTGCTGCGCCAGGCATTCCGGTGCTTCCGCGAGCACCTCCAGCCTTACACTGAACCAAAAGGTCGAGCCGACCCCATACTCGCTGGCGAGCCCCAGCTCCCCTTCCATAAGCTGGGCCAGTTGCCGGGAAATGGCCAAACCGAGGCCGGTGCCGCCGAAGGTCCGCGTGGTGGAGTAGTCCGCTTGGGAGAAGCTCTCGAAGATGTGCGCCTGGGCTTCCGGACGTATGCCGATGCCGGTGTCGGCCACCTCGAACTTCAGCCACCCTTCCCCCTGCTCCACCAGGGGGAGCACGGTCAGGCGCACCTCGCCGCGGCTGGTGAACTTGACCGCGTTGCCCAACAGGTTGACCAGGATCTGACGCAGGCGGACCGGGTCGCCGACCACGTAGCGCGGCAGGTCCGGGTCAATGCGCAGAGAAATGTCCACTCCCTTACGCTGCGCCACTGCTGCGAACATCTCCAGCACCCCTCCCAGCATGTCGTGCAGGTCGAATGGGGCAGGTTCGAGCTCCATGCGCCCCGCCTCGATCTTGGAGAAGTCGAGGATGTCGTTGATGATGGACAACAGCGACTCGCCCGAGTTCCACACCGCTTCGGCGAAACGGCGTTGCTCGCCAGCCAGCCCACTTTCCATGAGCACCCTGGTCATTCCCAGCACCCCGTTCATCGGGGTCCGGATCTCGTGGCTCATGTTGGCCAGGAACTGCGACTTGGCCAGACTCGCGGCCTCGGCCGCCTCCTTGGAAACCAGCAGCTCGGCCACGGTCTGGTTCAGCTCGCGGTTGGCTGCAGAGAGCTGCGCCGTGCGGCGCTGCACCTCCCCCTCGAGCTCCTGGCGCTGTGCCTCCAACTGCTGATCGCGCCGCTGGATCTGGACCAGCATCTCGTTGAACCCCTCGATCAGCGTCCCCAGTTCGTCGTTGCCCTCCTTTTGGGCGCGCATCGAGTAATTCTTCTCCGCCGAGACCGCCTTGATCACCTGTGCCAGGTGCGTGATGGGTGCCGAGATGAGCCGCTGCAGCCGCGTGGCGAGGAAGTACACCAAAAGCAGGGCGCTCAGCATCACCCCGGCCACCAGGAGGAAGAAGCGCGCCAGCCGGTCGGTGAACTCGCGGGGATCGGACTGCAGCACCACGGTGCCGATCTGCTGGCCGTCCAGCAGGATTCGGTAGACACCGTAGATGTCTTCGCCTATGGCCAGGGGGGAGCGGGAGTGTTCGAGGGTAGCACGGAAGCGGCCCGGGTCGATGCTGACCCGGTTCCCGGCGGTGACGGTGAAGGGAAGCTGATGTGCCGGCCGCCCCGGCGCCAGGTAACGGACCAGGACCGTGTCGTCCTGCATCACGATGAGGGCGGTGCGTATGTAGGGCTTGGCCCGCAGCGCGGCCAGGGTTTCCCCGGCGGCCTGCCGGTCGTTGAAAGCCACCGCGGCCGAGCTGTTGTTGCCGATGATCTCCGCCAGCGCCGTGAGTTCGGTCTGCATCTCGCTGCGGAAGCGGTTCGCTTCGTTGACGACGAACGCCGCTGAGACCAGCGCGAGCACCACGGCGTTGGTGAAAAGCAGCATCGCTATCAGTTTTCGTCGGATGGAAAGGTCGCGGAGCCGGTTGATCATCGAGTTTCCCATGGTGCCCAGGGCGCAACGCAGGGTGCGCCGCCCGGGGAGCTTGCTAATCCTTAGCTCATTAGTCGGCATCAGTCGCGGATTCTTTAGCGGCAAATGCCCGGCACCACGCTATCGAGAGGGTTCAGTTGGGGGCGACCTGCTTCAGCCATTCGACCTGCCGCGACGACAGCCCCTTGTCGAACATGACGCCAATCCCGGGTATGCTGCGGCACCCTCCCCAGGGGATACTCCAGCAAACGCCGGCTTCGATGGCCGGATCCCCGCCAAGTTCCGGAAAGCTCAACCAGACGCGGTCGGCCTTGGCGAAGGGGTTGGTGGTGTGCACGAAGGCGCCACCCTGGGAAATGTTGACGGTGAAGGTCTTGACCGTGAGGGCTCCGGGCAGGCCGTCCCGGGCGGAAAGAAGCAGGTTCAGGTAGCTGTCCTTCCTGGCGAAACGCCTCAAACAGCGAGCGGAGAAGGTGCCGCAGCTGTCCTGGACGAAGCGGGTCAGCGCGGCGTCGGGGTCGGCTGCGGCGGGGGAGTTTTCCTGCGGCCCCATGGTGATGCTCTGCAGCCTGGGGTCCCACTTGATGCGCAAGGTCGGATAGAAGTTGATGCAGTCGTACGCGATGCTCTTTTCTTCCTTGGAGCAGCGCACCAGGGTCAGGATATCGACCAGCAGCCCGTTGTAGGCCGACTCCACGGTCATGCGCAGCACCTCGTTGAAGTCGCCGGCGGTGTGGTAGCTGACCCCGATCCGGTCCAGGATCTGCTCGTAAGCCGACCTTGCCCCGGGCTCTCGCACCACCATCAGTATCCTGGTATCTGCCATCACGTCCGATCGCCCCTGTAACTGGGCCGGTGCCGGGCGCGCCTCTGCCCGGACACCGGCGCTGGAGTCCACGTCCCGGCCCGCTCTTATTTCTCCTCGGTAGCCTTGCTGAGTTCCAGGCGCAGCCACATAACGATCGAGATCTTCCTGGTGATCCCCATGGTCTACCTCCTTTTTGCCCCAGCCGTGTCGGCCCGCAGGCCTTATGTCCCGTCTAGTGCTCCGCCTGGGCCGCGCCGTAGTGAAACGACGACGTCATGCCGCGATCCTTGGCGACGACATGCCCCACTACCGCGATCCCGGCCACGATGACTGCAATGCAGCAATACCTCGTCCTCCTGGTGATCTTCATGAAAGCGCCTCCCGTTAGATTAATTTTGACCAACAATGAATATCACAGGGGGGAAGGTTGTCAACGGACGGCGCCGGTTCCAGCGCGGCGGGACGGGGGGGAGAGTTGTCGGGAAGGAGGCAAAAAAAAAGTCCCGGATTGCTCCGAGACTTTCATTACAGCGTTGGACGAGACCTTTTTAGACGCGGGTCACGTTGGCAGCCTGCAGCCCTTTGGGGCCTTTGACCACTTCGAAGGTGACGCTATCGCCTTCAGCCAGGGATTTGAACCCGTCGCCGGTGATGGCGGAGAAGTGAACGAACACGTCGTCGCCATTCTCCTGCTCGATGAAACCAAACCCCTTGCTGTCGTTGAACCACTTTACAGTACCGTTAACCATTTACTTTTACCTTCTCCATGCTTTCTGCTTGTTTTTATTGTCCGGGCCATTCCGGACCTTGGCCACCTTAGCAGCTTGCCTGTGACAATGCAAGCTATTTAAATTTTCTTGTTTTCCGGACCGACGGCTACGGCACGGTCAGGTTCACCACGGTGTCCCCCCCCTGTATGGTGAGGGTAGTGACCGCCAAAGCGTTGCTGGCCAGGTTGCGCACCCAGATCCTCTTGCCGGTTAGGGTATAGCTCTGCGGCTGGATGGTGAACAGGTTCGGGTCCGGGTTGATCACCGCGATGTCGGTGACTTGGTACTGCGCGCCGGACGGGTTGGCCGTGTCCTTGATGCTGACGGAGACCGGTACGGCCACGGCGTCGCTGACATCGGTATAGGTCATGGTGTAGGCCCCGTTTACCGTCGGGGGGGAGAACGCGCCCAACTGGACGAATTTCGTGGTGCTGACGAAGTCGGCGCTCTGATCCCCGATGGTGAGGGTGCTCGTGGTCGAGGTGCCGAGGACGGTCGAGGACTTGTGGGTCACGGTGACGGTGTCGCCGTTTTTCACGGTGCCGGCGCTGCTCGTGGCGGTGCCGCCGTTGATGGAATAGGTGCTGCCGGTCGCCCCGCTGACGCTGATGGGACTGGTGGCCGCGGTCAGCCCGCTGACCGTGATGGGGGCGGAGGTGACATCGACGTTCTTCTCGGTGCCGTTTATCGCCCCAATGGTGAAGGGATCGGGGGAGGTCGCGGACCTCACGTAGGGGGGAAACCACTCGACTCCGCAACCGGCGAAAGCAAACAGCAGCAACAAGGGGAGCATCCGCGCAAGGAATCGTAACAAGGAAAACTTCATGGCATGCCTCCCTGGTTAGTTTTTCGCAAAGCTCGGATAGTACTCAAAGGATGAAACGTTGACAAGAGATTTAACGGAGCTGGCGGGCGCTCTCCCAGTCCAGCGATGAGAGGACCTCACGCAACGCCGAGAGCTTGTAGGGCTTCTGCACGAAACCGGAAATCCCTTTGCCCAGGAACTTTCGGGACACCTCGTGCTCGCTGAAGCCGCTCGACATCACGACCCTAACCCGCGGATCCATCCGGCGCAGTTCCATCAAGCACTGTTCCCCGTCCATCTGCGGCATGGTCAGGTCGAGCAGCACCAGGACGATGTCGTTGCGGCTGCGGAAGATCTCTATTCCTTCGTACCCGTCCGCGGCGGTCACCACCTGGAACCCCAACTCGCCGAGCATGTCGCTACCGAGCGCCCGGATGGTGTCCTCGTCGTCGATCAGGAGGACGGTCCCGCTGCCGCGCCAGGTCTGCTGCGGTGCGGCAGCAGCATGTTGGAGCAGGGCCGGCTCGTCTTCCGCCGGAAGCACCACGGTGAAGGTACTCCCCTGCCCCGGCTGGCTGTCGACGCGGATCGCGCCCAGGTGGCCGCGCACGATGCCCAGTACCGCTGCCATTCCCAGCCCCCGCCCGGTGAACTTGGTGGTGAAGAACGGCTCGAAGATTTTGGCCATGAGGTCACGGTCCATGCCGCACCCGGTGTCGGACACCTTGACGTAGACGTAGCGTCCGGGCTGGAGCGCATCGGAGAGCCAGCCGCCGCCAGGGAGGGAGTCGGTGCACTCGACACTGCCGGTGGATACGGTGATGGTCCCGCTCTGGTCGCCGATCGCCTCCGAGGCGTTGATGACCAGGTTCATCAGCACCTGTCTGATCTGGGTGGCATCGGCGGTTACCGCAGGCAGAGGGCGACACAGATTGTAGACGAGTTGCGACTTCTTAGAGACGGAGACGCTGAGCATGTGCCCCATCTCCTCCACCAGTCGGTTCAGGTCCAGTTCCTCGGTTATGAAATGCCCCTTGCCGGAATAGGCGAGCATCTGGTGCGCCAGGTCCGAAGCCCTGGTCGCCGCCAGCTCGATGCGGTGCAGGTTGTCGACCACGGGGGAATCGGGGGTGAGCCGCATCAGGGCCAGGTCGGTGTTGCCGACGATGACGGTGAGGATGTTGTTGAAATCGTGAGCGATACCGCCGGCCAGGACGCCCAGGCTTTCCAGCTTCTGGGCATGCAGCATCTGCTTTTCCAGCTTCAGGCGCTCCTCCTCGGCCCGTCTGCGCTGGGTGATGTCGTGGGCGGACCAGATCACCCGTCCGCCCGGCATGGGGGTGACGTTGCCGGTGAACCAGACCTCCTCATCGTCGAGGGTGAGGGCGTAGTCGACCGTCACGGTCTTCCCGGAAGCGAGCGCCCTGCCGATGGTGGTGATGAAGAGATCGGACAGCTCCTTGGGGAACAGATCGGGAATTTTCTTGCCCAGCAGCTCGTCCGGGGGAAGATACAGCCTCTTGGTGCTGGTGGGTGCGATCTCCAGGTAGCGTCCTTCGGCGTCCAGCACCAGGATGACCTCGGTGAGGGAGGCAAAGATGGAGCGGAGCTTCTCCTCCGAGGCCTGCAGCGCCTCCTCGGCATGCCTGCGCTCGACCACCTCGGTCTGCAGCCTCGCGTTGGTTGCCTGGAGTTCGCGGGTCCGCTCATCGACCATCCGTCTCAAAACGATGGGCTGGCGTACCAGCCAGTAGGCCGTCAGCGCGCACAGGGAACTCAAGAGCAGTACCAGGGCCGCCTCTCCCAAGACCACCCGTTGCGCGTACCATCCCCCCACCGGTTCGACGGACAGGAGCCACTCCCCATTGGGGAGGGCGATGTGCTGGCTTACCGGGCGTTCCAAGGGCGCGCCATGGCTCCAGAAGACGTCCAGGGCCCCGGTATCGGGCTTGATCCGGCTGATCCGGTAGTTCAAGTCGGGAGTGAGCGTGGTCTGCAGGTGCACCGCCTCGAAGAAGCTCTCCAGGCGGATCATGGCGGCGGTGAAGCCCCAGAACTGTTTCTGCCCGTCGGAACCCTTGAGGTATACCGGGAGCCGCCCCATGAGCGCGAGTCCCCCCTGCACCAGTTGAAACGGGCCAGCAAGGGTGAGCGAACCGTGGCGCAACGCCTCGACGGCCTCTGTGTTGGCGTGGGACTTGTCCAGGAGGTTCAGGCCGATAGCCTTCTCGTTCCCCTGCAACGGGACGATTTCGGTGATGATGCCGCCGGGAACCAGCTGCAGAGCGGAAAGCCCAGGGTAGAGATCGAGCATCTCCCTGGCCAGTTCCTGAAAGTTATCGATGCGTCCGTTCCCCTGGCGGATCACGGCGGCGAGGGCGTAGGTGGAGGAAATGGAGCGGTTCAGGTACTCCTGGATGTCGTGGGCGGCGTTGGTGGTGAGGTCGGAGACAGCCTGGCGGCGGCTGTCCTGGCGCGTGGTCTCGAACAGCAGCATGGTGGAGCCGGACAGGAACAGGCCGACCAGGAAAGCAAGGAGCGTGACAGTCCAGACCCGGACAGTGTCCGCGGATGGCGGTGGTGACGGGGGGGGTGACGCGGTAGGCGCATGGCTCATGCGAGCGTTGTCCATGGGAACTCGACTGCTACGGGTTCGGTGCGGCAAAAAAGCGGCAACTTCCTGAATAACCGAAACTTCGCAGGAGTGCAAGCCTTTTCGGAGGCAAGCCCGTTCAGCCCATGCGGTCCAGAAGGCGCAGCAGTCCGTCGAGGATGGTCACCGGGTGGGGCGGACACCCCGGGATGTAGAGGTCGACCGGCAGCAGGCGGTCGACCCCGTCGTGGGCCGCGGGTGAGCCGATGAAGGGGCCGCCGTTGATGGCGCAGGCGCCACAGGCGACGACGAGCTTGGGTGCGGGGATGGCCTGGTAGGTCTGCAGCAACGCCTCGCGCATGTTCTCGGTGACGGGGCCGGTGACCCACAGGGCGTCGGCGTGGCGCGGGCTGGCGACGAACTGCAGTCCGAAGCGCCCGATGTCCCAGCCGATGGTGGAGAGGACGTTGCTGTCGGCCTCGCAGGCGTTACAGCCGCCGGCGACCACGGAGCGGAACTTGAGCGAACGGCCGAACAGGGCCAGCATCTTCTCGTCGAGCGCCTGGGCCAGCCTGCGCTCCTCCCCTTCCCGCACCACCAGGTCCTCGCGCCGGTTAACGGCCAGGCGGGCATCGTTGCCGTAGGAGATGGCGCCCTTGGGGCAGGCGTCGGCGCATTCTGCGCAGAACAGGCACTTGCCCAGGTCGACCGAGAGCCCCTTGCCGCACCCCACCGCCCCGACTGGGCAGGCGTCGGCGCAGAGACTGCAGTCCGGGGGGCAGAGGGAGCTTTTCAGCTCCGGGTAGCCGCGGAAGCGCTCCGGCAGCGGCAGCGGCTCTTTCGGGTACGCCATGGTGCGGTGCCCCTGCTTGATGCGGGCGAGGATGGCCTTGATCATGATGCGACTCCTGTCGATCCCCTACAGGTCGAACCCGCAGTAGGAAAGGTTGAAGCTCTTGTTGCACAGCGGGAAGTCGGAGATCTGCCCACCGCGCAGCGCCAACGCGAGCCCGGTCCAGTTGTGGAAGGAGGGGTCGGTCACCTTGTAGCGCTGGAAATTCCCCTTGGCATCGGTGAGTGCCACGTGGCAGATCTCGCCGCGCCACCCTTCAGTGAGCGCGATTGCGAGCTGGTCCCCCGCCACCTCGCGCACCGGGTTGGCCAAGGCCGCTCCGGGCAACTGGGAGAGTTGCTCCTCGATGAAGTCGAGGGACTTCTCGATCTCCAGCCAGCGCACCAGGGTCCGCGCGTAGACGTCGCCGCTCCTGGCGGTCTCCACCGGGATCTGGCTCATGCTGTAGATGCCGAAGGGATGGTCGCGGCGGATGTCCCGGTTCAGGCCGCTGGCACGAGCGGCAGGTCCCACCAGCCCCAGCTCGATCGCAGTCTGCTCGCTCACCACGCCGGTCCCCTCGAGCCGTGCCATTACCGACGGCGTATCCCAGAGGAGATCGATCGCGTTGTGCACCTCGTCACGGGCCACCTTGATCCGGTCGGCAAGCTGGCGCGCCCCCTCGCCGTCGAGGTCGAAACGCACGCCTCCCGGGAGCACCAGGTCGCGGCCGAAGCGGCTGCCGCAGATCCCCGCGGTCATGTTAAGGAAATCACCGCGGATCCTACCGCAGAACGAGGCGGTGGGAAGGTAGCCCACATCGCCGGCGATGGCACCCAGGTCGCCGGTGTGGTTGGCGAGCCGCTCGAGTTCCAGGGCGATGCCGCGCACTACCTGGGCCCGGGCCGGCACCCGCGTCCCGGTGAGCGCCTCGAGTATCATGGCGTAGGCGGTGCCGTGACCGATGGTGGTGTCCCCTGCCACGGTCTCCATCAGCTTGCGCTTGCGCTCGCCCGGGCGCCCCAGCATCATCCGCTCGACGCCCCGGTGCTGGTAGCCAAGCGAGATCTCCAGGTGCATCACCTCCTCGCCGAAGCACTGGAAGCGGAAATGGCCGGGTTCGATGATACCGGCATGGACCGGGCCGACGGCCACCTCGTGCACCTCCTCACCCTCCACGCGGTAGAAGTCCATGACGCCGATGGTGGGGGGTGCCTCGGGAATCTCGCCGGGGAGAGAGCCAAGCGCCGGGGCGAAGCGGACCGGCTTGGGCCAGGGGTGCCCCTCCAGGTCCAGGAAGAACTGCTCGGCGATCTCGCGTTCGAAGAGGTGCAACTGCGGCGCGTCAGCGACCAGCGAGTAGAAGCTTTTGCCGGTGACCAGGGTGCTCATGACGCCTATGGAGGCGTGGCTCTTGAAGGAAAGGAGGCAGAACAGGCAAACGCCGTCCTCCTCCTGCATGCCGAAGTAGGAGACCACACGCCAGCCGCCGGCAAGGGCGGAGAGCAGGGCTTGGGCGAAGCGTTCGGGCGCGTGGCGCGGAATCTCGCGGCGCGGCAGCACGCCGCCGTTCTGGGTGAAGACCATGGCCGGGCTCATGCCTCACCTCCCAAAAGCCGCGCTGCGTCGCGCAAGAGGTCCTGCAGCGGCGTCGGGATCCACAGCCCCAGCACCAGGACGAGCCCCATCAGGACCAAGGGGGGCAACACCGTGGGGACCGCATCCCGGTAGCGGGTCCGCTCCAGGTCCGGCGGCACCTCGCCCAGGACCACAGGGAGCACGGTGGAGGCCATGCCGATGAAGATCAGCGCCAGGAAGAGGAGGAATAGCCCGCCGGTCCAGTGGTTCCCCTGCCCGAAGGCGGAAGAGACAATCAGGAACTCGCTGACGAAGGGGGCGAAAGGGGGCGACCCGGTGATGGCAAGGAAGGCAGCGAGAAAGAGCGCCGCCGACCAGGGTGTACGACGGAGGGCTCCGCGCACAAACTGGGTGCTCTTGGAGTTGAAGGCGCGGTGGATGTTACCGCAGGCGAGAAAGAGCACCCCCTTGGTGAGGGAGTTGTTGATCATGTGCAAAAGCCCGGCGAAGAGTGCCCCCTTCCCCAGCCCCAACGCCACCGCAATGATGCCGACGTGCTCGACGCTTGAGTAGGCAAGCATGCGCTTGAAGTCGCTCTGGCGCGCCATGAAGACGGCGGCGAAGGCCATGGAGACGAGCCCCATGGTGAGGAGCACCTGCTGGAAGAGCGCCCCTTCTGTCGAGGCGGCCGCTACCTGGTACACACGCAACAGCGCCAGCAGGGCGCAGTTGACCAGCCCCCCGGCCAAGAGGGCGCCGACCAGGCCGGGCGCCTCACCGTAGGCGTCGGGCTTCCAGGTGTGCAGAGGGGCGAGCCCCATCTTTGAGCCGAAGCCGACCAGCAGGAAGATGAAAGCGGCATGGCGCCACCCCGGGTGCAGCGCCGCCGCGTCCCGGATCAGGGCCGGGAGGAGGAGGCTCACCTCCTGCTTGGCAACGATGGTGGAGTAGGCCAGGAAGAACAACCCCAAGAGGGCGATGGCGATACCGACCGAGCAGATCAGGAGGTACTTCCAGGTGGCCTCGATGGAGCGGGCGTTGTGGTTGAAGTAGATGAGCGGCGCCATGGTCAGGGTGGTGGCCTCCAGTGCGATCCACAAAAGCCCCAGGTGCTGCGAGATGACCACCAGCGAGGTCGCGGAAAGGCAGACCAGCAGCGAGGCGCACAGGATCCGATTGGGGCGCTTGAGGCGATAGCTCAGGTAGCCGACCGCGTAGAGGGAGCAGATCGTGAACAGCACGCTGTTGGCCATGAGCACGAGCTTGCCCAAGGAATCGAGCCAGATCCATCCCGCCGGGGACGGTGGCGGGGTGTGCACGAGGAGCCCGGCGCTCACGGCGAGGTGCGCCAGCGAGAAAACGGGGAGCACCCAGACGCGCCGGCGGTTGTCCGGGACAAGCCAGGAGAGCGCGGCGCCGAGAAGCGGAAGCAGGACCAGGGCCCACAACATGTCGCTATTCCTCCCTCAGCGCGGAGAGTCTCGAGGTGTCGATGCTCGAGAATTCGCGGCTGATGTGGTTGATGACGATCCCCATGACGAAGATACCGACCAGGAGGTCGAGGAGCGCCCCGGCCTCCACCATGACCGGCATGGCGTCGGCCAGAAGAAGGCCGAACAGGAAGATGCCGTTTTCCATGAGCAGGTAGCCCAGAACCTGCGAGATCGCCTTGCGTCTCCCCATGAGCACCAGAAAGCCGCTCATGAGGGTAGCGGCGGCCGCCGGCACGATCAGGAGCCCCTCGTGCTCCGGGGCGAGCGGGAGTTTGGCCGCGAAGATGAAGGCGAGCGAGGTGAAGAGCGCCCCCAGAACCAGCGACGGGATGTAGCCGATGAACGGAGAGAACTCGCGCTCGATCTCCGCCTTCTTGATGGCGCGGATGATCAGGACCGGGATCAGCCCCCCCTTGACCAGGATGATGCTCACCACGATGAAGCTGACGTGCCAGGAGAAGGGGTGCACCAGCGCCGGGAGCGTGCCGAGCAGCACCCCCTGCACCGCCACACAACGCACCGAGAAGGCGAGCCGGCTGGTGCCCAGGACGGCGAAATTGATCAAGAGACAGAGAACCAGCAGCTGGTCGGCCAGGGAATTCATATGGTCACCTCACAACCAGAACCAGGGAGAATGCGGTCAGGATCAAGGCCGCGACCAGGAGCTGCGGCACGCGGATCAGCCTCAGGCGCGCCATCACCGACTCCACCACCCCGATGGCGACGGCGAGGAGCAGCATCCCCCCCGCGAACACCACCCAATCCACGTAGGCGTTACCCGAGGCGAAAGGAAGCGCGATGTTCACGAAGAGCGCGCCCAGGAGGTAGAGCTTCAACGCGGCGCCGTAGAGGACGCAGCAGAAATAGGGACCACTGTGGTCCAGCACCATCACCTCGTGGATCATGGTGAGCTCGAGGTGGGTGTTGGGGTCGTCGAAGGGGATGCGGCAGTTCTCCGCCAAAAGCACGACGAACAGGCCGGCCAGCAGCAGGATCAGCGAGGCGCCGGTACCCATCCACACCGGGAGCGTCACGTGGTGCAACATCGGGGTGAGGCTCATGGCCCCGGAGAGCCTGGTCAGGGTGATCAGGGCGAAGAAGAGCGTCGGCTCGGCCAGGCAGGAGAAGCTCACCTCGCGGGCCGCCCCCATCCCCTCGAAACTGGAGGCGGTGTCGAGCGCCGCCGTCGTGGTGAAGAAGCGACCCAGGGCGAAGAGGTAGGCGAACAGGATCATGTCCCCTTCGAAGGAGATGGGCGCCGGGTGTTTGCCGAGCGGCACCAGGAGCGCCGCGAACAGGGTGGCCGCCAGCGTCACCACCGGCCCGGCCCGGAAGATCCAGGTGGTGCTGTCGGAGAGGACGATCCCCTTTTTCATGAGCCGTCCCATGTCGTAGTAGGGCTGCAGGAAAGGAGCACCCACCCGCCCGGCGAAGGCCGCCTTGGTCTTGCCGATCACCCCCAGCAACAGCGGCGGCATGGCCAGCACCAGTACCACGTGGAAGATTGTGTCGATCATGTCCAACTCCTGTGCCCCTCTAATGCACCCACAACAAAAGCAGCATCAGCGTCACGAAGATATAGAGAATATAGATCTGCACCTCGCCGTGCTGCAGTCTCCGCACGAAGGCGCAGCCGACGCCGAGCACGTTCAGCACCGGCAGCACCACCCGGTGCAGCAGGGTCTCCTCGGGATGGTAACTCAACCGCACGGTAGCCGGGGTGAGGCCGGTCACGGCCCCCATGGTGATTCGGGTGCGGATCAACGACCCCGAAAGAGAGGAAAAGAAGGCGCCGAAGGAGCTGCCGGTGTACTGGATACGCGGCGACGGCCGGAGATAGCCACAGCCCCAGGTGGAGGCGGCAGCGGTGCACCCACGGGTCTTCGCCTTCAGGAACAGGAACAGGGCCGTGGCGAGGCAGATGACTGAGCCTCCCGCCAGCGCGAACCAGACCGGCGCAATCGGGAGCACCGCGGCGTGGGCCAGGTCGGGGGCCAGCCCCCGGATGGCCGGCCGCACCAGCGCCAGGAAGAGCTGCGGGAAAAGGCCGCCGGTAAGGGCGAGGCAGGCGAGCAGGGCGATAGGGGCGAGCATGGTGCCGCTCGCCTCGTGGGCACCGGCAGCCTCGGCTGTTCGAGGCTCCCCCAAAAAGGCGATGCCGTAGAGTTTCACGAAGGAGATCACCGCGACGCCCCCGACCAGGGCCAGCACCGGCGCGCCAAGGGCCAGGAAAGGTTGCCCGGCGCGGGCCTCGCCGAAGAACCCGAGGTAGAGGAGCATCTCGCTGGCGAAGCCGTTGAAGGGGGGGAGGCCGCAGATGGCGATGGCGCCGCACAGGGTGAAGAAGGCGGTGTAGGGGAGCCGGCGCGCCAGCCCGCCCATCCGGTCAAGGTCGCGGGTGCCGGCGGCGTGCATGACACTGCCGGCGCAGAAAAAGAGCAGCGGCTTGAAGATGGCGTGGTTCAGCACGTGGAACAGGGCACCGGCAAGCCCCAGGAAAGCGAGCCGCTCGTTGCCAGTCCCCTGCCCGACGAGGAACATGCCGATACCGGCGCAGATGATGCCCAGGTTTTCGATGCTGCTGTAGGCCAAAAGCCGCTTGATGTCCTTCTGAGCCGAGGCGACGCAGATCCCCATCACGGCGGAGCTGAGTCCAGCGCCGATGAGCACCCCGCCCCACCAGAGCGGGCGCTCCGGGAAGAACGAGACCACGCGCAGGATGCCGTACACCCCGATCTTCAACATGACGCCGGAGAGAAGCGCCGAGACGTGGCTCGGCGCGTTGGCGTGGGCAGACGGGAGCCACAAGTGCAGCGGCATGAGCCCTGCTTTGGAGCCAAACCCCGCCAAAGCAAGCCAGAAGAGCGTGCCGGCCAAGCCCGCCCCCACCGCGAGCGAACCGGCAGCGGGAAAGCCGAAGCCGCCGGTGATCATGAACAGCGAGGCGAACAGGAACAGGAGTGCCGCCCCACCCAGGTGGCTCGCCACCAAGTACACCGTCCCCGCGCCGCGCACCTCACCCTCGCGATGCTCCGCCACCAGCAGGAAGTAGCCGGAAAGCGCCATGATTTCCCACGCCATCACGAACAGGGCGCCGTTACGCGACACCACCACCAGCGCCATGGCGCACGCCAGCAGACCGTAGAAAAAGGTGACACTTCGTTGGGAGCTGTGCGAGGCGGCGGGCCAGTAACCGAGGGCGTAGAGGGAGCCGGCGGGGAACACCAGGAAGATGGGGATCAGAAAGAATAGAGAGAGAGGGTCGAGGGCGACTTCGCAGGGGCCGAAAGGGAGGTTCCAGTTCAGAAGGAAGCTTGCTTCTCCTCCCCCGAGCAACAGGTAGAGAAGAGACGGTAGCGCGAGAAGTGAGCTGGCTAGCGCGGCTACCGAGGCCAGCCGTTGTCCGAGTGTCCCGTCTCGCAACACGAGACCGGGAAGCCCTGAACAGCCGGCTAGAGCTATTGCGCAAAGGACCAGGAAAGCCGGGTCCCGCATCATGTCAAAAAACAACATAACCCACCCTTTCGAACCAGGAACGGATCGTCATCTGCCCATCGAGTTTCAACCTCCAGCGCAACCGGGGATGCCGGCGACGCAGAAGGGGAGCAAAGCTGCCACAGCTGCCGCTTTTCCATTCAACTGTAACGACAGCGTGTCGATACTGTTTACAGGGGGCGACAGGGACCTCACCATACTCCCTGAAAATGGATTTGTCAAAAAAAGATTTTTAATGTTCTACAGGAGGATATAAAACAACAATACCGGCGAAGTGCCTTGTTTTCAAGCGGGTTGCCGCTATCATTAAACACTAGCTCCGCTTTTTGTTCGAACATTGTTATACAAAGCGAGACAGCGCGACGTTTTTCCCCACGCTGTCGAGAAATGATACATCTGGGTGAAAGGAGGGAGTCCGTGAAGAGTCATGTTTGGCGCCCGCTTTATGTGGTGCTGGTGGTGATCGCCCTGGTGCTGGTTGTCCGCAAGGTCCTGGTCCCGGCGGACTTCGGGATCGGCGCCAGGGGGTACATGTACGGCTGGCACCGCGCCGGCAACGAGCAGCAGTGGAAAGATGTGAAGGTGAAGTACAAGACCGCGGCCTTTTGCAAGGATTGCCATCCCGACAAGTACGATGAGATGAAGGAGTCGCCACATCGCAACATCAACTGCGAGAACTGTCACGGCCCCGCCCTCAATCACCCGGACGATCCCAAGTCGCTGACCATCGACCGCAGCCGCGAACTCTGCGCCCGCTGTCACACCCGTCTCCCCTACCCCAACAGCGGCCGCGGCATCATGAAGGGGATCGATCCCAAGACCCACAACGTCGGCCTGGACTGCGTCACCTGCCACTGGCCGCACGATCCCAGGAAGGAGGGGCACAAGAAATGATTTCGAGACGATCCTTCTGCAAGAAATCTCTCCTCATCGCGGGGGGACTGGCGATCCCGCTCTCGTGCCTGGAACTGTTTGATCCCAAGCGGCTGCTGGCCGAGAAGGACCAGAAGGGGCCGCGCTGGGTCTTCCTGGTCGATACCCGCAAATGCGTGGGGTGCGGCTTCTGCGTCAAGGGGTGCAAGGTCGAGAACGAGGTCCCCTACGACGCCAACGTGACCCGCACCTGGGTGGAGCGCTACGTCGTGACCAACGACGGCAAGACGCACATCGACTCGCCTAAGGGGGCGCGTGACGGCTTCCCCAACAAAGGGATCGACATCGGCCACGGCAAGCTGGAGGAAATCAAGGACGACGACATCGATAAGGCCTTCTTCGTGCCCAAACTCTGTAACCAGTGCGACAACCCGCCCTGCGTCCAGGTTTGCCCCGTGGGCGCCACCTACCAGACGGCGGACGGCGTGGTGCTGGTCGACCGGAGCTGGTGCATCGGCTGCGGCTACTGCATCATGGGATGCCCCTACGGGGTGCGTTTCTTCCATCCGGTGTTCCACGTTGCCGAGAAGTGCAACTTCTGCTACCACCGCATCACCAAGGGGATGCAGACCGCCTGCGTCGACAGCTGCGCCTTCGGGGCGCGCCGCGTGGGGAACCTCAGGGACCCCGAAGACCCGGTAACCAAGGTCATCATGACCGAGCGCGTCAACGTACTCAAGGAAGAGTACGGCACCAAGCCGCAGGTCTTCTACCTCGGCCTTTCCAAGGAGGTGAAATAGCCATGGTGCACGGAGAAGCCTGGACCATAAAAGAGTTTTTCACCTACCCCAACGAGTACATCTACTGGACCATCCAGATCGTCATGTACCCCTTCATGACCGGCCTGGTCGCCGGCGCTTTCGTGCTCTCCTCGCTGTACCACGTCTTCGGCGTGAAGCAGTTGAAGGGGATCGCGCGTTTCTCGCTGGTGTTTTCCTTCGCGCTGCTGCCGGTCGCCATGCTGCCGCTTCTGATGCACCTGCAGCAGCCGCTGCGCGGCATCGAGGTGATGATGACGCCGCACTTCACTTCGGCCATCGCCGCCTTCGGCATCGTATTCAGCACCTACGGCATGATCGTCGCCTCGGAACTCTGGTTCGTGTTCCGCAAGCACTTCGTGGAGACCGCGCTGGCGCTGAAGAGAGTCGAGGGGCGCACGGCGCTGCAGCAAGGGCAGTATGTCCTGTTTAGCGTGCTGACGCTCGGAGCCTGGGATGTCTCGCACGAGGCGCTCGAGGCCGACGAGCGCGCGGTCAAGAAGCTCGCCGCCGCCGGCATCCCGGTCGCCTGCTTCCTGCACGGCTACGCCGGCTTCATCTTCGGCTCAGTCAAGGCGAACGCGCTCTGGATGACCCCGCTCATGCCGGTCATCTTCATCTGTTCCGCGGTCGTCTCCGGCATCGCCCTCTGCATCCTGACCTACATCCTCACCATGGAGATCAGGAAGCAGCTGGCACGGCGGCACCGGCTCGCCCACCCCGAGCTCCCCTCGATGGAGGAGCTGAAGAGTGCGGAAGCCCATGTGGTCGCGATGACCTCGCGCTACCTGCTCATGTTCATGGTGGCGGCCATCACGCTGGAGCTTTTGGACCTGATCTTCAGGGGATACACGGCGGTGAAATCGTGGGACATCCTCAGGAGCGTCATCTACGAGCGGGATTTCGTGAACATCTTCGTGATTCAGTACGGACTGGGCAACCTCGTCCCCTTCGTGTTGTTCATGATCCCGGGACTGACCATCCGCCGGGCTGCGGTGGGGACCATGCTGGTACTGGTGGGTGTCTTCATGATGCGCTGGAACGTCGTCATCGGCGGGCAGGCCTTCTCGTCTTCATTCTCGGGATTCATGCACTACGTCCTGCCGATATGGCCGGACAGCATGGAGACACTAAAGGAAGGATTTTTCGGCGCCATGATCGTGGCGGTGGTTCCCTTCTGCATCTTCTACGTGCTGAACAAGGTAATGCCGGTCTTTAAGGAGACGCACTAAAAGGCAAAGAACGTTCAACGTTCTAGTTTCCAGGTTTTAAGCTTTAGGTTCTAAAGGCAAAACAAAGGCGGGCGAATAACTAATTCGCCCGCCTTGTTGTTAACAAGAGGAAAAACCGCTACCCGCTGGTGATGGCGAGCAGTAGCACCAAGGTCACGAAGGTGTAGAAGATGTAGATGTTCAGCTTGCCATGCTGCAGGCGGCGCACTGGCTGGGCCTTCTCGAACAGGTACTCGAGAAAAGGAAGATACCCCTTCTCAAGCACTGTCTCCGGAACGTGACTCTCGTGACTCGCGTGCCCCGGGAAAAGCTCCTTAACCTCTTCGCGATGCAGCACGGGACGGAGCACCAGCGCGAACCACCCTACCAGGATGGCCCCGAAAGAGGAGGCCGTGTACTGCATCCGCGGCGTCGGTCTGAGGTAGCCGCACCCCCAGGTCGGCGCGACAGGGACCGATAAACGGGCGGCACGCCTGGCGAAGAAGATCCACATAACCACCAGCAGCAGGATCATGGCTACCCCGAGGATCGATATCCAAACGAAGGGAACGTGGTTCGCGATCCCTTGCTGCAACTCGAGCGCACGGCCGTACTCGTGCAGGGCGCCGTTCAGGACCGGGACCACCAGCCCCGGCGCCAGCCCGATCAGGGCACAGCACGCGGCGATTACCCCCATTGGGGCCAGCATGCCGATACCCGCCTCATGCCCCCCCTCGTGTTCCGGCGAGCGCGGCGCCCCCAGGAACACCACCCCGTACACCTTGACGAAGCAGGCCACCGCCAGCCCTCCCACCAGTGCCAGCACCGGCGCCGCCAGCGCCGGCAGCGACGGCCCCAGGCCGACGGCAGCACCGATGGAGTTGAAGGCTCCCAGGTAGATCATCAGTTCGCTGACGAAGCCGTTCAAAGGGGGAAGGCCGCAGATGGCGACGGCGCCGACCAGGAAAAGAAGGGCGGTCTTGGGCAACCGGCGCGCCACGCCCCCCATTAGGTCGATCTCCCTGGTACCGGTGGCATGGATCACGGAACCGGCGGAAAGAAATAGCAGTGCCTTGAACAGAGCATGATTCACGACATGCAGGAGCGCCCCCGCCATCCCGAGCGCAACCAGCGCCTCCCACCCCTGGTTGGCGCCGATCAGCGCCATGCCGAGACCGATCAGGATGATGCCGATGTTCTCGATGCTGTGGTAGGCCAGAAGCCGCTTCAGGTCGTGCTGCCCGATGGCGTAGGCGACCCCGAGCACGGCGGAGATGCATCCCAGCACCAGTACCACGGCGCCCCACCACAGCGGCGGATCGTTGAAAGCGGAGAAGACGCGCATCATCCCGTAGATCCCGGTTTTCAGCACCACGCCGGAGAGAATCGCGGAGACGTGGCTGGGGGCGTTGGCGTGGGCCGAGGGGAGCCAGATGTGCAGCGGCATCACGCCCGCTTTCATCCCAAAACCGAATAGGGCGGTGAGAAAAATGGCCGTGGCCATGGGGCCTGCGGCAGAGAGGGAGCCGGGAGCGGGAAACAGGTAGGCGCCGGTGGCGGCGTTGAGGAGCGAGAAAGTGGCGAAGAGCGCCAGGGCCCCGAGGTGGGCGGTGATCAGGTAGAGCACCCCGGCCTCGCGCACCTCCTGCTTTTCGTCCTCGGTGGTAAGGGCGAAGTAGGCGGCTAGGGCCATCACTTCCCACCCCATCAAGAAGAGCATGGTGCTTCTGGCCACCAGCACCACGGTGAGGGCCGCGGACAGTAGTCCCAGGAAGAACGCAAGCTTACCGCCGTGTTCCGGGTGCTGCGCCACCGGCCAATAGCCGGCGCCGTAGACGGCGCAGCAGCCGGTGACGATGAAAATGGGGAGAAGAAAGAGTGCGGACAGTGCATCGACGCCTATCTCGAGCCCACCGAAAGGGAGCCCTGAGGGAAGGAGCCAGGTTCCGGGGACGGGGAAGAAGACCGCACCGAGGGCACCGGCACAACCGGCCAGCGATGCCATGACCATGAGGGCGACGCCGGCGCGCTGGGCGAGGCTCGATCCTTTGGCCAGCAACAGCGGCAGCCCGGAGGCAGCCTGGCAGCAAACGGCGAGCAACAACAGTCCAAGAGAAGTCGCAGGCTCGCCGGAGAAGGTCATGATCAGCTCCTCTTGCCGCGCTCGCAGCGCCGGGCGGCATCCATGATGGCCGCGGGATCACAGGCGTTATTGAGGATGCCCCGAAATCCCTGGTCGTGCAGGGCGTAGGCGAGTCGGGACAGGAGGTGCAGGTGCACCTTTACGGTTGGGCTGGTGATCAGGAACAGGATGCGCACCGGGATGCCGTCCAGCGCACCGAAGTCGATGGGGTGTTCCAAGAAACAGAGCGAGACCGCGGGCTTCGGCTTGGTCTGCAGCAGGATCGGGTTGCGGACGTGGGGAATGGCGATGCCGTCGCCTACCGCAGTGGTGCCCAAGGCCTCGCGGGCGAGGAGCACCTGGAGCAGGAACTCGGGATCAACCTGTGACGGAAGTTCCAGCAGGTTCACCACGTTGCGCAGCACGGAGAGCTTGTCGTCGCCGGGGACGCCGCAGTGAATGCCGCCGGCCTCCAGGGCCTGGGCCAGGGAAGGGAGATCTATGTCCGCCTGTACCGCCTCGAACAGTTCCGGGGGCACCTTGATGCCGTGCTCGGTCGCCCATTCCAGCAGGTCGATCCTGTTGATCTGGTAGGTGCCATGCACCAGCGTGGCGGGGAGCTTTTCCTTTTTGATCCACTTGACGACCGTGCTCTCGTCCTGGTGCAGCAGCGCGGCCACTTCTGAAGCCTTCATCAACATCGACTGTTACCCCCATTGCAGAACACGGAAAGGTATAGCACCGTTAAGATGAAGATGCAACGCCGTTAATGTCGGAAAAGCGAATGGTACCGCTCGTTTGGCGGCACGTTAGACAACAAAGAAGGTTCTACAGCAAATCCCGTGGGCGTCGGAAAATCTAGCAACCAGCACTACAGCTTACGTCACGTCCTCCCCTGTGCGAAAGGGGAGACAGAGGGGATTTGCCGTATGGTTAACGAGGTCCCCCTTCGGTTGTCAGCTGAACTGCAAGTCCCCCAGTCCCCCCTTCGAGCGAAGTGGGGAACGCCTGGGCAGAGGCATCGCTAGTGAGCAACATCCCCATCAGTTCCCACGAATTACCGGTAGTTCCTGGCAATTCCCGGCAACTCCTCACGGCAACTCACACTGGCTCAATCCCCCCGCTGAAACAAAAAAGCCCCCGGAGTATTCCGGGGGCTTTTTGTTGTCGCTGTTACTTCTTGGCGTGCTTCTCGCCGCCGGGGACGTCCTGGCCGCCTGCCGAGTGGCAGTCGCTGCAGTTCGCCTTGAAGAGCTCGTCACCGATATCGACCGGATGGACGAACTGTTTCACCGGTGCGCTGGTCACCGGGATGTTCTCCTGCTTCTGCCCCAGCACGGTGTGGCACATGTTGCAGTCCTTGGAGATCACCTTGCCCGCCGCGGTCTTATGCTTGCCGTCGTGGCAGCGGAAGCACCCCGGGGTGTAGAAGTGCCCGATGTGGTTCGGGTAGGTGTTCCAGGAGACCTTCATGGCCGGGAAGAAGTTCCTGTTGTAGATGTCCTGCACCACGGTCACGGCGTGGGCAAGCTCCTTCGCCTTGGCCTTGGCGACCTGCGGGTAATTCTTGTTGTAGTACTCAGGGAGTTCCTTGGCGATGGTCGCTTTGGCCTCTTCCTTGTTCTTGTAGGGCCTGGTCAGGATCTCCACCGCAGTCTTCTTCAGGTACGGCAGTCCCTGGTCGATACGCTTGGCCGCGAAGGCCTCGTCCATCTCGACACCCGGGGAACGGTAGACGTGAGCCGGACGGTTGTGGCAATCGAGGCAGTCCATGACGCGTTTCTGGGCCTTGGCGACGTCAGCCTTGGAGAGCGGCTTCTCGGTGTCCATGTACTCGGTGACAGTGCCGTCCTTCTCCTTGACCGCGATGTACGGGATGCTCATGCGCTGACGGTCCAGCGCGATGTAGGAAACTTCCTGGCCGATGTGCCAGTGGATGCCCTTGTGGTGCTCGCTCTTCGGGGTCCCGCCGATGTTGATCAGCATGTTGATCTCACGCGGCGTGTTCTCCTCGTTGGGAGCGTAGTGGTAGAACACCTTCTGGCGCCCGGCGTAGAATTTCTCCGGCCAGTGGCAGTGCTCGCAGGTGTCGCGCGCCGGACGCAAGTTGTCGATCGGCGTTTCAATGGTTTCCGGATAGGTGTGGGTCGCGACGGCATAGAGCTGCCTCATGCCGGAGATCTTGGCCTTGACGTACCAAGCGGCGCCAGGGCCGACGTGGCACTCGACGCATTTCACCTTGGCGTGCGGCGAGTTGGCCCAGGCGACGTGCTCGGGCTCCATGACCTGGTGGCAGAGCTCGCCGCAGAAGGTGGTCGACTCGGTGAACTCGTACCCTTTCAGGGAGGCTACAGAGACGATGAGTACGAAGCCGATGCTGGCGACAACGAAGAAGAGGAACAGATGGCGCTTATGCGCGTCGTTGAAGTCCACCCGCGGGAACGGCGGGATTTCCACGTCGGGATGCCTGCGCCTCTTTTCCCTGACGATGTAGGCGCCCAGCGGGACCAGAATGAGGCCCACGATGAGCATGCCCGGGAAGAGGAAGTAGGTCATCAGACCGAGGTACGGCTTCTCGACGCCGGTGATCCCCTCGTAAGAGAGGAAGCCGATGATCAGGCCCGTCGCGGTGACGGCCAGGATCATGCCGACCAGACTGACCAGGTTCCAGGCGTAGCCGGCATACTTTCTTAATGCCATAGTGTCGTCTCCTTGCGTGTTTACGTATGGTTCCAGGAAAATAGGGCAGAACCTTACTATCCGATATGACTTATGTCAAAAAAAACTATGTTAATGTATACGCGATATTTTAAAACAGCTATCTACAAAAAACCCGCAGAAATCACGTGAGAAACGAGACCACCACTCAGAGACACAGATGAAAAATAAAAAACAATGTTATAGTATCAAACAATCTAATACAATGCAAGCAACTACTCATGAGGAGGCCGACGCGGTGTCCCGACGTGGCTACGAGTCGTAGCCGAACTCCTTGAGCATGCGGCTGTTGTCGCTCCACTCGCCGCTCACCCGTACGAACAGTTCCAGGAACACCTTGGTGTCCAAGAGCCGCTCGATCTCCTGGCGCGCCTGGGAACCGATCTTCTTGAGCATGTCCCCCTTGCGCCCGATGATGATCCCTTTCTGGGAGTCGCGCTCGACGTTGATGGTGGCCTGAATCGCCACCACGCCGGTCTCCCGCTCCTTAAAGCTGTCCACCACCACCGCCGTCGAATAGGGGACCTCGTCGCGGGTCAGCCGGAAGATCTTCTCGCGGATGATCTCTGCCACGATAAAACGCTCCGGCACGTCGGTCAGGATGTCGTCCGGGAAGTAGCAGGGCCCTTCGGGCAACAGCCCGTGCACCAGCTGCACCAGCTGCTCGACTCCGTCGCCGGAAGCGGCCGACACCGGGATAATCTCCTTGAAGGGGTAGGTTTCCCCATAGGCGGCCATGCGCCCCAACAGATCCCCCTTGGGAATGAGGTCGATCTTGTTCAGCACCAGGATCACCGGGGACTCGACGCCCGAGAGGACCTCCTTGATCATGCCCGCTTCTTTCTCGGGATCGAAAGCGCCGTCAACCAGGAACAGGATCAGGTCCACCCCCTGCACCGAGGAGAGCGCCTCCTCGACCATGAACTTGTTCAAGCGGGTTTTGGCCCGGTGGATACCCGGGGTGTCCAGGAAGACGATCTGCCCCCCCGGCACGTTGTGGATCCCCTTGATCTGGTTGCGAGTGGTCTGCGGCTTGTCCGAGGTGATCATCAGCTTCTCACCCAGGATACGGTTCAACAGCGTGGATTTACCTACGTTCGGCCGTCCCACGATGGAGACGAAACCCGAACGGAATATCTTTTCAGACATCTTCTTAATGCCCTCCTGGCTCTTGTTGCGGTAATCGAAGCTCTACAACATACGGGAATTGGTACGGCAAGGAAAGCGTTCTTTGCGTCCGCACCGGTGTAAGGCGCACCGACACAGTATACCTCGAACCGGCGTTCTGCCTAGTGGCGGGGATACGACTCAGAACAGGCGGGCGTGCCGGCTGAGCCCGTCCCACTGCAGGGAAATGACATCGGGGGAGAGTTTGGCGTCCTCGCGAACCGTCGCCGCGACGCCGTAGCGGGTTGCCAACCGCTGCAGGTTGGCCCTTTTCTGCCCCACCAGGTCGGACACGCGGCCCGCCGGGGCGCCGAAGGTGACCGTGCTTCCGGCCGGGACATCCGCGAGCAGCTCGCACATGCGGTCGAAGCAGAGTTCGGACTCGACCAACTGTCCGAAAGCGGGATGGTAGGGGCCCGCCAGCACCACGCCGGGGGAGTCGAGCTCGGAAGTGGGCTGCAGTCCGAAGCGGATCACCGGGATCCCCGCCTGCCCGGCTGCCGCCAGCATCTCCTTGCACAGGGTCACGGCCTCGGCGAGGGATAGGGGCTGGTAGCTTCCCGCGCGGTAGCGCAGCGCCAGTTCGGTCCCGTCGATGACCAGGGTGGGATAGATGCGCAGAAAGGCGGGCGCCAGGTCGAGGGCGCGTCGCAGCGTGTCCAGCGAGCGTTGCGGAGTGTCACCGGGAAGGCCCGGCATGAGCTGGATGCCAACCTCGATGCCGGCCTCCTTGAGGCTTGCAACCGACAGCTCCACCTCGCTTGCGCCGTGGCCGCGTCCCGACAGCATGAGCACCTCGGGGTCAAGCGACTGCACACCCAGTTCTACCGTGGTCACGCCACACTGTTTGAGGAAGCGCGCTGTGTCCGGGTCGATGGCGTCGGGGCGGGTGGAGAGCCGCACGGACTGCAGGATGCCGGCGTGCAAAAGGGGTTGCAAGGGAAAGAGCAAGCTCTCCTGGTCCCGGCGCGGCAGCGCGGTGAAGGTGCCGCCGTAAAAGGCGACTTCCAGTTGCCGTGCCGGTGCCCCCAGGTGGTACTCCTCGATACGCCCCAGCATTTGCCGGGCGGTGGGCAGTGCCCCTGCCGCGCCGGCGACGCGCTCTTGGTCGCAGAAGACGCAGCGGTGCGGGCACCCCTGGTGGGAGATGAAAAAGGGGACCAGCAGCGGTCTCAACGCTCCCCCTTGAGGAGCAGCGTCGCGGCGCGAGCGGCATCCTGTTCAGCTTCCTTCTTGGTTCTGCCCACCCCCTCCCCCATCAATTCCTCGCCCAGGTACACCTCGACGGTGAAGCGGCGGTCGTGGTCGGGACCGGTGGCGTCTTTCAACTGGTAGCGCGGCAGCTCCCGGCGCAGGTTTCTTGCCTGCTCCTGCAGTTCGGTCTTAGCGTCCCGCCCCGAGAGCAGCTCCGGAGCGTCGAGTAAGGGCTCGAACAGGTCGTGCACCAAGCGCCGCGCCGCCTCAATGCCGCCGTCCAGGTAGAGCGCGGCGAGCAGGGCCTCCAAAGCGTCGGCCAAAAGCGAACGCTTGTTGCGCCCCCCACCCTTTTCCTCGCCGCGGCCAAGGCGCAACGACGCCCCCAGCTCCAGCTCCGCCGCGATGCGCCCCAGGCTCACCTCGTCCACCAGTGCCGCCCGCATCTTGGTCAACTCCCCCTCGCGACTTTCCGGGAAGCGCCGCAGCAAGAGATCGGAGAGCAGGAAATCGAGCACCGCGTCCCCAAAAAACTCCAGGCGCTGGTTGTCCTTGCCGCCCGCCTCGTTGACGTAGGTGCGATGAGTAAGCGCCTCCTGCAGCAACTCGGGATTGCTGAACCGGTACTTGATGCGCGCCTCGAGCCCCGCCAGGGTATCGTCCTGCTTTTGGTTCATGATAAGTGCCCGTACCTGTCCTTAATTTGAGGCAAATATAGACAAAGGGTGACGGCATGGCAATAGGGTTCTCCACGGCAGTTGCGCCGCAACGGCAGCGGCCGTACCTGACGGGGTCCCGTAAACCGGCACCAGTGGCGGCCAGGCCTTGCGCCACAGGCCTTCGCGGGGGCATTTAAATCTTGCATAATAATCACCCCTCCCATATAATTCAGTGATTTTATAGGGGATCATGAGACCATAGCCATGGGCTTTTTCATTACATTTGAAGGCGTTGAGGGGTGCGGCAAAACCACCCAGATGAGGCTCCTGAAGGAGCGTCTGGAGGCAGCCGGAGAGAAGGTGGTCGCCACCCGCGAACCGGGGGGATGTCCCATCGCGGACCAGATGCGCGCGATCCTGCTTGACGCGAAGAACAGTGCCATCACACCGCTTGCCGAACTGCTGCTCTATGCGGCGGCACGCGCCCAGCACGTCCAGGAGGTGATCGTCCCGGCGTTGGAGCGGGGCGAAACGGTGCTCTGCGACCGGTTTACCGACGCCACCGTTGCCTACCAGGGGCACGGCAGGGAGCTCGACCTCGACGTGATCCGCCAGTTGAACGCACTTGCCACCGGCGGTGTCCAACCCGACCTCACCGTGCTCATCGACTGCCCGGTCCAGGTCGGCCTCTCCCGCGCCCTGTCCCGCATCGAGGCCACCACCGGCGCACGCGAGGAACGATTCGAACTGGAGTCGATACGTTTCCACGAGCGGGTGCGCGAGGGGTACCTCTCGCTGGCGCAGGCCTTCCCCGAGCGTTTCGTGGTGGTGGATGGTTCCGGCGACGTGGCCCGCACCGAGGTGCTGGTAACGGCCGCCCTCAAGGACCGGCTGCCGCAGGGTGCACGCTAGATGCCCTTCACCGACGTCATCGGACAGGATCGGGCTATCTCCGTACTGAAGCGGTCCATCGCGCTGGAGCGGGTGGCGCATGCCTATCTGTTCTCCGGCATCGAGGGATGCGGCAAGAAAAAGACCGCGCTGGCCATGATACAGGCGGTATTCTGCGGCAAGGAAGACGCCTGCGGTGTCTGCCCCTCCTGCCGTAAGGTGGCCAGCGGCCAGCACCCGGACCTGCACATCCTGGAGCCCGACGGCGCCTTCATCAAGATCGACCAGGTCAGGGAACTGCAGAAGGAGCTGTCCTATCGCCCCTTCGAGGCGCCCAAGAAAGCGTGCATCATCGACGGCGCGGAGAAGCTGAACCTCGCCTCGGGCAACGCGCTGCTGAAGACCCTGGAAGAGCCTCCGGGGAACGCGCTCATGATCCTGATCACCGCCGAGCGCTCCGCGGTGCTGCAGACCATCCTCTCCCGTTGCCAGACGCTGGACTTCCAGCCGCTGCCGGCGGACACGATCGAGGAGCGGCTGGTGCGGGACCAGTTCCCGGCGGAAACGGCACGGGTGGCAGCTTCCCTTTCCGGCGGCAGCCTGAGCCGCGCGCTCGATATCGCCGGCGACGGCGTCATCGAGGGGAGAGTCAGCTTCCTGGAGCGGGTTTTCGCGCTGAACCTGAAGGATATCAACACCCTGTTCGCTACGGCGGAGGAACTTGCCGCGGACAAGGAAGGGCTGCCGGGATTCCTGGAGCTGCTCCTCTCCTTTCTCCGGGACGTGCTCATCTACCGTTCCACGCCGGACGCCCTGGCTAACTCGGACCTCGCGCACCTGGTGGCCCGGGAGGCGGAGCGCTGCACCGAGGCGGTCAGCATCGAACTAATCGAGCAACTGGTGACCCTGCGCCGGATGCTCGTTCGCAACGTGAACGCGAGGCTCGCGCTGGAGGTCTTCTTCATGCACCTCGCGCAGCGGTAAGACAGGCTTAACGCTTTTCAGCAGTACCGGCACACGAACCACAGGTTGACACAAGCCTGTTTTTCTCTTTGGAGGCATTTTTGGCAAAGATAGTAAGGATTCAATTCACCACCGCGGGCAAGCTCTACGACTTCAGCGCCGGCAAGGCTAACGTCAAGGCTGGGGATCGGGTCATCGTGGAGACCGAGCGTGGTAAAAGCATAGGACAGGTGGTCGCGGGTCCCATCGAAGTGGACGACGCGCTGGTCCCGGAGGGGACCAAGCCGGTGCAGCGCCTGGCGGAACTGGCCGATCTGGCAACACTGGCCGCCAACACAGCGAAGGAGAAGGAGGCGCACAAGTTCTGCCTGGCCCGGATCAAGGAGCGGGGCATGGACATGAAGCTCGTCAAGGTCGAGTACCTCTTCGACGGCTCCAAGGCCATTTTCTACTTCACCGCCGACGGCCGCGTTGACTTCCGCGAACTGGTCAAGGACCTGGCCCACGCCTTCCACACCCGCATCGAGATGCGCCAGATCGGCGTCCGCGACGAGTCCAAGATGGTCGGCGGCATCGGCATCTGCGGCCGCGAACTCTGCTGCTCTTCGTACCTCCGTGAGTTCGAGCCGGTTTCGGTGAAGATGGCCAAGGAGCAGAACTTGGCCCTCAACCCGAGCAAGATCTCGGGGCAGTGCGGCAGGCTGCTATGCTGCCTCTCCTACGAGTTCGACACCTACTGCTCGCTCAGAAAGGGACTTCCCAAGTGCGGCAAGCGGGTGCAGTGCGGCTGCCACGACGGCGAGGTGGTCAAGGTCAACGTACTGGAGCAGACGGTCACGCTGAAGACGGCCGACGATTCGCTGGTGACCCTGAAGGGGGAGGACATCGCCCCCGAGAACATCAGTGATCGCATCAAGAAACCGCCGCAGGGCAAAGGTGAACAGCAGGGGGGCGACAAGGGGAAATCCCAGGGCCCCGGCAAGCAACGCCGCAACAGGCCCGTCGACGTCAAGGAGAGAAAAAAGGAGAAACCACAATGAAACCGGCTTTTTACGTCACCACCCCCATCTACTACGTAAATGACGTCCCGCACATAGGGCACGCTTACACGACCCTGGCCGCGGACGTGCTGGCCCGCTACAAGCGGCTCAAGGGGTTCGACGTCTTCTTCCTGACCGGCACCGACGAGCACGGGCAGAAGGTCGAGAAAGCCGCCACCACCGCCGGCGAGACCCCGCTGGAGCTGGCGGACCGCGTCATGAAGCGCTTCCAGTCGCTCTGGGAGAAGCTGGAGATTTCCCACACCGACTTCATCCGCACCACCCAGGAGCGGCACAAGAAGGGCGTTTCCGTCCTATTCGAGCGGGTCATGGAGAAGGGCGACATCTACCTCGGCGAGTACGAGGACTGGTACTGCACCCCGTGCGAGACCTTCTGGACCGAGACCCAACTGATCGACTTCAAGTGCCCGGACTGCAACCGTCCCACCGAAAAGCTCAAGGAGGAGTCCTACTTCTTCAGGATGAGCAAGTACCAGGACCAGTTGCTGGCCCACATCGAGGCTAACCCGGACTTCATCCAGCCCAAGAGCCGCAGAAACGAGATCATCTCTTTCGTGAAAGAGGGCCTGCGTGACCTCTCCGTGTCCCGCACCACCTTCCAGTGGGGCATCCCGGTCCCGGGCAACGACAAGCACGTGGTCTACGTCTGGTTCGACGCCCTCACCAACTACATCACCGCGCTCGGCTACCCCGAAGAGGGGGGCAACTTCGACAAGTACTGGCCCTGCGACGTGCACCTGATCGGCAAGGACATCCTGCGCTTCCACACCGTCTACTGGCCCACCTTCCTGATGGCGGCCGGCCTCCCCATCCCGAAGAAGGTGTTCGCCCACGGCTGGTGGACCGTCGAGGGGCAGAAGATGAGCAAGAGCCTGCAGAACGTGGTCGAGCCGAACATGCTGATCGACAAGTACGGTGTGGACGCGGTGCGCTACTTCCTGCTGCGCGAGGTTCCTTTCGGTCTCGACGGCGACTTCTCGCACCAGGCGCTCATTCACCGCATCAACTCGGACCTGGCCAACGACTTGGGCAACCTCTTGAACCGCTCCACCGCGATGCTGGGCAAGTACTTCGGCGGCGTGCTGCAGACGCCGGGCGAGGAGACCGAGCTGGACAAGGCGTACCGGGAAAAGACAGTGGCCATGATCGAGCAGGTGGACAACTTCATCGAGGAGCTGGCCTTCAGCCGGGCGCTGCAGGCGATATGGGAAGTGATCTCCGCCGGCAACAAGTACATCGACGAGACCGCCCCGTGGACCCTGGCCAAGGATCCGGAGCAACGCGAGCGTCTCTCCACCGTCATGTACTACATGCTGGAGAGCCAGAGGGTGGTCTACACGCTGCTGTCCGCCTTCATGCCCAAGACCGCGCAGAAAGGCCTGTGCTGCCTGGGTTGGCCGGAAGAAGCCAGCGCCGAAGGGCTCGCTTGGGGCGGCCTGAAGCCCGGCACCGCCATCGCTAAGGCCGAGGCACTCTTCCCGAGGATCGAGGAAAAGGCGGAGTAAAACCGGACTCACGCAAAGCCGCAAAGGCGCAAAGAAAGACTGCAAAAACAAACAGGGATAAAGGAGATGCAGGGGAACAAAACCAATGCTTGGTTTTCATCCCTTTTATCCCTTTTATCCCTGTTATTGTTTCTAGCCTTGCTATGCTTCGCGCCTTGGCGGCTTTGTGTGAGGCGCCTCAGTTGTTGCCAGGGATCGGCCTCAACTCTCCCGGCGCGAACATGAAGAAGAAGCGCAGGATGCAGTACTTGTAGAACTCGGAGAACAGCAGCTTGAAGCTTCCCTGGTGGCTCCACCACTCTTCTTTCAAGTTGCTGGAGTCGACCGGGTGCGGGTAGATGGCCACGTCCTTGGGAAGCGCGTTCCGGAACAGGATGGTGGAGCGCTTCATGTGGTAACGCGAGGTGATCAGCTTGATGGAGGTCATCTTGTGCTTCATGATCAGGTCGCGCGCGTAGATGGCGTTCTCCAGGGTGTTGCGGGAATTCTGCTCAAGGTAGACGTTCCCCGCCCCGTCTCCCTGGTACAGTTCGCGCTTCTTCACGGACGGATCGACGCCGATCAGGAACAGCTTCTTTCCCTGCCCGGCCCGGTACAAGCGCACCCCCTCCTCCACCCGGCCGCGCCCGCCGGTCAACACCACGATGGCGTCACTCTTCACGTCGCGCGGCGTCAGGGAGAAGGTCTTGTAGACGAAGTCCACGAAAAGAACACTCAGAACGATCAGTATCAGCAACAACAGGGAGATCAGCCCCTTCAATAAAGCCATGATTTAGCACCTGAAAAAACAGCAACCCAGCCACTTTTCGCTTGCAACGGCTGTGTAATTCTGCTATTAGTAGCGACTTCAGTAATCACCGGAGGGTACAAAGAAATGTCCAGAATATGCGAGATTTGCGGTAAAGGCCCTAGCTTCGGGAACAACGTTAGCCACGCCAACAACAAGACCAGCAAAATTTGGCGCCCGAACCTGCAGAAGATCAAGGCCGTGAAAAACGGTACCGTCAGGAGCATCAAGGTCTGCACCCGCTGCATCCGCTCCGGTCACGTCACCAAGGCTCTCTAAGAAGATCTTCCGCACAGTCCCTAAAGCCGCGGCGCTCTGAGCGTCCGCGGCTTTATTTGTGTCTGCCCCTTCCCTAGCGGCAAAGAGCGGTGACCTCTATCTCCACCAGGACGCCGCGCGGCAACCCTTTCACCTCGACGGTGCTGCGGGCCGGCGGGTTCTCCTGGAAGTAGCCGCCGTAGATGCCGTTCACCGTCGCGAAATCCCCCATGCTAGCCAAGTAGATGGTGGTCTTGACCACGTCCTCGAAGCCCAGGCCCGCGGCCGTGAGCAGCGCGCCGATGTTCTTCATGACCTGCTCGGTTTCCGCCACGATGCCCCCCTGCACCACCTCACCGGTGGCGGGGTCGAGCGCAATGGCGCCGGAGAGGAAAAGGAACCCTCCCGCCTTGACTCCCTGGGAATAAGGACCGATGGCCTTCGGGGCCTGGTCGGTGCTGATGATTTCCTTCATGCCTTCCTCCTTGATGTCTTTTTCAAACTAGCTCTTCAGACGCTCCACCTTGATGACACCCTTCACCTTCATGATGGCAGCGAACACCTTCTTCAGGTGATCGAGGTCGGTCACGTCCACTTCGAACAGGTTCTCGCCCCGCTTGTCGAGCGTGCTCTGGATGGAGGCGCTGGAGATGTTGGCCTCGCAGTTGGTGATGGCGGTGGCGATGTTGGCCAGGATCCCCTTCTCGTCGTTGCACACGACGCGGATCTTGACCGGCAGCGCGCTCTTTTTCCCCTTGTTCCAGGCCACCTCAATGCGCCGCTCCGGCTCCAGGGCCATGGCGAACGGGCAGTCAGCGGTGTGCACGGTTACGCCGCGGCCGCGGGTGATGAAGCCGGTGATCTCGTCGCCGGGAAGGGGGTTGCAGCACTTGCCGAAACGCACCAGCACGTCCTCGACGCCGTTGATCTCGATGGCCGAGGACGATTTCCCCTTCAGGGCCCCGATCACCTTGCCGATGCGGGTTTCCTTCTGTTCCTTGGCCGCCTCTATCTTGTCAGCAGGCACCAGCTTGCCGACCACCTGGTTCGCGGAGAGCTTCCCGTACCCTACCGACGCCATCAGGTCGTCCTCGGTCTGGAAACCGAATTCCTGGGCCACCTTCTTCAGGTCGCCGCTCTTTTGCAGCTTGCTGAAATTTAGTGAGTAGCGGCGGAAATCCTTCTCGCAGATCTCGCGTCCGAGGGTGATGCTCCTCAGGCGCTCCTCGGTCTTCACCCAGGCCCGGATCTTGTTGCGCGCCCGCGAACTCTTGACGATCTTCAACCAGTCCTTGCTCGGGGTGTGGTGCGGCGAGGTGATGACCTCGACGATGTCGCCGGTTTTCAGCTCGTACTTTAAGGGCACCAGCTTGCCGTTCACCTTGGCGCCGACGCAGCGGTGACCGACATCGGTGTGCACCGAGTAGGCAAAGTCGATGGGGGTGGAGCCTTTCGGGAACCCCTTCACGTCCCCCTTCGGGGTGAAGATGAAGACGTCCTCCGGGAAGAGCTCGACCTTGACGGTGTCCATGAACTCCTTGGAGTCGTCCAGCTCCTGCTGCCACTCCAGGAGCTGGCGGATCCAGGTGAAGTGCCGGACCTCCTTCTCGTCGTACCCCTTCCCTTCCTTGTACTTCCAGTGCGCCGCGATGCCGCTCTCCGCAACCCGGTGCATCTCGACGGTGCGGATCTGCACCTCCATCCGCTCGCCGTAGGGACCGATCACCGTGGTGTGCAGCGACTGGTACATGTTCCCCTTGGGCATGGCGATGTAGTCTTTGAAGCGCCCGGGGATCGGCTTCCAGGTGGAATGGATGATGCCCAGCACCTCGTAGCACTCGCGGATGTCGTCGACAGAGACGCGGATCGCGATCAGGTCGTAGATCTCGTCGATGTCGACGTTGCGGCTCTGCATCTTCTTGTAGATGGAGTAGAGGTGCTTGGAGCGGCCGGAGACGTCACCCTTGATGCCGTGCTCCTCGAGCTGCTTCTTGATGATGTCCTTGACCGTTGCTACGTAGGACTCGCGCTCCTGCTTCTTCTTGGCGACCTTGCCGGCCAGGTCGTAGTAGAGCTGCGGCTCCAGGTAGCGGAAGGAGAGGTCCTCCAGTTCGCCTTTGACCCAGGAGATACCGAGCCGGTTGGCGATGGGGGCGTAGATGTCCAGCGTTTCCTTGGCGATGGTGCGCTGCTTGGGCTCGGGCTGGTACTGCAGGGTGCGCATGTTGTGCAGGCGGTCGGCGAGCTTGACCAGGATGACCCGGATGTCGTTGGCCATGGCGAGCAGCATCTTGCGGAAGTTCTCGGCCTGGCTCTCCTCCTTGGTCTTGAAATGGATCTTGCCGATCTTCGTCACGCCGTCGACCAGCTGTGCCACCTCGGCGCCGAAGAGCGACTCCAGCTCCTCGTGGGTGGTCAGGGTGTCCTCGACGGTGTCGTGCAGAAGGCCAGTCACCACGGCGGGAAGGTCCAGTTTCAGGTCCGCCAGGATCCCCGCCACCTCCATGGGGTGGATCAGGTAGGGCTCTCCCGAGAGCCGGGTCTGTCCCTGGTGCACCTTGGCGCAGAAGACGTAGGCCTTGCGCAACAGGTCCAGGTCCGCGCCCGGATTGTAGGAGGAGACCTTATCGAGTATGTCGTTGAGTCGTATCATCGCGTCCGTTTCATGCGGAAAAAGAAGGGGCTAACAGCACCGGGGCAGATGTCCCGTCAGCCGATAGCCCCAGCCGGTTTGAAAAAAAGGGAGACCGTTCATGCGTCTCCCTTTCGTCTGTTAACGACCTTTCTTGCCGATCTCGCAGCCGATCTTGCCGGCGGCGATTTCCCTGAGGGAGACGACCACGTTCTTGTTCGCTGCCCTGTTGTCGATGAGCGGCTTGGCGCCCTTGAACAGCTGCTTCACCCTCTTGGAGGCCAGCATGACCAGGAGGAAGCGGTTGTCCACCTTCTCGAGGCAATCTTCTACGGTAACCCTTGCCATAAGTGAAATCCCCTTTGTGATGTTAAACGTCTAAATCGTGAAGATCCTGGAAAGCCCTTGCAGCAGGCGACCGGTGCGGCACTGCTCGGCGACCAGCACGCTTTTCAGCTGCTCCAGGGCCTCGGAAAACTTGTCGTTGACGATGATGTAATCGTACCAGCGCGCTTCCTTGATCTCGCCGGAGGCGTTGTGGATCCTGCGCTCTATGACTTCCTGCGAGTCAGAGGAGCGGTTGTCCAGGCGGCGCCTGAGCTCCTCGATGCTGGGGGGGAGCACGAAGATGTAGACCCCTCCTTCGAAACGCCCTTTCAGCTGCCGCGCACCCTGGCAGTCGATATCAAGGATAAGGTCGATGCCCTCGGTGCGGGATTCCTTGAGGGTGGCGAGCGACGTGCCGTAGAAATTGCCGTGCACCTCGGCCCACTCGGCGAATTCGCCGGCCTCGACCATCCGGTCGAACTCTTCCTTGCCCACAAAAAAATAATCACGCCCGTGCACCTCTCCGTTCCGGGGAGGGCGCGTCGTGTAGCTGACAGAATGCCGCAAGTTGGGAAAGATGTCAATTATTTCCTTACAAAGCGAGGTCTTGCCCGCCCCAGAAGGGGCCGAAATCACGTACAATACGCCTTCACGTTTCATAGTTCACCCGTTGTACTGTCGGGATCCGCTACGAAAACAGGCCGGCGGAACCCCAAACTGTAAAGTTCCCCTACTCTATGTTCTGCACCTGCTCGCGGATCTTCTCGAGCTCGGCCTTCAACTCCACCACTAGCGCCGCCATCTGGGCGTCGTTACCCTTGGAGCCGATGGTGTTGACCTCGCGGTTGATCTCCTGGAGCAGGAAGTCGAGCTTTCTTCCCACTGGCTCGCTTTTGGCCAGGGTCTCGTCGAACTGGCGCAGGTGGCTTTCAAGACGTACCAGTTCTTCAGTGACGTCACACTTGTCAGCCATGACTGCGACCTCCTGAACCAGGCGCTCCTCGGGAAGGGACGCCTCGCCCAGCAGCTGCGCGATCCGCTCCTTGAGGCGCTGTCCGTACTCGGCCACCACCTGCGGGGCGCGTGCGGCGACCTGGGCGATCAGCTGGGCCAGGGTCTCTCGGCGTCTCTGGAAGTCAGCGTAGAGCGACTCCCCTTCGAAAAGACGCATCTCGTCCACCCGGCGCAGCGCGTCCTCCAGCGCGGACATCAGCTCCTGCGGCATATCTTCGAGGGTCGCCTCAGCCTCGGCCGCCACGGTGACCACGTCACGTTGCGACGCCACCAGCGCGAGATCCACTTCCCCGTGCAGCCCCAACGCCTCACCGATGGTCTGAAAGGCTTTCAGGTAGCCGCGCGCCAGCGGCAGGTTGGCCGTCGGCACGCCGAGCGCCACCGCGTTTTCCACCTGGATGAAGACGTCGATCTTGCCACGTACGAGCTTTTCACCCACCCGCTTCTTGATCTCGTTCTCGAACTGCAGCAGCACGCGCGGGAGCTTGACGGTGATCTCGCCATAGCGGTGGTTCACGCAACGCACTTCGACGACGAAGCGCCCCCCTTCGTGGACGGCCTCGCCCTTGCCATAGCCGGTCATGCTTTTTATCATGCCTTCTCCTTGTCCCGCTGTTTGCAACTTAACGGGATTGCCAAAGTTTTTGTTCCCAGCGCCAGGCGTCGGCGACAATGGTGTGCAGGTCGTTGTAAGACGGCGTCCACCCCAGCACGGTCCGGATCTTGTCCGCGACCGCGATGAGGCTGTCCGGGTCGCCGGGACGGCGCGGTGCCTCGTTGACCTTGAAGTCGACGCCGCTTACGTCCTTCACCACCCTAATCACCTCGCGCACGCTGCTCCCCTTGCCGTAGCCCACGTTGATCACGTCGGATGCGCCGCCGCGTCCCAGGTAGCTCAGTGCGGCCAGGTGGGCCGAGGCGAGGTCTTCGATGTGGATGTAGTCCCGGATGCCGGTGCCGTCGGGGGTATCGTAGTCGGTGCCGAAGATGGAGACACCGTCGCGCCCCCCCAGTGCAGCCTGGCAGGCCACCTTGATCAGGTGGGTCGCCTCGGGTGTTCTCTGCCCCATACGCGCCTGCGGGTCGGCGCCGGCTACGTTAAAGTAGCGCAGCGCCACGTAGGAAAAGCCATGGGCGAAGGCGGCGTCACGCAGCATCCACTCGCTCATCAGCTTGGAAGTACCGTAAGGATTGATGGGGGCGGGGCGGCTCTCCTCTGAGGCGCGCCCCCCTTCGGGCATGCCGTAGACGGCGGCGGTACTGGAAAAGATGAAACGCTCGACGCCGTGCTCCACGCAGACCTGCAAAAGGTTCAGGGTGTTCCTGGTGTTGTTGCTGTAGTACTTGAGCGGCAGGGTCACCGACTCCGGCGCGATGATCGCCGCGGCGAAGTGGAGTACCGCCTTAGCCCCGGTCTCCTTGAGCACCTGGCGGATATTGTCCTGGTCGGCGAGGTCCCCAACGATGAGGCGCTCGCCGTGCACCAACGCGTCGGCCGAACCGGTGGAGAGGTTGTCGTACACCACCACCTCGTGCCCCGCCTCGGAGAGCTGCCTGACCACGTGACTTCCTATGTAACCGGCGCCGCCGGTAACGAGTATGACGCTCATAGCAGGTACCTCCATGACAAAAGATAATGAAAGAGGGTCTAGCCATTGGACTAAACCCTCGGTACGCGGCAACCATACAGGACGGATCGTATTACATCAGCCCCATCGTCGGCCATAGCGCAGCGCTGATCCTCAAACGAGTGATTGCCACAGTTATAGCACCTACCCCACCCCAGCGCAACGCATAAATCTACTGAATAGACTCAGATTCTACTGAATAGACTCAGCATTCGCCAAGACGGGGACTGGAAAAGCTTGAATCAGCCCTCGGGGAGCAGACCCGGTTCATCCAGGCGGTGCACCTTCATCAGGTTGGTGGTGCCGGGGCTGGACAGTGGGCTCCCCATGGTGATCACCACGAGATCCCCCTTTTTGAGCCACCCCATGGCCAGCACCGCCGCTTCCACCGAGATGATCTGGGACTCGGTGTCCCCCTCGATGTCCACCCTGAGCGCGTGCACCCCGGCGTAGAGCGCGAGCCGACGGCGCACCTGCTGCGAGGGCGTCACCGCGATAATGGGCTGAGCCGGGCGGTATTTGGACACCAGCGCCGCGGTGCTGCCAGTCTGGGTGAAGGCGAGGATGGCGGAGGCCTTGACGCTCTCCGCGGCACGGCAGGCGGCCATGCCGATCACCTCGGATATGTTGGGGAGGCTGGTCTGGCCGTTGGGCGCCTTGCAGCACTGCGCCATGAGCTGGGGGTCGGTCTCGATGTCGCGGGCCACCTGCACCATCATGGATACCGCCTCGATCGGGTACTTGCCGGAGGCGGTCTCGGCGGAGAGCATGATGGCGTCGGTACCGTCCAGTATGGCGTTGGCCACGTCCGAAGTCTCGGCGCGGGTCGGGCGCGGGTTGTTCACCATGCTCTCCAGCATCTGGGTCGCGGTGATCACTGGCTTGCCGGCGTCGTTGCAGCTGCGGATGATGCGCTTTTGGATCAGGGGGACCTTCTCGGGGTTCAGCTCAACGCCCAGATCCCCGCGCGCCACCATGATCCCGTCCGAAACCCGCAGGATGGCGGCGAAGTTCAGGACCGCCTCGGGCTTCTCGATCTTGGCGATTATGCGCAGCGGCGAGCCGGCCCGGTCGATGATCTCCTTCAGTTCGACGACGTCCGAGGCCTCGCGCACGAAGGAGAGGGCGACGTAGTCCAGTTCCTGGTCCATGCAGAACTGCAGGTCCTCCTTGTCCTTTTCGGTAAGCGCGGGGGCGGAGACCTTGGCGCCGGGGAGGTTGATTCCCTTGCGGTCCTTCAGGAGCCCACCGGTCACCACCTGGCAGCGCACGTCCTCCCCGGAGACCTCAAGCACCTTCAGTTCCATCAGGCCATCGTCGAGGAGGATACGGTCCCCAGCCTTCACGTCGCGCGGCAGCCCCTGGTAGATGGTCGGTATGACGTTGTCCTGCCCCAGCACCTCCCTCGTGGTCACCACCACCTCGCTGCCGGCCAGCAACGGCATCGCCCCTCCGACCATGAGGCCGGTGCGGATCTTGGGCCCCTGCAGGTCTCCGAGGATGGCCACGGCGTGCTCGTGCTCCTGGGAAAGCTTGCGGATGTGAGTGATGACGGCGGCCTTGGAGGCGTAATCGCCGTGGGAGAAGTTGAGGCGGAAAACATCGACGCCGGCATGAATCAGGGCGTCCAGCATCTGCTCGGAATCTGACGCAGGGCCAACGGTGGCTACGATCTTGGTGCGACGAAACATGGGTTCTCCTGGTCGAGCAGGCGCTGGCGGGGACGGTGCAGGTGGACCGTCTCCCCCGCCTGGTGCCGGCTCGCGAAAGGGGGATGTGCTGTTTGAGGAACGACCCTAAATATCTACCCGAAATCGGGGCGGGACGCAATGCGTATCGGCAGGTTTTTGCTGGGAGTTTTGCCGGTCACCGCTTTTGCAGCTGGCTCCAGCGGAAGCAGTCGACGGTGTGGTCGTTCACCATGCCCACTGCCTGCATCATGGCGTAACAGATGGTGCTCCCCACGAAGCGGAAGCCGCGCCGCTTGAGGTCGCGGCTCAACCGGTCCGAGGTCTCTGTTCTGGCAGGGACCTCGGCCAAGCTGCGCCAGGCGTTCTGAATGGGGGCGCCGTCCACGAAGCGCCACAGGTAGGCGTCGAAGGAGCCGAACTCCTGCTGCACGCCGAGAAAGGCGCGCGCGTTGTCCACGGTGGAGCCAATCTTCAAGCGATTGCGGACGATGGCACGGTCGGCAATGAGCCGGGCTTGGTCGGCTTCCGAAAAACGGGCCACCAGTTCCGGGTCGAAAGAGGCGAAGGCGCGGCGGTACCCTTCGCGCTTTCTCAGGATGGTGATCCAGGAAAGCCCTGCCTGCGCCCCCTCCAGGGTGAGGAACTCGAAGAGGAGGCGGTCGTCGTGCACCGGCACTCCCCATTCGAGGTCATGGTAGGCACAGTAAAGGGGATCGCTCCCGGCCCAGCCGCAGCGGTTGGGGCTAGTCGCGTCCGTGACGGCCACGGTCGGAGTCCCTGTCTTCCCTGCGCTGCTCGTGCTCGTAGCGTTTCTGCTCCTGCCTCTGCTCCTTCTCGAAGCGCTTGTCTTCCTTTCTTTGTTCCTTTTCGAAACGCTTCTCTTCCTTTCTCTGCTCCTTGGCGTACCGCTTCTCGTCCTTTTGCTGTTCGTGACGCGCCTTCCAGTAGCCGCGGTCGCTGCGGTGCCTGCCCTGGTAATGTGCCCGGTCACGCTGGTAAACAACGTACTCGTGCGCCCGGTATTCCCTGATGCGCTCGATGCGGTAGCGGCGCAGCGGCGGCGGGAGTTCGCGGTACCTGACCGGGACCCAGCGGCCCCGGTTATCGGGAGAGCGGTACCAGCGCCCGTCGCGGAAGCTGAAATAGACGTTGTTGAGGTAGAAGAGGTCGTAGGGGACCCCCACCGCCACGTAGAAGCCCAGCGGCTGCGGATAGATGAACTGCACGTCCTCTTCGGGCTCGTCGTAGTAGGGGTCGGGCTGCACCGGCACCGGGGCAGGCGCCACCACGACCGGACGGGGGGCGGGGGCCGGGGCCACCACCACGGGGCGCGGCTCGTTACCGAGGTGAATGTTGACGTCTACTCCGACGTTGCCGGCCTGCGCGTGGGAGAGCATGAGCGGCAGGGCCACGGCCTGCAGCACGAGGGCGCGCGTAATCTTATGTATCATTGACATCTGTTCCTCCTTGGATGATGAGGTCAGCCTGCGACACTCAACGGTTTGCATCCTTCGTCCGGGGCGGCGAACCGCTTCATGTAGCCGGTGAAGTCCTCCCCCGGCATGGGGGAGGCGAAGTAGAATCCCTGCGCCTCGTCACAGCAGCGCTCCACCAGGAATTCGAGCTGGGCGTCGCTCTCGACCCCCTCCGCGATCACCTTGAGCTTCAGGCTGTGGGCCATGGAGATGATCGCCGCGGCGATGGCAGCGTCGTCGCTGTCGGTGACCAGTTCAGCGATAAAGGAGCGGTCGATCTTGATGGCGTCGATGGGGAAGTGTTTCAGGTAGTTGAGCGAGGAATAGCCAGTGCCGAAGTCGTCGATGCTCAATCGCACCCCCATCTGCTTCAGGGCCTGCAGCGCGTCGATATTCTTTTCGGCGCGCTCCATGATGACGCTCTCGGTAAATTCCAGCTCCAGCGAGCTGGGACGAACCCCGGTCTCCTCGATGACGCAGGCCACCGTCTCCAGGAAATCGGGCTGCCGGAACTGCCGCCCCGAGATGTTGACTGCGACCTTGAGCCCCGGGAAGAAGGCGTCCCACTGCACGGCATGCATGCAGGCCTCCCTCAGCACCAGGTCACCAAGTTCGAAAATGAAGCCGCAGGACTCGGCAATAGGGATGAACTCGTCCGGTCCGACCAGGCCGAACTCGGCGCTGTGCCAGCGCAGAAGCGCCTCCGCGCCGGTCAGGCGCAGGGTCTTCAGGTCCCACTGGGGCTGGAAATAGAGGTAGAACTCCCCCCGCGCCAGCCCCTGGCGCATCCCGTTCTCCAGCGCCACACGGCGCATGTTCACCTGGTTCATCTCCTGGGAGAAGAACTGGTAACCGGCCTTTCCCTCGCTCTTGGCCTGGTACAACGCGGCGTCGGCGCTGCGCAAGAGGCTCTCCACGTCGCGGCCGTCCTCGGGGAACAGGGCAATGCCGATGCTGGTGCTGCCGTAAACTTCCTCCCCGTCGATAAGGAACGGCTCGGTGAAGAGCGCCTGCAGCCTGGCGGCTGTTGCCGCCACCCCTTCGTCCCCTGGGACCGGGTTGATCACGATGACGAACTCGTCGCCCCCCAGCCGCGCCAAGGTGTTCGATTCGCACAGGCACCCCGCCAGCCGGGCCGCCACTTCCTGCAGGAACTTATCACCTATTTCGTGTCCCTTGGAGCTGTTCAGGTCCTTGAAGTTGTCCAAGTCGAGAAAGAGAAGCGCCAGCTCGCGCCGCTCGCGCTGGGCAAGGGCAAGTGCCTGGTGCAGACGGTCCATGAGCAGCGTCCGGTTGGGAAGCTTGGTGACGCTGTCGTAATAGGCGAGGGTCTCCAGTTGTTGCTCGCAAAGCTTGCGCTGGGTCATGTCTTCGCAGGCGGTCAGCATGCCCAGGTATTCGCCGCCGGCATTGCGGATCGGGAGCGAGGTGAGCTGAACCGGGAAGATCATACCGTCCTTGCGCAGGTTGAGTCCCTCGCGCTTCCAAAGCCCAGCGGTGCGCTGGTTGATGCGCCGGGCGGCTGTTTGCCCCTCGGGCGCCAGGACGCGCGCCGGCCTGCCGACCAGCTCTTCCCGAGCGTAACCGTGCATCTCCGCCTCGGCACGATTCACGTAGACGATTTTGCCCTCCCTGTCGCTGATGGTGATCCCCGCCGAGATGGGAAGGAAATCGATAGCCTCCTTCAGCATCGCCAGACGCTCCTCGTCCTGCTGCAGTGGGTTCAGCAACTGCAGGGAGCCGGAACCCAGCTGCAAACAGGTTGGTAGGTCGTTAGTCGCATCGTGCATGGGGTCTCTCCTGCCGCCGGCCTGGCCGTGGCATGAACGTCTGGATTGACATAAAAGGCGATGGTGAGGGAGTAGGTGGTAGCCAGCTCCCGTGGCAGGGCGCACGGGGCAGGCTTAGGACAACGTCATTAGAAGCGGGCAAAAAAAAACGGGTTGCCGGTATCTTAGCTGAACCTGTGCTAGATATTTCGGCAACCCGGCTGTCTCAGGGAGACCCTTGGGCTTTCCGTCCCACCCTCGCGGATGGTTTAGTATTATCGTTTATCTTTTTCCGGTGCTGTCCGTTCTGGCGCGCTTCGGAATAGGCGAGCCGCCCTTTCCCGATTGTCTCCGGCAGCCGTTGCTGCCCTTGCCATCGCGTAGAAGGTTTAACCAGATGGGGAGGGAAATGTCAAATGAAATCAACCTTAGGTAGGGAGGACCCTGGGCAGGTTTCCCCCAGGCCAAGATCCTCAAGGCAACCGAGACCAAGCGTTTCCGTCGGCTGGACAGCCAGGAGGACGTCGAGGCCAACGTGCGCATTACCGCGACGCACCAGGTACTCCCTCGGATGGTCACGGACAGCAAGTTCCGCGTCGACCTCTTTTCCAGGCTTAATGTCATGAACATCTGCTTGCCGAGACTTCGGGACCGCAAGGAAGACATCGAGTCGTTGGTGCAGTACTTCTTCGAGACGCTGAACGAGGAGTACGTCAGGTCGTGATCCACGCGGCGCCGGAGGCCCTGGAATCAGGGGACGACATCTCCGGGTTGGCGACGTGGCGCCCTGTGACGCAACAAAAAAAAAGGCCGCGCCTTTCGGTGCGGCCCGAAGGAACCGTAACTGCTAGTTGCTTAGCGTCCTGCTCCGCCACTGCCTCCTGTACCGCTGCCGGTGCCGCCCATGTCTCCGGTGCCGCCGGTCCCTGCGCCGCCGGGGCCCATGGTGCCACTGGGACCGCCCGTGGCCGGGGTACCGTAGTTAGGCTGCAGCCCGGTGGCCCCGGTGCCCGGACTTCTCCTGGTGTGTTTCCTGGTCCTTTTTTTGCTGCTTTTCTTTTTTTTCTTCTTGGTCTTGGTTTTGGGCTTGGCCGTTTCGGCACTCCCCTGGTCACTCTGGGTCCCGGTCGAAATGCCGGTCCCTTGGCCGCCGGAATAGCCCGAATCAGTTCCGGTCGTGTCTGCAGCCCAGACCATTCCAGCGAACGATACTGCTACCAGCGCGGCTACGATGGTGGATAGTACTTTTTTCATAATGATCCTCCTGAGTTTGATAAACAACCGACACACTATAGCACGTCATTAGTTTTTACCAATCATCGATAGGCTTTTTTCGCCAGCCCCGCTACCAGGTTTTTTCGACTCTCCCGCTTGACAGGTTAATCTCTTATAGTTATAAACGTCTAATCTAAATTCGCGCAAAAGGAGAGCGGCACGTTGAAAACGATGAAACCTTTCGATCTGGCCCACGAGCAGTATCAACTATTGATGGCAAAGTTTCAGACCACCAAGGATCTGCGGGAAAAGAATATACTCTTCAGACGGCTCACCAACCTCCTTGCAGTGATGGAATTCCTTATCTCCATCCATAAACCCCACTAACCGGCGTTAATCCAGGGGGCGTGTCAAGCGCTCCTTGGCTTCCGAGCCCACGCTTCTTTCAGACTTGCCTTACCACCAGTAGTGACATCCTAGTCAGAGTTCATGCTATAATGCTGTCAATCTTGGTGACAGGCTATGAGTATTCCCGCCGTTCGCACTACTTCCCCGCAACTTCGGACTGCACGCCTTTGGTTTGCCGCATCGCACTTCATTGCCATACTGCAACAGGAATTCTTCGCCCACTGGCACCGTGCCCTACGCAGGTTCGACCTGGACGAGGTGCATGACCTGCGCGTGGCGTCGCGCCGCCTGCGCGAGGGCCTTGCCCTGTTTTCCCCGATGCTGCCGGGGAAAAAGGTGTCCCGGCTTTCGCGCAAGGTGAAAAAGCTTACCGTTTTGCTGGGTGAGTTACGCAACGTTGACGAGGCGCTGCTTTTTTTCTCTGGTTTGGCCGGGGTGGAAACCGGTGCTGCCCCTGCTGCAACCGCGGAGCTGCTACGAACGCTGTCCAAGGAGCGGGAGACAGCCCAGAAGGATTTGACTGGGGTGCTGGCGGGGTTCAACGCGGGGAAGATGGAAAAGAATGTGACGGGATTGTATCGGAAGCCAAATCCGTTCAAACGGGACGGGGTGGACCCCTTCACCAAGATCGGCCCCTTTGCCGCAGATGCCCTGCACGCGCGGGTCACGCTGGTCGAGGAACTTTTCCCGGCCGCGCTACACGAAGGGGACGCTGTGGCGCAGCACAGGCTGCGTATCGCCTTCAAGAAACTGCGCTACCGGCTGGAGATCCTGGCTCCTCTGTTGGAAGACCAGGGCGAAGAATTGCGCCGAGTCCTCAAACGCTACCAGGACGTCCTGGGCAAACTGCACGATGTGGATGTTTTCGGGGAGATGGTGCTGCAACGGGTGACGACGGGAACGGGACAGGAAGAGCTGCTGCAGGCACTGGCGCAGCACCGGGCCGCGCTCTACGAGAGCTTTACCCAGGCGCACCGCGATCAGCCGCTGCCCCTCCTGATGAATCAGATCAGCGCGGAGCTTCGCCTTCCCCGTCGGTAAGACCCAACAGGAACGCAGCCGTAGCCTCGCAGACCCGGGTGGCAAAAGAGAGGTTGAGGGTGTCGATGGTATCGCTGTGCTGGTGGTAGTGGGGATTGCGGAAGTTGGTGGTGTCGGTCAGCATGATGGCAGGGTAGCCGGCATCCCAGAAGGGTGCGTGGTCTGACCTGCGGGTATCGGGGAGGAGTTCGCCGTTGCCCGGCACAACCAGGGGGACCACCGGGAGAGCAACCTGGAAGCTGTCAGCGGCCAGGGCAAACCGGGTGACCAGTCCCTGCGACAACTCGTTCCCGATCACGGCAAGAAAGTCGCCATGAGGGGGCACCTGCAGCGGCACCCCTGCGGGAGCGCGTTGAGGCACCGAGCTACCGGCGAAAGCCACCGATTCCAGCACCACCACGGCCTCGATTGCCCACCCCTGTGCCGCGGCCAGCGCAGCCAGTGCACGGCTTCCTCGAAGGCCGGTCCCGGTCTCATCCGCACCCGAGTTCTCCTCTAGGTTCACCCCGATGAACTGCAGCGTCACTTCCGGCTGCCACTGTTTGAAGATCGTGGCGAGTTCAAGCAACAGCGCGACGCCGCTTGCGTTGTCGTCAGCCCCCGGCGAACCGGCCACGGTGTCGTAATGGGCCAGCACCAGGACCCGCTGGTTCGGCCGGCGCTTCCCCAGCTTCGTCGCGACCACGTTGTGGTACTGCTCCCCGCCATTCTCGAAGCCATGCAGGTCCACGGCGTAGCCCAACGCCCGCAACGTGTCTTCCAGGTAGTCGCAGGCCCGCTGCAACGCGGCGGGCGCCGCCATCGGATGCCGGACCCCCTCCAGGAACTTCAGGTGCTGCTCGATTCGAGCCCTGGAGACAGCAGGGAGCACGCTACCCTTGCCCGCTCCAAAGGCCGACCTCACTTGAGCGCCTCGAGTTCCCGCTCCAGGTTCTGCACCCGGGCCTCGTCAGAGCGCACGTCCTCCAGTTTCTTGAAATAGGCGGCACGTGCAGCACCGGCCATAGAGAGGGCGCTGTTCTTGGTGACGTAGGGGTTCTTGGCGTCGCGGGCCTTTCCTTCGGCGAGTTCCTTCTGGAACTTCTTGGCTTCTTCCAGCGACGGCGTTCGTCCCTTGAGTACCATCCACCTATGATGCAGCTTCTGCAGTTCCTGCTTTTTACCCTGCAGGCCGCCGCGGATCTTCGCCAGTTCGCCGGAAAGCCTTTCCCTCTGCACGTTCTTCTGGTCGACGGGAACTGCTGTGCCTTCCTTCGCTGTGGACGGGATTGAAGAGGTCTCCTGCTTGGGCGCACTGGTCGCAGGCTTCGCGGCGCTTGCCGGGTCCACCTCCTGGGCACGCTTCAGGTACTTGTCCGGGATACGGTCCGTGTCGTCGGTGAAATGAACGGTACCGGCATCGTCGCGCCACTGGTAGGTGCCGCAAAAAACAAGCGCGGGTGCGGCAATGAGCAATACCGTGGCAACCATGGTCGTGCGTCGCATGTGTCCTCCGGAAGTGCAAGATCTGCAGTTCAAGGCTGAAGATAATATGCATGTGGCGCCATTTGTCAATTTTCTTTTGTCGCGTCTCATCTTCTCGCATCCCGGTGCTGCCGTGCCCGGTTGCCCAAAGCCGCAGGACGCGAAAGGGCCGGGGAAAGTCTCCCCGGCCCAATTCTGTCACCTTATCCCGGTACTTCCCGCAGGTAGCCGTCCCCCCTTCCCTTGCGGAAGGGGGGGACTGGAATAGCTTTATTGTCGCAACCGACTGTTGCTACTGCTTCCCTTCCTCGCCGAAGCTGAGCGCCGCGAGCTTGGTGTAGTAATCGAAGCGGTCCGCCGCCCAGGCGCTCGCTTTCTGCATCAGCTGCTCGGCCGCCTCGGGATTCATCTTCCTGAGCACCTTGTAGCGGTTTTCGCCCCCAGCGTACTCTTCGAAGCTGGTGGTGGGAGCCTTGCTGTCCAGCTGTAGCGGGTTCTTGCCCTGCGCGGCCAGGGCCGGGTTGTAGCGGTACAGCGGCCAATAGCCCGAAGAAACCGCCTTTTTCTGCTCGTCCACGCCGCGGGTCATGTCGATACCGTGCGCGATGCAATGCGCGTAGGCGACGATCAGCGACGGGCCGTCGTGGGCCTCGGCCTCGATGAAGGCCTTGACCACCTGGCCCGGGTTGGCCAGCGACACCGCCGCCACGTAGACGTGGCCATAGGCCATGGCCATCATGCCCAGGTCCTTCTTGGCCATGGACTTGCCGCCTGCGGCGAACTGGGCCACCGCACCGATCGGGGTCGACTTGGAGGCCTGCCCGCCGGTGTTGGAGTAGACCTCGGTGTCGAGCACCAGGATGTTCACGTTCTTGCCCGAGGCGATGACGTGGTCCAGGCCGCCGTAGCCGATGTCGTAGGCCCAGCCGTCGCCACCGACGCACCAGACCGACTTCTTGACTAGGTAGTCCGCGATGGGGAGCAGCTGCGCCGCAGCCTCCTCGTCACAGTTAGGCAGTGCCTCCTTGAGCTTGGCCACCCGTTCCCGCTGGGCCTCGATACCGGCCTGCCCGGACTGGTCCGCGTCGAGGATCTCGCGCATCAGCGGAGCGATGGACGTGCAGCCGCCGCAGCCGCAACCGGCCAGCTGCTCCAGAAGTTCCGTTGCCGCCTGGTGGAACTTGTCCACCGCGAGGCGCATGCCGTAGCCGAACTCTGCATTGTCCTCGAAAAGCGAGTTGGACCAGGCCGGTCCGCGCCCGTCGGCGCGCTTCGCCCACGGCGTGGTGGGGAGGTTGCCGCCGTAGATCGAGGTGCAGCCGGTGGCGTTGGCGATGAGAGCGCGATCCCCGAAGAGCTGGGAGAGGAGCTTCAGGTACGGCGTCTCACCGCAGCCGGCGCAGGCGCCCGAGTATTCGAACAGGGGGCGCACCAGCTGGCTGCCGCGCAGGGTGTCCAGCTTGACCAGCGCCGGGTCGAGATCGGGCAGCCCCAGGAAGAAGTGGTAGTTGGCCGCCTCGGCGGCGCGCAGCGGCGGCTGGAACTGCATGTCCAGCGCCTTGTGCCCCGGGTTCTCCTTGTCCTTGGCCGGACAGTTGTGGGCGCAGGCGCCGCAGCCGGTGCAGTCCTCGGGGGCGACCTGGAAGGTGACCTTGTGTTCCTTCAGCTCGGCGATCTTGGAGTCGGCGCACTTAAACCCCGCCGGTGCGCCGGCCAGAGCGTCGGCCGGGTAAGCCTTGACCCGGATGGCGGCGTGCGGGCAGACGAAGGAGCAGATGGCGCACTGGATGCAGAGCTTTTCGTCCCAGACCGGGATCTCCACCGCGATGTTACGCTTCTCGTACTGCGAGGTCGCGGTCGGGAAGGTGCCGTCGATGGGCATGGCGGAGACAGGGAGGTCGTCACCGAAACCGGCTATGATGCGCCCGGTAACCTCCTTCACGAAGTGCGGCGCGCCCGCCCCTACCGGCGGCGGCATGGTGATCGAGCTCCCCGGTGTGGCGGGGACAGCCACCTCGTGGATGTGCACCAGCGCCTGGTCAACGGCGGCGTTGTTCATGGCCACCACCTTCTCGCCTGCCTTGCCGTAGCTCTTCTTGATGGCTCCCTTGATCTCGGCGATGGCGCTCTCCAGCGGGATGATGCCGGAGATCTTGAAGAAGGCGGTCTGCATGATCACGTTGATGCGGGCGCCCAGACCAAGCTCCTCGGCGAGCTTGATGGCGTTGATGGTGTAGACCTTGAGCCGCTTGTCGATGATCTGCTTTTGCACCTCGACCGGCATCTTGTCCCAGACCTCCTGGTGGTCGAACGGGGAGCAGAGCAGGAAGGTGGCGCCCGGCTTCGCCTTGCCCAGCATGTCGTACTTCTCCAGGAAGGTGAAGTTGTGGCAGGCGACGAAGTCGGCGTTGTCGATCAGGTAGGGCGCGTTGATCGGCTTCTTGCCGAAGCGCAGGTGCGAGGTAGTGATGGTCCCGGCCTTCTTGGAGTCGTAGACGAAGTAGGCCTGGGCGTAGTTGTCGGTCGCCTCGCCGATGATCTTGATGGAGTTCTTGTTGGCGCCCACAGTACCGTCGGAGCCCAGGCCGAAGAACATCGCCTCGTAGGTCCCCTCCATCGCGGTCCGGAAGGAGCTGTCGTAGTCGAGGCTCGCGCCGGTGACGTCGTCCTTGATGCCGACCGCGAAGTTGCTCTTCGGCTGGTTCTCATTCAGGTTGTCGAAGACCGCCTTGACCATGGCCGGGGTGAACTCCTTGGAGCCCAGGCCATAGCGGCCGCCGACGATGACCGGGTAGCCGACGAAGTTGCTGAGGCCGGCCGCCATCCCCTCGCCGATGGCTGTGCGCACGTCGAGGTAGAGCGGCTCGCCCAGGGCACCCGGTTCCTTGGTGCGGTCCAGCACCGCAATGCGGCGCACCGTGGCGGGGAGCGCCTTGACGAACGCCTCCAGCGGGAAGGGACGGTACAGGTGGATCTTCACCACCCCCACCTTCTCACCCTGCGCGTTCAGGGTCGCCACGGTTTCCTGCACCGTATCGGCGCCGGAGCCCATAATCACGATCACCCGCTCGGCGTCTGGTGCGCCGGCATACTCGACCACGCTGTACTTGCGCCCGGTAAGCGCCGCGAACTTCTCCATCTCCTTCTCGACGATGCCGATGGTGGCCGGGTAGAAGCGGTTCACCGTCTCGCGCCCCTGGAAGTAGACGTCCGGGTTCTGGGCGCTGCCGCGGAGCACCGGGCGGTCCGGAGTGAGGCAGCGGGCGCGGTGTGCGTTGACCAGTTCGTTGTCGATCATGGCGCGCATGTCGTCATATGAGAGCGCTTCCACCTTCTGCACCTCGTGCGAGGTACGGAAGCCGTCGAAGAAGTGCAGGAACGGGATGCGCGAGCGCAGGGTGGCCGCCTGGGAGATCAGGGCGAAGTCCATCACCTCCTGCACGTTGTTGGAGCAGAGCATGGCCCAGCCGGTGGCGCGGCAGGACATGACGTCGGAATGGTCGCCGAAGATGGAAAGCGCCTGGGTGGCGATGGCGCGCGCCGAGACGTGGAACACCGTGGAGGTCAATTCACCGGCGATCTTGTACATGTTGGGGATCATCAGCAAAAGCCCCTGGCTCGCCGTGAAGGTGGTGGTCAGCGCCCCCGCCTGCAGCGCGCCGTGCACCGCACCGGCGGCGCCCCCCTCGGACTGCAGCTCGGAGACCAGCGGCACCGTGCCCCAGATGTTTTTCTCCCCCGCCGCGCTCTTCGCGTCCGAGATCTCCCCCATCACCGACGACGGGGTGATCGGGTAGATAGCAATCACCTCGTTGGTAGCGTGGGCCACGTGCGCTGCCGCGGTGTTGCCGTCTATGGTTACCATTTTTCTGCTCATGCTCTCGCTCCTCTTTACGTAATGCAGTAAATGCTGTTGCGGCGGCCGGCTAGGGCGCGCTCTGCCAGGGGACCATGTCCTGCAAGGCCTCCCGCATGAGGTCGGACACCTTCATGTTGACCTCTTTGGATATCTTCTCGATGGTCTCGCGCTCCTCGCGGCTCACCCGCACCGAGAGGACGTGATAGCGTGCATTATCTTTCTTTTTCATGTCGATCTCCGCCGCCACCTCCCGTGGCGCTCTATATCTCTATTTCGGTTGGTACACCTTGAGTAGCGCCTGCGCCATCTCGGCGGGGGTCGCCGCGACGCTGATGCCACACTCCTTCAACACCGCCACCTTCTCGGTCGCGGTCCCCTTGCCGCCGGAGATGATGGCGCCGGCGTGCCCCATCCTCTTGCCCGGGGGGGCGGTTACACCTGCAATGTAGGCCGCCACCGGCTTGGTCATGTTCTCCTTGACGAAGCGGGCGGCCTCCTCCTCGGCGCTGCCGCCGATCTCGCCGATCATGATCACCGCCTCGGTGTCCGGGTCCTCTTCGAACAGGCGCAGGCAGTCGATATGGCTGGTGCCGTTGACAGGGTCGCCGCCGATGCCGACGCAGGTTGACTGCCCGAGGCCGATGCAGGTGAGCTGCCAGACCGCCTCGTAGGTGAGCGTGCCGGAGCGGGAAACGACGCCGATCTTGCCGGGCTTATGGATGTAGCCGGGCATGATGCCGATCTTGCACTCGCCGGGGGTGATCACGCCGGGGCAGTTGGGGCCGACCAAGCGGGTCTTTTTCCCCACCAGGTACTGCTTCACCTTGACCATGTCGAGCACCGGGATCCCCTCAGTGATGCAGCAGACCAGCTCAATGCCGGCATCGACCGCCTCCATGATGGAGTCGGCGGCGAACGGCGGCGGCACGTAGATGACGCTCGCAGTGGCGCCGGTGGCATGAACCGCCTCGGCAACGGTATCCCAGACAGGGAAGCCGTCGATAACCGTCCCCCCCTTGCCCGGAGTCACCCCCCCCACCATCTGCGTGCCGTAGTCGCGGGCGCCCTGCGCGTGGAACAGGCCGGTCGCGCCGGTGATCCCCTGCGTGATGACCTTGGTCTCCTTGCCTATCAATATGCTCATGGCGTCCCCCCCTATGCGGCGGCCGCGACGGCGGCCACGATTTTCTGCGCTCCGTCGGCCATGCCGTCGGCGGCTACTATGTTGAGGCCGCTCTCGGCCAGAAGCTTCTTGCCCAGTTCCACGTTGGTCCCCTCGAGGCGCACCACCAGCGGCACTTGGATGCCGACCTGGCGCGCCGCCTCGATGACCCCGGTGGCGATCACGTCGCACTTCATGATGCCGCCGAAGATGTTGACCAGGATCCCCTTCACGTTCTTGTCCGAGAGGATGATCTTGAACGCCTCGGTAACGCGTTCGATGGTGGCCCCGCCGCCGACGTCGAGGAAGTTGGCCGGGTCGCCGCCGTAGTGCTTGATGATGTCCATGGTGGCCATGGCGAGGCCGGCACCGTTGACCAGGCAGCCGATGTTGCCGTGGAGCGAGATGTAGGAGAGGTCGTGCTGGGAGGCCTCGATCTCGTTGGGGTCCTCCTCGTCGAAGTCGCGCATGTCACCGATCTGCAGGTGACGGAACAGGGCGTTGTCGTCGAAGCCGAACTTGGCGTCCAGGGCAATCAGCTCCCCCTCGGCCGTGACCACCAGCGGGTTGATCTCCAAGAGAGAACAGTCGCAGGCGATGAAGGTGGCGTAGAGGTTGGTAAGGACCTTGACCGCCTTGTTGGTCAACTTTCCTTTGAGGCCCAGGGCAAAAGCGATCTTGCGGCACTGGAACTGGGTGAGCCCGACCAAAGGATCCACAGCCTCGGTGACGATCTTCTCCGGAGTGTTGGCCGCCACCTCTTCGATGTCCATGCCACCCTCGGTAGAGGCCATCACCGTGACGCGCGAGGTGCCGCGGTCGACCAGCAGGCTCACGTAGAGTTCGTTGGCGATGTTGCAGCCGTTCTCCACCAGCACCCGGTGCACCACCTTCCCTTCCGGCCCGGTCTGGTGCGTCCTCAGGGTCATGCCCAGCATGTCGCGGGCAATCATCTGCACTTCGCTCGAGGTCTTGGCCAGCTTGACGCCGCCCCCCTTGCCGCGACCGCCGGCGTGGATCTGCGCCTTCACCACCCAGGGGCCCTCGCCCAGACGCTTGGCCCATTCCCTGGCGCTGGCGCCGTTGTAGCAGACGTGGCCGTCGGGGACCGGCACGCCGAATTTTCTCAGGATCGCTTTTGCCTGGTACTCGTGGACGTTCATATTCCCTCCTTGAAGCCTTTGTTTTATTGAACCTGTCGAGAGAGCAACATTAACCAGTTCTTGTTTTATTTTGGTCGTTTTTCGGGGGTCAACGTCGCACCACACTCATATACTCCCATGATATAATTTTGGCAAACACTTTTATAATACTTTGGCAAAAAAATTGGTAAGACCAGAATTGTGTAATCAGACGCACCAAGACATGTTCTAAACTCCCGAACAATTTCAATCGAACGAATGTTTGAATAATAAGACTTTACGTTGACTTTATTGCAGATTAGGCGGGCCGGAGCCGGCGAGGAAATCGCAGTAGAACACATCTGGCAACGTTATTTGGTTACATTGTAATACAGGCATATTCGGAAGCGGGGTGAGGAGCAAACGACAAAACTCAAAAATAAAACACGCTGTAGACGAAACTGCTTCTTAGCACAAAAAAATCCCCCATCCCACCTCCGGAGAAGGGAACGGGGGACGTAGCGACGAAGCGGCGGCTACGGGTTTTGCGCGTCCACGACAGCGATGGCGGCCATGTTGACGATGTCGTTGACGTCGTCGCCGCGCTGCAGCACGTGCACCGGCTTGTTCATCCCCATGAGGATGGGGCCGATAGATTCGGCGCCGCCGAGACGGCGCAGCAGCTTATAGCAGATGTTACCAGAGTTGAGATCCGGGAAGATGAGCACGTTAGCCGGGGTCTTCAGCTTCGAGAAGGTGAAGCCGTCAAGCAGTTCCGGCACCACGGCTGTGTCCGCCTGCATCTCCCCCTCAACGACAAGGTGCGGGGCCCGCTCCTTGACCAGCTCCACGGCACGCCTCACTTTGCTTGCCTGCGGATGCTCCACAGAGCCGAAATTGGAGAAGGAGAGCATGGCGATCCTGGGCTCCACGTCGAGCATGGCCACCTTCTCGGCGGCGAGGATGGCGGTTTCCGCCAGTTCCTCAGCGGTCGGATCGATGGTGACCGTGGTGTCGGCCAGGAAATAGACTCCCTTCTTGAACACCATCATGTACAGGCCGTGCACGCTGGAAAGCCCCGCCTGCTTGCCGAGCACCTCTAGCGCAGGGCGGATGGTCTCGGGATAGTGAGTATCGATGCCGCCCAACAGGGCGTCGGCATGTCCCTTGTGCACCATCATGGTACCGAAGTGGGTGCGGGACTTGCGGCGCATGATGCGGCTGGCCTCGGAGCTGGTTATTCCCTTTCTCTGGCGCAGACGGTACAGCTCCTGCGCGTATTCCTCGGTGTGCTCGCTCTCGGTTGGGTCAACGATGGGCACCTCGAGGTCGAGGTTCAGGTCGTCCATCTTCTGCTGGATCTTCTTCCGATCCCCCACCAGGATCGGCTGGGCAATCCCCTCTTCCACGATGATCTGGGCGGCGCGCAGGATCTTCTCGTTGTCACCTTCGGGGAAGACCACCTTCTTCGGGTCGCTCTTCGCCTTGTTGATGATGGTGCGCATGATCTCCTTGGAGCGCCCCTGCGAGCACTCCAACTGCTCGATGTACTTAGCCATATCCTCGATAGGCTGGCGCGCCACACCGGTTTCCATGGCCGCCTGGGCAATGGCCGGTGCCACGTGCAAGAGGACGCGCGGGTCAAACGGCTTCGGGATGATGTAGTTCGGGCCGAAAGAGAACTTCTCGTTGCCGTAGGCCTTGGAGACGGAGTCGGGCACCTCCTCACGGGCAAGCTTCGCCAGCGCGTGCACCGCGGCAAGCTTCATCTCCTCGTTGATGGCGGTCGCGCGTACGTCCAGCGCGCCCCGGAAGATGAAGGGGAAGCCGAGCACGTTGTTGACCTGGTTCGGGTAGTCGGAACGACCGGTGGCCATGATCACATCGCCGCGCACCGCGTGCGCCTCCTCGGGCGTGATTTCCGGGTCAGGGTTCGCCATGGCGAAGATGATCGGGTTGGGCGCCATGGAGCGCACCATCTCCGGGGTGAAGGCTCCCTTGGCGGAAAGGCCGAAGAGGATGTCGGCGCCGTTGGCCGCCTCCTCCAGAGTGCGGAAGGGAGTGTCCGCCGCGAAGAGTTCCTTGTACTTGTTCATCCCCTCGGTGCGCCCCTTGTAGATGACCCCCTTGGTGTCGCACATGATCATGTTGTTAGGCTTGACGCCGAGGGCGATGGCGAGTTTCGCGCAGGAGTTGGCCGAGGCGCCGGCACCGTTGACCACGATCCGGATATCCTCGATCTTCTTACCCACGAGCTGCAGCGCGTTTAAGAGCGCCGCCGAGCAGATGATGGCGGTGCCGTGCTGGTCGTCGTGAAAGACCGGGATGTTCATGGTCTTTTTCAGTTCTTCCTCGATGTAGAAGCACTCCGGCGCCTTGATGTCCTCGAGGTTGATGCCGCCAAAGGTCGGCTCGAGGAGCTGGCACGCCTTGATGATCTCGTCCGGGTTCTCGGTGCCGAGCTCGATGTCGAAGACGTCGATGTCGGCGAAGCGCTTGAAGAGGACCCCTTTACCCTCCATGACCGGCTTGCCGGCCAGTGCGCCCAGGTTGCCCAGGCCCAGCACTGCGGTGCCGTTGGATACGACGGCCACCAGGTTCCCCTTGGCGGTGTACTTGTAGGCGTCGTCGGGGTTCTGCTGGATGGCGAGACAAGGCTCGGCGACACCCGGAGAGTAGGCAAGCGACAGGTCTGCCGCGGTCTGGCACGGTTTGGTGGCGATGACTTCGATCTTCCCTTTCCTACCGTTGGAGTGGTAGTCGAGGGCTCCCAATTTCTTGCTCATCTATCTATTCCTCCTCTTTCCGCCGATTTTAGGTTGAAAAAAAGAGGGCAGCAGCAACGGCGGTGCTAGCCCTCTCTCGCAAAGCCCCTCGCGGGGCGAAATGTAGCGGGGGGCGGACCGGCCGCCCCCCCACGCACGAAACTATGCCTCTTCCGGCTCCGGCTCCAGCAGCCCCATCTCGGGCTCTTCCTCGATTTCCTGGTGGTTGAGCACGCGGTTCATGCGCTCCTGATCGAGCTCGTTCTCCCAGCGGGAGACGACCACAGTGGCGACGCCGTTGCCGACCAGGTTGGTCAGGGCGCGCGCCTCGGACATGAAGCGGTCGATGCCGAGGATGAGCGCCAGGCCTGCCACCGGGATGGTCGGGATGGCGGCGAAGGTCGCGGCGAGGGTCACGAAGCCGCTGCCGGTAACGCCGGCGGCACCCTTGGAGGTCAGCATCAGCACACCCAGGATGGTGATGGTCTGGGTCATGGTGAGCGGGGTGTTGGTGGCCTGCGCCACGAAGATGGCGGCCATGGTCAGGTAGATGGAGGTGCCGTCCAGGTTGAAAGAGTAGCCGGTCGGGATGACCAGGCCGACCACGGACTTGGTGCAGCCCAGGTTCTCGAGCTTCGCCATCATGCGCGGCAGGGCCGACTCGGAGGAGGAGGTCCCCAGAACGATCAGGAGCTCTTCCTTGATGTAGGAGATGAACTTGAAGATGTTGAAGCCGCAGATCTTACCGATGGTGCCCAGCACCACGAAGATGAAGAGCAGGCAGGTGAGGTAGAAGCTCCCCATCAGCATGCCTAGCTTGGCCAGAGAGCCAAGGCCGAACTTGCCGATCGTGAAGGCCATGGCGCCGAAAGCACCGATGGGGGCGAATTTCATGATCAGGTTGACCACGCCGAACAGCGCGTGGGAGACGTCATCGATGAACTTGTAGATCGGCTTCCCCCGCTCGCCCAGGGCGGCGAGGGCCAGGCCGAAGAAGATGGCGAAGAAGAGTACCTGGAGGATTTCACCCTTGGCAAAAGCATCGACGACACTGTTGGGGATGATGCTCAGGGCGAAGTCGGCGAAGCTGTGCGACTTGGCGGCGGTGGCGGTGTAGGTGGCGAGCCCCTTGGTGTCCAGCTTGGTGACGTCGGCGTTCATGCCGACACCCGGCTGGATGACGTTGATCACCAGCAGACCGATGCCCAGTGCCAGGGTAGAGACCACCTCGAAGTAGAGCAGCGCCTTACCGCCGACACGTCCCACCTTCTTCATATCGTCCATGCCAGCGATGCCGGTAACCACGGTACAGAAGATAACCGGGGTGATGATCATCTTGATCATCTTGATGAAGCCGTCGCCCAAGGGCTTCATGGCGGCTCCGGTATCGGGCAGGTAGTAGCCCAGCGCGACACCGATCGATATCGCCAGCAACACCTGGAAGTACAGAACCTGGTAGAACTTCTTCGTTTTCATGGTCTCTCCTTTTGAGTGGTTCTCGTGAACCTCGATTATAGATCCGACAAAGGCGCAAGCCGATAACACTGTTTGACACTCCATATCAGCAAGAGAGGTACCAAGTGATCGTATACGGATGCAAGTGACCGTTTTTGCATCAGAAAATAATGTTTTACGATTAAGAGAGACCTGGAAAGGTATTAACCAAAGGAAACATCTTTGTTGTTGCAATGGGGAAAGTGTCTACAATTGCGCCGATTGCGGCCGCTTAACCATGGTTAAGGAGTTAACCAAAGTTAAGACCATTGGCCTCCTGGCGAGGGGTAAGGCGCGAGAAAGGCACCTTTTGTCGGAAACGGAGAGGAAAAAAAATGCGGCGACAGCGGCGAAGAGCGAGGGAACTCTTCGCCGCTTTGGCTACTTGCGCGACATCTTGAGACGCTTGTTGAGTGCTGGCGCGGAAATGCCCAGAAGCCGCGCCGCTATGGCCTGCACGCCATTGGCGCGGCTGATCGCCTCCTCCACCAGCAGCTCCGCTGCTTCCACGAAGGTGGGGAGCCTCTCGAAAGCAGCAAACGGGTTTTGAGTTTGGGAAGCTAGTGGCGCCGCGTCCCGACTTTGCCCGATCGCCTTCAGGAAGCTGTCCATGGAAAGGATGCGTTCCTTGTGCAGGCTGACCGCGTTGTAGACCATGCCGCGCAGTTCGCGCACATTGCCGGGGAAGCTGTAAGTGGCCAACACCTGGGCCAGTTCCTTAGGCGGGGTGGGCTTCTTCTTCCCCAGCGACTTGGCCGCCTCGTTCAGGAAGTAGTCGAGCAGGAGGGGAATGTCCCCCACCCTCTCTCGCAGCGGCGGGATGTTGATGCGGTGGGTGCAGAGACGGTAGTACAGGTCGCGCCGGAACTGGCCGGCGGCCTCGCGGGCGGCCAGGTCGCGGTGGGTGGCCACCACGATGCGCGCGTTCATGCGCTTGGGACGGTCCCCCCCCAGCGGGAAATATTCCCCCTCCTGGAGCAGGCGCAAAAGCTTCACCTGCGAGGCGATGCTCAGGTCCCCGATCTCGTCCAGAAACAGCGTCCCGTTGCCGGCCTGTTCTATCATGCCGGGGCGGGCCTGATCGGCGCCGGTATAGGCGCCGCGCACGTGGCCGAAGAGCGTGTCGGCGAACACCGTGTCGTCGAGGCCGGCCACGTTGACAGCCACCAGCGGTCCAGAACAGCCGCTCAGGGTGTGCACCGCGCGCGCCACCAGTTCCTTGCCCACGCCGCTCTCGCCGGTGACCAAAAGAGGCTGGTGACTCGGGGAGACCGCCTCCACGTAGTTGAACAGATCGTGCATGCGCGGGTCGGCGGTGACGATGTCCACGAAAGCCTCGGGGTGCTTCAGCTCGCGCGACAGCATCCGGTCCGACATGGTGCGAAACTCCTGCTGCAGTTCCAAGATGCGCACGGCACGCAGCACCCCGCTCACCAGGCGGTCCTCCTCGTCGGTCTTGACGATGTAGTCGAAGGCGCCCAGCTTCATGCAGCGCACCGCCGTTTCCAGCTGGTTCATGCCGCTCACGATGATGGCCATGATCCCGGGGTGGCTCTCTCCGATCTGTTGCAACAGCGTCTCACCGCAGGGCTGCGGCATGGTGAGGTCCAGGAGCACCAGGCCGATGCCGCCCTGGTCGAGGATCCCCATCACCTCGCGGCTTTCCTGGCAGGTGACGATGTTGTTGATCCCGGCGCAACTCTTGAGCGTGAGCGCGAACGACTTGAGCCAGGCGGGCTCGTCGTCGACGAGAAGGATGCCGAAGCCGGGGTAGAGGGTTTTTTTCATGATGCCGAACTCCTGTCGGGGACGGGGAAGGAAAGGGTCACCGTGGTGCCTGCCCCCGGGGTGGACTGGAACTGCAGCGAGCCGCCGTGATCCTCGATGATGCCGGCGGAAACGGAGAGGCCGAGGCCGGTGCCGCCGCTGTCGCGCTTGGTGGTGAAGAAGGGATCGAGCAGGTACGGCAGGTGCTCCTGCGCCACCCCCACCCCCTGGTCGGTGACCTGGAGCTGCACCTGTCCCCGATCCTCGTCATAGCTGGTGCCGACGAACACCCCGCACTCGCGGTTGGGCAGCGCCTGGCAGGCGTTGAGGACCAGGTTGACGATGACCTGCTCGATGCGCTGACCGTTGCCCAGGATCTGCGGCAGGGAACCATGCAAGGCGGTCTGGAAATGGTTGGTGGAGGAGCGGATGGTGGGATCGACCAGCCTAAGGGCCGTCCTGGCCACCGCGTCCAGGTCGACGAGCGACTTCTGCCCCATGTCCTTGCGGGCAAAATCCTTCAGATCGTTGACGATGCGCTTGATGCGCTGGGCGCCGTCCTGCATCTCGTCCAGGATACGCGGGATCTCTTCGCGCATCTCCGAGTAGGGCACCCCGCCCAGCATGAAGTCGCCGCGCTCACGGTAATGCTCCTCCAGGATCTCTTCCGCGTCGTCATGCACCCGCTTCAGCACCGGGATGTCCAAAAGGAGCAGACCATTGGGGTTGTTGATCTCGTGCGCCACGCCGGAGACCAGGGTTCCCAGCGAGGTCATCTTGTCGGCCTGGATCAGCTTGTCCTGGTGACGTTTCAACTCCTCCAGGGCCTTGTTGCGTTCGGCGACCTCCTGGGCCAGCGCCGTGGTCCGTTCCGCCACGCGCTTGTGCAGGGTCTTGGACCAGAGCGCAATCGCCGCCAGCACGATGAGCAGCGGGGCCAGGATCATCGCGCCGTACTTGAGGGCGAGTTCCCGGGTCACCCTGGGGGGATCGTTGACGCCCAACCAGCGGTTGTAGATCTGGGCGTACTGGCCGGTCTTGATGACGATGGCGAGCCCCTCGTTGAAGCGGGCCAGCAGTTCCTTGTCGCCGCGCTCCACCGCGTAGCAGTACTGTTCGCTCACCACCGCTTTCGCCACCGGCACCAGGTTGGACAGGCGCAGCTCGCGGATCAGGTAGATGCCGGGCAGTTGCGCCACCACCGCATAGTCCCCCTTCCCGGAAGCGAGCAACCGCAGCGCCTCGGCCGGCGTCGGGGTGAGCACCAGGTCCTTCTCAAAACCCATCTGCTTCAGGCGCTCGTGCATGATACCGGCTTGAAAGACCAGTACCTTCTTGCCGCGCAGTTCCTCCAGGCTCTTGACCGGTTTGGTGTCGCGCCGGGCGAATATGGCGTGGTGCACGATGGTGTGCGGCGGCGAGAATTCGACCGTGTTCAGGCGCTGCGCCGAATAGGAGAGCCCCTGCAGGATGTCGATGCTGCCGTTTTGCAGCCCGGCGCGCATCTCGGACCAGTTGCCGAAGACGAAGCGGACCTTCATCCCCATCACCTCGGCGATGGCGCGGGTCAAGTCAACGTTGTAGCCGGCTGGGTTGCCGTCCTTGTCGATGAATTCGTAGGGGGGATAGGCGCGGTCGCCGCCGACCACCACAGTGGCCGAGGTAGCCTGGTGCACCGGCTCGGGGATAAAATCGGCGCGCACGTAAAGGCACAGCGGGACCAGCAGCAGGAAAAAGACCAGGAGGGTTGTGCCGGGAAGAGCCTGGGTAAGGCGGAGAAACCTTGTGCCGAAGGATTGCTTTTTGCCTGTCAAGGCGCGGTGGACCACTGCTCCGTCCTTAAAGCTGGGATGTGGGCGTGCCGGCTGCCGGCCGGCAACGGGAAAGCCCATCACACTATCGCACGCATGAAGCACACAAGTCAATGAAGCTCATGAGAGCGGGGGCTGAATGAGAGGGGGACTGACTCCGCAGGTGCCAGTCCCCCTTGTGCCAGTCAGAGGTAAAGGGGACAGGCATCAGCCAGTCCCCTTTACAGTCGCGCCGCTACCAGTTCGGCTAGGTCGCGCGCCGCGAGATTCCCTTCCAGTCCGCCGGTCTTGATGCCGTCCTCGAACATGGTAAGGCAGAACGGGCAGTTGGAGACCAGCATCGGGGCATGCGTCTCTCCGGCCATCTGGACCCGCGCCGCGCTGATGCGGGTGCCCACCTTCTCCTCCGCAAGGATGCGCCCCCCTCCCCCGCCGCAGCAAAAACTCTCCATGCGGTTGCGGTCCATCTCCGCGATGTTGCCCCCCAGTCGCTGCAGTATCTCGCGCGGCGGCTCGAAGATGTCGGCGTAACGGCCGATGTAGCAGGAGTCGTGGTAGGTGCAGTCGAATGCATCGCCGGGGTTCAGCTTGAGGCGCCCCTCGTCCACCAGCTCGGCCAGGAAGGTGGTGTAGTGACGCACCGGAACATCCAGGCCGAGTTCGCGGTAGTCACGCGCCAGCGTGTTGAAGCAGTGCGGGCAGGTGGTGACGATGCTCTGCACGCCGTACCCCTTGATGCGCTCGATGTTCTCCTGGGCCATGGTCTGGTACAGGTACTCGTTACCCAGCTTGCGCGGCGGCTCGCCGCAGCACTTCTCCTCTTTGCCCAGGATACCGAGCCGGATGCCGGCCGCGGAGCAGATCTTGGCGAAGGCCTTGGCGACTTCCTTGTTCCTGCGGTCGAAGGAGGCGTAGCAGCCGACGAAGTACATCACGTCGAAGGGCTCACCGCTCTCAAGGGTGACCACATCCAGCCCCTCGGCCCAGGCGCCGCGCTCGGCCCAGGCGAGCCCGAAGGGGTTGCCGTTCACCTCGTAGTTGCCCATGGCCGTGCGCACCTCGTCGCCGGGGAACTTCCCCTCCATGAGCGCCAGGTTGCGGCGCATTTCAAGGATCTTGTTGACGTGCTCGATGTCGACCGGGCAGATCTCCTGGCAGGCGCGGCAGGTGGTGCAGTCCCAGAGCACCTCCTCGGTGACGTAGCGGCACAGGTCCCCCTGCGGCTCGTTGAGCGCCATCTCCCCCACCTGCTGCACCACCCGCATCGGCGAGAGTGGCTTTTCGGTGTTCCAGGCCGGACAGCGGTCCTGACAGCGCTTGCAGAGGGTGCAGGCGTCGGCGTCGTAGATGTCCTTCCAGGCCAGATCAGTGACCTTGGCAGTACCGTACTGCTCCGCGCCCTCGTCCTCGAGGTCGATGGTGGTGATGGCCCCCTTGGGGCGCAGATCGGTGAACAGGTAATTGGCCGGATCGGTAAAGAGGTGCCGGAGTTTGGTGAAGGGGATAGCGACGATGAAGGCCATGGCCAGGAAGAAGTGCCCCCACCACAGAGCCTTGTGCGTCAGGGAGATGGTGGTGAAGTCCATCCCCGCGAACAGGGGGGTGAGCAGCAGCCCGCCGGGGGAGAGCCGGGCCAGCTCCGGGTTCTGATGCACCTCGGTGGCGGCCATCCGGAGCGCCTCCACCACGAAACCGGTGACCAGGATGGTGAACAGGAGCGCGTGGGCCAGGTAGTCGTCCCTCTTGGTGGGGAGCGCCGGGGGGCGGACCAGGAAACGGCGAACGAACAGCCCGCCCAGCATGAGGATGGCGATGATGCCGGCCAGGTCAAGGGTGAGGGAATAGCCTTTGTAGAAGGTCCCCTTGAGAAAGGTCCACCCCGCGAGCGGCGCGGTGAAGTCGACTTGCAGCATGATGAGCAGCGTGCCGATGAAGAGGAGCAGAAAGCCCCAGAAAAAGAATGCGTGCAGCGTGCCCGGAACCTGGACCCGGAGCACCTTGGCTTGGGTCAGCGCGCCGCGCACCATGAGTTTCAGGCGCAGCGACAACTGGTCCAGCCGCTCTAGCGTTTTTCCCTGCCGGTACAGCGGCAGCCGCGACCGGAATCCCCAGGCACACCCTCCCACGGCGAGGAAGGCGAACAGGTACATGACCCAGATGAGGCCATGGTTGACGTTCCAGTAGATCTCGCGTGTCGCTTCCATACGGCACCTCTGCAGTTGCGGAATTGGCAAACTATATCCGAAGAGGGCGCTCCAGGATAGAGAAAATCTAATAGGCGGGTTTTTAGGCAGGATCAGCTAGACGTGGTTGCGCAGCATGAGTTCCGCCGGGTGAGGGGAGAGGTAGACCTGCTGGCGCAGGTACTCCTGACGGTACTTGGCGACGTAATGCTTGAGCATGGTCAAAGGCACCACCAGCGGCACCAGCCCGTCGTGATACTGCTCGATGAGCTGCAAAAGTTCCTGCTTTTCCTCGGCCGCGAGATCTTTCTTGAAGTACCCCATGATGTGCATCAGCACGTTGGTCTGCTTCTTCGCGGTCGCGTGCAGCTCCAGGGCCTTCATGTAGAGCTCCTGGTAACGCTCCAGCAGTTCTGGAAAGGCGATTTCCTTCCCCCTGGCCACCAGCGCCCCCAGTTCACGGTAGAGCTGGATGCTGTGCGACATGATCAGCAGCTTCTGGCAGGTGTGAAACTGCACCAGCTTGCCCAGGTCGGGCTTCTCGGCGAGAAAGTCTTTCCAGCGCCGGAAAGCGAAGACGCGCTCAATGAAGTTTTCCCGCAGCACAGGGTCGTTCAGCCTCCCCTCTTCCTCCATGGGGAGCTGCGGGAAACGGCGCGCCACTGCGGCGGCGAAGAGGCCGCTGCCGCTCAGCGGAGGCATCCCCTCCCGGTACACCTTGACCCGGAACAGCCCCGACGAGGGGGAGCCCTTCTTGAAGATGAAGCCACACAGGTCCTCGTGCGCCAGCTGCTCCACCTTGTTCCGGCAGAACTCGAGCATTTGGTCGGTCTTGTCGATGCGGGTCCGGTGCGTCATGAGCCGCGGCTGCTCCGGGTCCCCTTCCAGGCGCATCGCCTCGCGCGGCGTGGTCATGCCGCACTCCACCTCGGGGCAGACCGGCACGAAGCTGAAGAACCGCCCCAGCACCCCGGTGAGGTAGGGGTCGTGCTTATGGCCGCCGTCGTAGCGCACCTTCTCCCCCAACAGACAGGAGGAGACGCCTATTTTTATGGGTGCCCCGGATTCGGACATGAAGAACCTCCACTGTGCCTTTTAATTGGCCGGGAGACATTGTGGCAGAAAAACAGCCCCTGCGCCAGCAAGAAGGGAGGAATTTCAGAACAGCGGCGCTTCCTGGCAGAACAGCCCTTCGCCGATGCACAGCCGTACCTGCCGGGGAGGTTGCGGCATCCTCAGGTCGTGCCGGGAAACAAAGTTGGTGTTACGGTCCTGCAGAGGCTGCTGTTTGGGGTGGCGGTTTTCCCTCCGGTCGGGGGATGATTTGAGCGTCAAGAACACGGGGTTGCTCCTTTTGGGACAGTATAGGCAGACCCACATGTGTATGCAACAATTCAACCAAAGACATAACCACATGATTTAACGTCCCTACCCATGACAAAGCCATGCAAAATATTCGACAATGGCACAAAACAACATCACAACGTGTCGAGCCGTTGACAGAACCCGCCATCATAAAGAGGAAAGCCACCGCCGCTGCTACTGCCCCTTCATCCTCTCATACAACCTGCAACAATTGAACATTCAGCACTATCTGATATAAACCTATCTGTTGTGTTTCGTCATCATGCTGTGCAAAACGAAGCGGAGACATGCCGATGTTCGATTCGCTGCAGCAATGCCGTGCCCTGCTCGACGAACTCCCCCTGGCCATCTTCATCCAGGGCCCGGATGGAACGCCTCATTATGTCAATGCCGCGGCTCTCCAGATTTTCGGGATGGAGCGCGACCTGTTCCTGCAGCACAACACCCAATCACCCCAATGGCACCTCTGCACAGCGCAAGGGACGCCTCTTCCGCCCGACCAGCACCCGGCCATGTCCGTCTTCCAAGGCATACCCGCCCGCGAGGTCAACCTCGCCATCCACAACCGCCGCAGGGGGCGCCTGGTGCCTGTCTGCATGGAGGCCATGCCGCTCAACTCATGCGACTCAACCACCCCTTCCCACGTATGCGTCGTCTTGAGGGAGATCCACGAGACTGAAAGGGCGCTACAGGAGAGCGAGTCCCGTTACCAGGCCATGGTGCAGACCCAGGCCGAGTTCGTGGTCCGCTACCGGCGCGGCGGCGCACTTACTTTCGTCAACGACACCTATTGCCGCTATCTCCAGAAAGAGCGGGAGGAATTGCTGGGACAAAATTTTTACCCCTTCTTTTTCCTGCAGGACCGCGAAGCCCTGATCCGTTGCGTCGAGAGCATGACCGACCCAAGCCAGAGCCAGTCCCTCGAGGTGCGGGCATGGCTCCCGGACGGCCGCCTGGTATGGCAGAAGTGGAACGGCAGCATCATCCTGGACGACGCCGGCCAAGTAGTGGAATTCCAGGCCAGCGGCATGGACATCACCCGCAGCAAGCAGACCGAGGAGAGCCTTAAAAAAAGCGAGGAGCGCTACCGCTCCCTGTTCGACAACATGTTGAACGGCTTCGCCTACTGCAGGATGATACTTGACTCGGCGCTCCCCCTTGATTTCGTGTTCCTCGAGGTGAACCAGAGCTTCGAGCGACTCACAGGCCTGCGCGCAGCGGGAGGGAAACGGATGAGCGAGGTCCTGCCCGGCCTTTGGGAGTCCGATCCGGACCTGTTGGCCGCCTTCCGGCGCGTCGCCTTAAGCGGAAAGCCGGAGCAGATGGAGTGTTACGTCAATGCCATCAGCGAGTGGCTCTCGGTCTCCGTCTACAGCCCGGAACCTGGGTGCTTCGTCATCGTGTTCGACGTGATCACCAAGAGGAAGCGCACTGAAGAGTGCCTTGCCTTCCTGGCCCACTCCCACACCTCCGCCGCACCGGAAGAGCAGTTCTTCCACCGCCTGGCGCGCTACCTCGCCACCACGCTGGACATGGATTACATCTGCATCGACCGACTGGAGGAAGGAAACCTCTGCGCCAGCACCCTGGCGGTCTACTACAACGGCAACTTCGAGGAGAACGTCCGCTATACGCTCAAGGAGACGCCCTGCGGCGAGGTGGTGGGTCACAACGTCTGCTGCTACCGCGAGGGAGTGCGCCAACTGTTCCCCAACGACCAAGTGCTGCAGGATCTGAAGGCCGAGAGCTACCTGGGCGTGGTGCTGTGGAGTTCCACCGGGGTGCCCATCGGGCTCATTGCGACCATCGGCCACAAGCCCCTGTTGAACCGGGAGCTTGCAGAAGAGATCCTGCAGATGGTCAGTGGCCGGGCCGCCGCGGAACTGGAGCGCCGCCTCCACGAGGAAGAGCGTCTGAGGCTGGAGCAGCAGCTGCTGCATGCCCAGAAGCTGGAGAGCCTCGGGATTCTGGCCGGAGGGATCGCCCACGACTTCAACAACATCCTGACCGGGATACTCGGCAACTCCAGCCTGGGGCTGATGCGCATCGATCCCGCCTCGCCGGCGGTTGAGAACCTGCAGAACATAGAGAAGGGGGCGATCCGGGCGGCCGACCTGGCCCGGCAGATGCTCGCCTACTCCGGCAAGGGGATGTTCGTGGTCGAGCCGGTCAGCCTGAACGGCCTTTTGACCGAGATGGCCCACCTGCTGGAGGTCTCCATCTCCAAGAAGTCCCGGCTGGTGCTCGAGCTGACCCAGGAACTGCCACCGGTGCAGGCGGACTCGACACAGTTGCGCCAGATCGTGATGAACCTGGTCATCAACGCTTCCGAGGCGATCGGCGACCGCGGGGGCACCATCACCATTCGCAGCGGGCTGCGCCATTTTGATGAGCAGTATTTTAAAGGAGCTTGGTCCGAGAAGGAGATCAAGGAAGGGGACTACCTGTTCCTGCAGGTGGAGGACGACGGCTGCGGCATGGACGAAACGACCCTGTCGCGCATCTTCGACCCCTTCTTCACCACCAAGTTCACCGGCCGTGGCCTGGGGATGTCGGCGGTACTGGGGATCATCAGGGGGCACCGGGGCGCCATCAAGGTGGAGAGCACCCCCGGTCGCGGCACCACCTTCACCGTCATCCTGCCCGCCAGCGATCTGCCGGTACTGGACGTGGCTGCTGAGCAACAGCCGGCAACGGAGGAGACGTGGCAGGGGAGCGGGACCGTGCTGCTGGTGGACGACGAGGAGTTCATCTGCACCGTAGGTGCTTCCATGCTGGAACAGTTGGGATACCAGGTAGTCACCGCGCTCAGCGGCGCCAAGGCCGTGGAGCTGTACCGCGACCGGGGGGATGTGCGCTTCGTCGTTCTCGATCTGACCATGCCGCACATGGACGGGGAGCAGACCTACCAGGAGTTGAGGAAAATTGATGGAGAGGTGAAGGTGATCATTTCCAGCGGCTACAGCGAGCAGGAGGTGACCCGGAAGCTCTCCGGAGCGGGCTACCTCGCCTTCATCCAAAAGCCGTACAACATGCAGGCGCTCACCGAGGTAATGAAGCGCTGCGACACCCGGAGAAGGGGGCCCAGGGCCTCTGCTCTCCCCGCTACTTGAGCCCGTACTGCTCCTGCACCTCCGCCGGGGCCTCTTCGAACCCCTGGAACTCCATGGTGTAGCTGCCGCGCCCCTTGGTTGCGCTACGCAGCTCGGTCATGTAGCCGAACATCTCCGCGAGGGGAACGGTGGCCTTGACCAGCTCCAGTTCGCCACGCTGGTCCAGTCCTTCCACCCGGCCCCGTTTCTGCTGTAGCCCTCCGAGCACCTTTCCCAGGTATTCTGTCGGTGTCTCCAACTCCAGTTTCATGATCGGCTCCAGCAGCATGGGCGCCCCCTCCCGCGCCGCCAGTACCACGCCCCGCTGGGCCGCTCCTCGCAGGGCGAGCTCCGACGGTGCCGGTGCGCCCGTCTCCACCGGGACCTCCAGCACCCGCACCTCCAGGTCGGTCAGCGCGTACCCGGTAAGGCTGCCGCCGCTGCACGCATCCAGCAGGCCGTCCTGTACCGCCGCCAGTAGTTCGGCGGTGATCGGGGAGGCTGGGGTCGGGAGCACGGTCCTGATGCCGCTGTTCCGGGGAAGCGGGGCCAGGCGCAGCAAGAGCTCGGCAGGTTCCGGGCGCTTGTCCGCCAGCGCCTGGAACACCTCGTGCCGGGTCACCTCGCGCCTGAGCGTTTCGCGGTACACCACCCGAGGCCGCCCCGTTTTCACCTGCACGCCGTATTCGCGCCGCAGCCGGTCGATAACGATCTCCAGGTGCAATTCACCCATTCCGGTCAGGATGGTTTGCCCGGTCTCCTTGTCCTCATGCACCCGGAAGGTCGGATCCTCCCACTGGAAGAACTCCAGCGTTCCCAGGAGATGCGCCCGGTCCTCCACCCCCTTCGCCTCCACTGCCAGGGAGACCACCGGTTCGGGCACACTGACCCCTTCCAGGAGCAGGGGATGGCCGGGATCGCAGAGGGTATCTCCGGTCAGGGTCGACTGGCAGCCGGTTACCGCCACGATGTCGCCCGCTACCGCCTCGGCGACCTCCTCCCTTCGGTGCGCGTGCATCCTGAACAGGTGCCTGAAGCGCTCGCTGCCGCCGCGGCTGGCGTTCAACAGGGTGGCCCCGGCCTTCACCCGGCCCGAGTAGATGCGCAGGTAGGTGAGGCGCCGCCCCTCCTCCGCCATCACCTTGAAGGCCAGCGCGCGCAGGGGCTGACCTGGATCGCAGGTGAATCTCTCCGCCTCGCCGTCGTCGGGACGCCTCCCCACCATCGCCGGGAGGTCCAGGGGGGACGGCAGGTAAAGGCACACCGCGTCGAGCACCGGCTGCACCCCCTTGTTGCGCAGGGCCGACCCCAGCAGCACCGGAAAGATCTGGCACGACAGCGTCCCCTTGCGCAAGGCCCGCTGCAGGGCGGCCGCCGCCACCTTGTGTCCCTCCAGGAACTCCGCCATGACCTGGTCGTCGAAGTCTGCAACCACCTCCGTCAACTCCAGCCGTGCCTGTTGTACCGATTCCTGGTACTCGGCCGGCACCGGCGCCCGCAGCACCGTCCTGCCCAGGTCCTGGTCGGAGAAGGTGAGCACCTCTTCGCCGACCAGGTCGATCACCCCGCCGAAAGCGGTTTCGGTCCCCAGTGGCAACTGCAGCAAGGCTGCCCGCGCCCCCAGACGTTCCTCCATGTGCGCCAGCACGTGACCGTGATCCGCCCCCATGCGATCCATCTTGTTGATCAGGCAGACCCGGGGCACCCGGTAGCGGTCGGCCTGTCGCCAGACCAGTTCGCTTTGGGGCTGCACCCCCTCGACCGCACTAAAGATGGCCACCGCTCCATCCAGAACTCGGACGCTGCGCTCCACCTCGATGGTGAAATCGATGTGCCCCGGGGTATCGATCAGGTTGAGCCAGTGGTCACCCCAGCGGCAGGAGGTGGCGCTGGCGGTGATGGTTATGCCGCGTTCCTGTTCCTGCGGCATCCAGTCCATGACCGCTTGGCCGTCGTGCACCTCCCCCATCTTGTGTGTTTCTCCGCTGTAGAAGAGGATACGTTCCGTGACCGTAGTCTTCCCCGCATCGATGTGGGAGATGATGCCTATGTTTCGGATATGAGCTACGTCAGGGGCTGAAATCGTCGTTCTCCTTTGGACGCTAGCAATGGAACAGTGGCCCGAAAAGTTCAATGATATCCGACCATCTGCAGAAGTCAAAAAGGGAAGTACAGGTACTGCCGCCATCCTTTCTGTTACTTTATGTGCGCGGTATGTTGACATCCCATCCAGCATGCATTAGTTTTTACTAATTCAACTACACCAGTTGCCCCAATACCACACCTTAAGGAGGAAGTTGCCACAATGAAAACGATCAATCTTCTACTCGCTGCCACACTTTCAGCCGCCGTCGCCTTGAGTGCACCGCTCCCGCTGCAGGCCTCCCAGAACAAGGCCGACACCGCGAAGGCCGACAACACCAAGAAAAATAAGGAAGAGAACAAGGGCGCCACCGCCGACCAGCAGAAGGAGAACAAGACCGACCGGGAGATCACCCGCGAGATCAGGCGCACGGTGGTGAAGGACAAGTCCCTGTCCATCACTGCTCATAACGTCAAGATCATCACCAAGGACGGGCACGTAACCCTGAAAGGGCCGGTAAAGAGCGAAGGCGAGAAGAAGACGGTGGAAAAGGCGGCAGTCGCCGTGGTCGGCAAAGGGAGGGTTAGCAACGAACTGGAAATTGCGCCGCCCAAGGAGAAGAAAGAGAAGAAGGTTAAGAAGGAAAAGACCGACCAGAAAGACCAGAAGGAGCAGAAGTAGTTCCCTAGCAGGACCGTGTGCAATCGGGAAAAGGGGACAGGCTACTTTGACGCAAAAGCCTGTCCCCTTGTATCTATCAAATGAAAAAGGCCGGGCTGCATAGTAGCCCGGCCTTTGCCGTTGGTGCGGCCGACAGAGTTAGCGGTTGCGCCGCTCCTGCCTGCGGGCCACCAGCAGTTCCCACTGCCGCTGAACCTCCTCCGGCGCGTAGCGCTTGAAGAAGCGGGGGAAAAACCTGGCAATGAGCCTGTCTTCCCAGGTGAAAGTGGCGACCCAGCGTTCGGCGGGATCCTTATCGCGTCCTTCTTTCATGCTGCACCTCACATCACCAGCGTCCGGTCAGCTGCACCTGGCGCGCCGAAGCCTTCACCCACAGTTTGCCGTTGATCAATTCTCCGAGGACTGTGCCGGTCGCGGCTCCCAGCCCGTCTGCAAGTAAATCATACCAACTGAAGTGGCTCCCGGTAAACTCATCCCCGACTTCGATGGCGAAGCCCGGAACCATGGCCAGTCCAGTGGCTGCGATCACCCGCTTGGGCCGTTCCAGGTCCGTGGCGTGATATAGGACCGTGTCCGAGGCGAGGCCCAAGACGGCACCGCCGCTGAAATGGGAGATCTTGTCCCCTTCGAGTGCGTGGGCCGGCATGACAAAGAATAATGTGAGGAGAGCGATGGCCGTTTTCATAGCTGTAACCTCCTGTACCCGTGTGCCGCGTTCGATTGCACTCTGTGCCTACAGGAAAAGCCGATACAGGCCAACATTTTACCCAATTGCCGCTTCCTGACTACCGCCCACTGGCATTTTTATTGACTATTACTAATAATGCACAACAGCGCTCGGCCTTGCAGCATCGGGGTTTGTTGTATAATATCCGTTGTCGCAGCAACCAGCGATACCATTGGGCATTGAAGGAGCGACTATATGAACAAGCAAGAGATACTGGACTTTCTGAACTCCAACCCGATATTCCAAATGGCCACCGCCGACGGTGACACGCCCCACGTGCGAGGCATGCTTTTATACAGGGCCGATGAGAACGGCATCGTTTTCAACACCGGCAAGATCAAGGACCTTTACCACCAGTTGACCAAGAATCCCAAGGTAGAACTCTGCTTCAGTAACGGCATATTCGAGAACCTGATCCAGGTCCGCATCACCGGCACCGTAGAAGCGCTGGAGGATCTGGACCTGAAAAAGGAGATCGTAGCCAAGCGTGACTTCCTGAAACCGTGGATCGACAAGGTCGGCTACGATCAGCTTGCCGTGTACGTGCTGAGGAAGGGTAGCGCCACCGTCTGGACCATGGCCACCAACACCGATCCCAAGGAATACATCCAGCTCTAGACAAACAGTGACTGCGCAAACAAAGAAGGCGTCTCCATCGACGGAGCGCCTTTTCTCGTGCTGACTCGACTGACTCGACTGTTCGTCCCAGTGTGTCAGGTCGGCCATTTTGTATTGACAGGACAAATATCATTTTATTACCCTGTGAATAAGTAAAGGGGAGTAGTTATCGGTCACCGACAAGACCGATCCGTTTTTCGTCAATACGGCTTTCGGGCCCGGGAACGGAGCAAAGCAGCGCCAACAAGACCTTTATCCATGGCATAGGCCGGGGTAAAGGTTTTTTTTATACCCCGGCGACAGACACAATCGACGGAGGTACACAATGAAAAGGATGACAAAAGAGTTCGGCTCCAAGGTCCGTGATCGCATCCGCGAGTGGCTGGACGCCTTGTTACCCGTCGTACTCCCTCCGGTTCCAGTTCCAGTTCCGGTACCGGTGAAGGATGACAGGCGCAACCGCGGGTTCACAAGATGAGGTGACAGCCATGGAACTGCTGCTTGCGACATTTCTGGGCAAAGCAATCTGGATGTGGTTGGTTTTCGTGGCAGTGGTGGTGGCGCTTCTCGTGCTCGACCTGGGGGTGCTGCACAAGGACCAGCACGAGATTGGCGTCAAGGAGAGTCTCCTCCTCTCCTCGTTCTACATCACCATAGCGCTGGCCTTCGGTGGGTGGATCTGGTTTGAGATGGGGCGGGAACCTGCCCTGGAATACCTGACCGGGTTCGTGGTGGAGAAATCGCTGGCGATGGACAACATCTTCGTCATTGCTATGATCTTCTCCTTCTTCGCGGTTCCGCGCAAATATCAGCACCGGGTGCTCTTTTGGGGCATCTTGGGAGTGATTCTGCTGCGTGCCATCATGATCGCGCTCGGCGCTACCCTGGTTTCTCAATTCGGCTGGGTGCTGTACATCTTCGCGCTGTTTCTCGTGCTGACAGGGTACAAACTGCTGGTACTGACCGATGGGGCACAAGTGGTACTGGGGTCGCACCCGGCGGCACGTCCGGCTGCCGCCGCGCTCTGGCTGCTGGTCTGCGTCGTCCTCGGCTTCGCAGCACACGAAGGCATGGCACACAGCGCTGAAGGTATCGCAGTGCAGGGGACGGTGTACCTGTTAATTGCGGCAACCGCGCTCGCGGGGATCAAGATCGCCTACCTAACCCACCAGGAAGAGAAGGATCTGGAAGGGAACCCGCTCTTGACGTGGCTGCGGCGCCACCTGCGCGTCACCGACTCCATCGAGGGGCAGGATTTCACGGTGCGGGTTCCGGATGCGAAGAGTGGGAAACTGACCACCTTCTTCACCCCGCTGTTCCTGACTCTCTTGATGATCGAGATCGCGGACGTGGTCTTCGCGGTGGACAGCGTCCCCGCCATATTCGCTATCACCACCGACCCGTACATCGTCTACACGTCGAACATCTTCGCCATCCTCGGACTGCGCGCCCTGTACTTCGCCCTCGCCGCCATGATGGCGCGCTTCGCCTACCTGAAGTACGCACTCTCACTGGTGCTCATCTTCATCGGCTCCAAGATCTTCATATCGGATCTGATGGGGTGGCAGAAGTTCCCCGCCTCGTGGTCGCTGGCTGTTACCGTGACCCTGCTGGCCGGTGGCTTCGCCTATTCCATCTGGAAAACGCGCGACTCCGATGGCCGCGTCCGATGAACGGCAAGGGGGACTGGCCGCTACGCAGCCAGTCCCCCCTAAAACAGCCTCGCGTTCCGGCACTACGCCAGTTCGGTCATCTGGTTCACGGTCTTGTCACTGATCAGGTCGGCTACTGCCGCGACATAGGCCTTGAAGTGCGCCGAGTTCATGTGCTCCTCGAAAGCGGCATGATCCTTCCAGTTCTCATAGAAAACAAAGACTGCTGGATTGGCCTTGTCCTGGTGCAGGCGGTACTCGATGCACCCACTTTCCTGGCGGGTCGGTGCGAGCATCTTGATGACTTCTGCTTTTACCCCCTCGATGCAGCCGTCCTTGGCCGTCAGTTTCGCCACTATAGTTACTTTTGACATTGTTATCCCCTTTGTTTTTGAAATGCCCCGGAGGGCGTCGAGTGTCATTGTAGCAGGTCAGGTCCGGGCGGCGGCGATGATCTCATCCAACGTGAGCCCGCGGTTGGCCCAGAGGGGGAGTTGATCGACTGCGTCGAAGAAGGTGATCTCGTCGGCAAATTCCTGCTGCCAGGGGTTCCCGCCGGGAGCGAACTTGCCGCAGGGCACGAAGGTCACATAGCCGGGATACGCCTCGTCGACGTAATCGGGATCATGCTCGCCCGGCAACGGCGGCGAAGCCAGTTCCCCCTCCTTGATGGTCAGGGGGAAGAGCCAGCAGGCGGTCGGCTTGAAGGTCCACTTGTGCACCCCCAGCTCCATCGCAAACCCCTGCAGGAGGCACATGTGATCGCTGGTGGCGAAGACGCACCTAGTATGGTTGAAGTGGGCTGGGAAGGCATCCGAGGTGAAGGTAAAGGGACGGGTTGCGGTCTTTACCCCCTTGGTTCCGTCGGGCCAGGTCCCCTCGACGATGTACGCGGCGGGAAGAGTGTGGAAATGCTCCGGGTATCTCGCCACCACGGCCCGGATCAGTTCATCTTCCCCTGGCAGCAGGTAGACCCCGTCGTAGCAACAGAGCCCCTGGCAGGCAACCGGGTCACAGCCCTTGACCAGCATCGTCGTATCGTTGTCCATAGCTACTCGCGCGTTGCAAAGAAAAAGGGCTATGTGGTGAACATAGCCCTTCTTGCTGTTGTTGTTTTACCGTGGTGCCCGGAGCCGGGGTCGAACCGGCACGGCTGTGAGGCCGACGGATTTTAAGTCCGTTGCGTCTACCAATTCCGCCATCCGGGCCGATCCCGTCGTTGCTTGCTGCTAAAGGTTGTTCACGCGCTCCCGCAGATCTTTCCCGGTCTTGAAGAACGGGGTCTTCTTGCTCGGGATGCTGACGATTTCGCCGCTCTTCGGATTCCTCGCCTCGCGCGGTTCGCGGTCACGGATGGTGAAGCTGCCGAAGCCGCGGATCTCAACCTTGTCACCGTTGGTGAGAGCCTCGCTCATGGCGTCGAACACCATGGAGACCACAGCCTCGGAATCCTTGCGGGTCAGAGCGCCGCGTACTTCCACCAGTTTGTCGATCAATTCGCTCTTAGTCATGTAAACACCTCAAATATAAATCTATAAGATTATTCAGTCGGCGAAGTGACTGGTCTATTCCTCAGTGCTCTTCTTCAGCTTCTCCTTGAGGAGATCGCCGAAGCTGGAGGTTGCCTCACCCTGGCTCCCCATGTAGGAGGCCATTTCGGCTTTCTCCATTGCGGTCTGCAGCGCCTTGATGGAGAGGGCGATCTTCTTCTCGACCATATCCACGTTCAGCACCACTGCCTCGAGCTCGTCGCCCACGTTGGCGAAGTCTTTCGGAGAGGCGACCTTCTCGTAGGAGATCTCCGAGACGTGGATCAGACCTTCGATTCCTTCCTCGATCTCTACGAAGATGCCGAAGTCGGTCACGGAGGTTACCTTGCCCTTGACCTTGGAGCCAGGCTTGTACTTCCTGGGGATTTCTTCCCACGGATCCTGAACCAGCTGCTTGATGCCCAGGGAGAGGCGCTCGTTCTCGACGTCGATGTTGAGAACCACGGCCTGCACGGTCTGGCCTTTGCTGAACAGCTCGCCCGGGTGCTTGACGCGGCGGGTCCAGGAGATGTCGGAGACGTGAACCAAGCCATCGATGCCGTCTTCGATACCGATGAAGACGCCGAAGTCGGTGATGTTCTTGATCTGGCCTTCGATCTTGGTGCCGACCGGGTAACGCTCGCCGATCACGGTCCAAGGGTTGACCTCGGTCTGCTTGAGGCCCAGGGAGATCCTGCGGTTGCCCGGATCGACGCCCAGGATCACCGCCTCGACTTCCTCACCTACCTTGAGGATTTCGGACGGGTGACGCACGCGACGGGTCCAGGACATCTCGGAGACGTGTACCAGGCCTTCGATGCCGTCCTCGAGGGAGATGAATGCGCCGTAGTCGGTGAGGCTGACGACCTTGCCGCTTACGCGCTCGCCTTCCTGGTAGCGGTCGGCAACGTTGAGCCACGGATCGGGCACGGTCTGCTTGAGGCCCAGGGAGATCTTCCCTTTCTCGCGGTCGTACTTGAGCACCATGACCTTCACGGTGTCGCCTACCTTGACCATTTCGGACGGGTGGCCGAGGCGGCCCCAGGACATGTCGGTGACGTGCAGCAGGCCGTCTACGCCGCCCAGGTCGACGAACGCGCCGTACTCGGCGATGTTTTTCACTACGCCGTTGACGACATCGCCTTCCTTCAGGGTGGCCAGGGTCTCGGTCCTTGCCTTGTCGCGCTCTTCCTCGAGCAGCACGCGGCGGGACAGCACCAGGTTGCCACGCTTCCTGTTCAGCTTGAGGATGCGGAACTCGTAGGTCTGGCCGATGAAGCGATCCATGTTGCCGCCGGGACGCAGGTCAACCTGCGAAGCCGGGAGGAATGCCTCCACGCCGACATCGACGGTCATGCCGCCCTTCACCTTGCCGGTGATCTTGCCTTCGATGGTGCCGCCTTCGCCGGCAGCGGCGATGGCTTCCCAGGCAACCTGGGAATCGGCTTTCTTCTTGGAGAGGACCATGTGGCCGCGGATGTTCTCACCGCGCTCGAAGTAGACGTTGACTTCGTCGCCGACCTTGACGGTCAGTTCGCCGTTCTCGTCGATGAACTCGGCGATGCGGATGGCGCCCTCGGACTTGTAGCCGACGTCAACCAGTACCACGTCCTGCTCGATCTGAACCACGACCGCCTTGACGACTTCGCCGCTCTGCGGCTGCCTCAGACTGTCCTGGAAAAGGTCAGCAAACTCGCCACCCATTTCTGCCTGGTCCAGCTCCTCGTCATTATCGTGTAACCGCCTAATCGGCATATCTTTTTTCTTGAACGTACGTTTTTCATCACCCATTGAAACTGTTACCCCCTCGTGTAATCTCCATATAAAATCGAGCTAATTTAGCACATCGGACAAAAATATCAACCTATTTTATCCTTGTCGATGGCCGAAATTCTTTCCGTAACTTCGTCGATCAACCACTTCGGCGTCGACGCCCCCGCTGTCACCCCGACCCGCTGCACCCCCTCGAACCAGGCTGGGTCGATCTGGCCGGCGGACTCGATGTGGTGAGTGCGCGGCAAAAGCTCGCGGCAGATCTGGGCCAGGCGCCTGGTGTTGGCGCTGTTGAACCCGCCGATAACGATCATGCAGTCCACCTCGCCGGCGAGCTTCTTGGTCTCGTCCTGGCGCACCGCGGTGGCGTCGCAGATGGTGTTGTAGACCCGGGTCTCGCCGCCGCGGGCGAGGCAGGCCGCTACCACCTCGTTCAGGTGTTCGAAGGACTGCGTCGTCTGCGCCACCACACCCATCTTGGCCATGCGCGGCAGCCTCTCGACGTCCTTACCGGAGCTGACCACGTAGACCCGGCCGGTGGCATAAGAAACGATCCCCTGGACCTCGGGATGGACCGCGTCGCCGACCACGACCACGTCGTACCCTTCCCTGGAGAGGGTCGCCACGTGCTCCTGTGCCTTCTTCACGAAGGGGCAGGTGGCGTCGACGATCTCGAGGTTGGCGCGCACCGCGGCCTCCAACTCTTCGGCGGCGACGCCGTGGGAGCGGATGATCACGGTGCTGCCGTGTTTGATCTCGCCAACGTCCTCGACCGATTTCACCCCCATCTCCTCGAGCCGCTGCACCACCTGCGGCGAGTGGATGATCGGCCCCAGGGTGCACGTATCGCCCCCCTTGGAGGCCGCGTCGAAGGCGAGATGGGTCGCCCTTTTCACCCCGAAGCAAAAACCTGCGTGTTTGGCCAGTATCACTTCCATGGTTACCCCTTGTCGTCCTGCGCCAGGCGCGCACGTACGGCGTTTTCCATGACGGTCAGTACCTCCTCGATGGAGAGGCTGGTGGAGTCGATGGCAAGCGCGTCATCGGCCTGCCTGAGCGGAGCGTGCTCGCGCCCCTCGTCCTGCCGGTCGCGCTGGATCACCTTGGCGATGGTTTCCTCGAGCGTCGCCTGATCGCCGCGCGCGGCAAGCTCGAGATAGCGGCGGCGGCCGCGCTCTTCGGCGCTCGCCGAGAGGAAGAACTTCACTTCGGCATCGGGGAAGACCACGGTGCCAATGTCACGCCCCTCCAGGATGACGCCCCCCTTGGCCCCCATGGCGCGCTGCATGGTCAAAAGCGCCTCGCGCACCGGCTTTCGGGCCGAGATGGCGGAGGTGAGCAGGCCTATCTCCTCGGTGCGGATCTCGGTGGATACGTCCTCGCCGTTGGCAAGCACGCGGCAGCTCTCGCCGTCCCTCACGAAGGTGACCTCCAGGCCACGGCAGAGCTCGGCAAGTCCGGCGTCGTCATCGCTGGAGATGCCGGCGCGCTTGGACATGAGGGCTACCGCGCGGAACATGGCGCCGGTGTCAATGTGAATGTAACCGAGGCGCTGGGCCAAAAGCTTGGTTAGGCTGCTCTTGCCCGCCCCGGAGGGTCCGTCTATGGCAACGATGACGCCATTTTCTCTTACTGCACTCAACGCTGTACTACCCCCTCGAGAAGTTCACGGAAGCCGGGGAACGATGTGGCGATGCAGTCGACGTCGGAGATAGTGGTTTCCCCCTGTGCGACCAGCCCTGCCACCATCATGGACATGGCGATCCTGTGATCGCCGAAGCTGTCGGCGGCGCAGCCCTTGAGGGCGGATACGCCGGTGATTTCCATGCCGTCGGGGGTCTCCACCACGGTTACCCCGGCCCGCCTGAGATTGTCGGCCATGGCCTTGATACGGTCGGTTTCCTTGACCCGCAACTCCTCCGCGCCGCTTACCACGGTAGTCCCCTGGGCGAGAGCTGCTGCGATACAGATGGACGGGAATTCGTCGATGGCGCGCGGTACCACTTCGCCCGAGATCGCCATGGCCTTCAACTGAGCGTGGCGCACCCGGATATCCGCCACCGGCTCGCCGGTCTCGTCGCGCTCGTTCAAAAGCTCAAGGTCCGCCCCCATCCCCTTGAGGATGTCGATGATGCCGGTGCGGGTCGGGTTGATGCCGACCCCCTTGATGAGCAGTTCCGCACCCGGGACGATGGATGCCGCGACCATGAAGAAGGCGGCCGAGGAGATGTCGCCCGGGACGACGATGTCACGTCCGGTCAGTTCGGCGCCGCCGCGCACCTTGACGCCGCCGGGAAAGGTCTCGACGTTAGCGCCGAATGCGCGCAGCATCCGCTCCGAGTGGTCGCGGGACAGGTGCGGCTCGCGCACCACGGTCTCACCCTCGGCGTAGAGTCCGGCCAGCATGATGGCGGACTTCACCTGGGCGCTGGAAACCGGGGAGTCATACTCGATCCCTTTCAGCTTGGATCCCTGGATGGCGAGGGGGGCCTTTTCGCCGCCGGCGCGGCCGCCGATGCGGGCGCCCATCTTGGAGAGCGGGCCGACCACGCGTTTCATGGGGCGGGCGCGCAGGTACTTGTCGCCGGAGAGGACCGAGAAGAAGCTCTGGCCGGCCAACAGGCCGGTGAGAAGCCTCATCGAGGTGCCGGAGTTGCCGCAGTCCAGGACATCCGTCGGCTCCTCGAGTCCGTGCAGCCCCTTGCCCACGATGGTCACCGTCTCGCCGTCGTCGTCAATCTGCACCCCCATGGCGCGGAACGCCTCCAGGGTGGCCAGGGCATCCTCGCCGCGCAGAAAGCCGGAGACCTTGGTCACGCCGTTGGCGATGGAGCCGAACATGATGGAGCGGTGCGATATGGACTTGTCGCCCGGGACGCGGATCTCGCCGCGCACGCTCTTGGCGGGTTGAACGGTGTAGCTTTGCATGAAACACCTCGTATTTTTGTCGGACCTAGTCAGGCCTGTCGTCCTGGTCTGACTGGCCGGACCATCGGATTTGCCGCCTGCAGCCCGCCGCTAGAGAATGGCGTCCCGCTTCTGCTTGGAGTTCAGGAAGAACGCCTGCAGGCCATCGGCATCGCCCTCGTTCACCAGCGTGCGCAGTTTCTCCAGGTACACGGAGAAAAAGTCCATCATCTCCAGGATCGCCTCACGGTTGGTGAGGGCGATGTCGCGCCACATGACCGGGTCGGACGATGCGATCCGGGTGAAATCCCTGAACCCGCCGGCGGAAAAGGAAAGCAGGTCCCCGCCGAAACGGTCGTAGCCACCCACGGCGTTCACCAGTGAGTAGGCCACCATGTGCGGCAGGTGCGAAATGGCGGCAACCACCCGGTCGTGCTGCACGGGATCCATGAGCGGTACAGTGGAACCGGCCACCTTCCAAAGCTCGACCACCTTTTCCAACGCCCGCGGATCGGTGTTGGCGGTGGGGGTGACGATGCAGCGCCTTCCCACGTACAGGGTTGAGAACGAGGCCTCGACGCCGGAGTGCTCGGTCCCCGCGATGGGGTGCCCACCGACGAAGAAGGTCCCTTCCGGCATGAGCGGCTCACACGCCGACACCACGGTCTCCTTGACGCTGCCGCCGTCGGTGACGATGCAGCCGGGAGCCAGGTAAGGCGCAATCTCGGCAACCACTTTGGGTATGGTGCAGACCGGCGTGGCGATGAACACCAAATCGGCCCCAGCCACCCCTTCCCTGGCGTCGGTGGTGTAGCTATCCAGAACGCCCAGTTCAACGCCGCGCTTCAGGTTTGCTTCGCCGCGGCCCACGCCGACCACCTCGTCCACGGCACCCTTTTCACGCAACACGCGGGCCAGGGAGCCGCCGATCAGGCCTACGCCGATGACGACCATCTTCTTGAACTGGACCATTGCTAGATCCCCCTCACTGACGTGCCCGGGGGTACGAGCCCAGCACCTTCACGAATTGGCAGCAGGTCGACAGATCCCGTACCGCCTCGTCGACGGCGGGATCGGAGATGTGCCCGGAGAGGTCGAGGTAGAAGATGTACTCCCACGCCTTCTTCTTGAGCGGGCGGGACTCGATCTTGGAGAGGTTGATGCCGCGCTTGGCGAAGGGCTCCAGCATCCGGTGCAAGATACCCGGCTCGTCGCGTACCGAGAACATGAGCGAGGTCTTGTCGTCAGCGCTGGCCTCGGCCATCTTCCGGCCAATGACCAGGAACCTGGTGAAGTTGTTCACCTGGTCCTCGATGCGGGCCTTGACGATCTTGAGGTTGTAGATGGAAGAGGCGTACTCGCTGGCGATAGCCGCCGCGGTGTAGTCCTCGGCCACGATCTGGGCGGCGAGCGTCGTGGAGGCGACGTCGACCAGGGGTACGTTGGGGAGGTTCTCGGCGAGCCACTTACGGCACTGGGCCAGCGGCTGCGGGTGCGAGTAGACCTTCTTGATATCCTCGAAGCGCCCGGTCCTGGAGAGCAGGAAGTGGGACACCTCCAAAAGAACCTCGGCATTGATCTTCAGCTCGCTCTCCATGAACATGTCGAGCGTGTGCGAGATCATCCCCTCGGTGGTGTTCTCCACCGGCACCACGCCGTAGTACGCCTCACCCTTCTCAACCGCCTCGAAGACGGCGGGGATGGAGCGCTCCGGCGAAAGGGATGCCGACAGGCCAAAGTGCTGCATGGCGGCCAGATGGCTGAAGGTGGCGTTGGGCCCGAGGAAGGCGACCTTCAGGGGCTTTTCCAGCGCCAGAGACGCGGAGATGATTTCACGGAAAACGCCGTGCACCGCCTCGGCCGGGAAGGGACCGGGGTTCGCCGCGGTGAGACGGTCGTAGATCTCCCTCTCGCGGCTGGGCACGTGGAAGTCGCTGCGGTTTTCGGTCTTCACCGCGCCGACCTGCATCACGAGTTTGGCCCGCTCGTTGAGAAGTTCCAGGATGCGATCGTCTACCGCATCTATTTCCTGACGGAGTTTTGCCAGAGTCTGCTTTTCTTTCAAAGCTTTCGGTCACCTTTCAGGAGGGATAGTGGCTTTTTGCGGAGCTGATACTTATAAGGCACCCGTCGCAAATATGCAACTTATTTTCGCTTTCCTCAGGTCACCTCGGGGTGCGCCTCCGGGTTCATCGGGTTCATGCGGACCGCGAGCGAGAAGAGGTAAGGGTAGTCCTTCTGCAGGTGGGCCATGTAGGAAAGCCACTCAATGAGGAGGTAGGTGTGCGCCCGTTTGATGTCGCCGCTCAAGTGATCCATGTCGCTGGCCGGCAACCCGGCGAGAGAGCGGCGGGCCTGGAGTTCCTCGATGAGGTGGAACACGGCCCAGAGGAGATCGGTGAAGGAGTCATGCTCCAACAGGTTCGGGTTCTCCATGAGCGAGAGCATCACCCCTTTCTTCTCTGCCAGGAAGGTCCTGAGAGCGACGAGGTCACCGGCGCGGGAATCAGGACGAACCTCGTGTTCCTTGAGGAATTCCCGCGCCGCCCGGTAATCCTCCTCGCGCCAGCGCACCGTGACCCTGAGTTTTTTGGAGAGTTCCTCGCCGTCGGGGTAGAAGTCGTGCAGGTCCCGCAGCAGCGGAGAACCGACCTCGCTGAAGAAGATCCCGATGACCATGTTGAGCTTCTTGATCATCGCCTCGCGTTCGCGTTCCTTGAGCACGCGCTCTATCATCAGCGTCACGAAGAGGACGTAGACCGGGAGGAAAGCCACGTTGGACATGAAGTTGAAGCCGATCTCCTCGACGCGTGGGAACAGGAAGTAGTCGGCCAGGTACAGGGCCAGGGAGATCAGGAGCAGCAGCCAAACAATGCGGTCCTTGGGCAGACGAAGAAATCTCAAAAAAACCTCCAGCACGGCGCCTCACGCGAAGCCGCAAAGACGCCAAGAAAGTCAAAACATAGAAAGGAGAAGCGGAGGGCAATCTTATCTGCTTTCAGCCAAAAGGCAAAGATGAAAAAAGAGCAGTTCTTAGCGTCTTTGCGGCTTTGCGTGACGGCTTTGCGTGAGCAGGTTTATCCGATTCGCTTGAGGCCGTCGGCTATGCGGATGGTGGTGCCGCGCCAGGTGGGGAAGATCCCGGAGACGACTCCCACCGACAAGGCCGCCACTAGTTCCAGCATGATGGTCTCACTGGAAACGCTGAAGTAGGGGAAGAACTGGGCCAGTTCGGTCTCGATCCAGTGGGCCGCAGGGAAAGTCGCGGCCACACCGACCACACCTCCGGCAAGGGAAATCAGCACCGACTCCCCGAAGATGAGCCCACCCAGGTGTACCCCTTTGAAGCCCAGGGTTTTAAGGGTGGCGTATTCGCCGATCCGTTCGCGTGCGGTCATAGCCATGGTGTTGGCAGCCACGACCATGATAATGGCGATCACCATGTACGAGACGATCTGGATGGCGACCATGATCGCCTCGGTCATGGAGACGAAGCTCATGTGGAACGCCTTCTCCGTCTCGGTTAGCGTCTCCGCGAGCGAGTTCTTGAAGAGGGAGTCGATGGCGAGGGAAACTTCCGGAGCGAGCTCGGGCTTTTTCACCCCCACCACGAAATAGCCGACCTGATCGGCGCGGCGCGGGACGGTCTGGCGCATGGTTTCGTTGAGGTAGCTCCAGTGGAACAGCAGGATGCGCTCCTCGGTCGCTTTCTCCCTGCCGTGGTAGATGCCGCGCAGCACGAACTCCCACTGCCCAGGATAGATGGTCCCCTTCAAGGTGATCAGGTCGCCCACCTTCCAGCCGTAGGTCTTGGCCAGGCGCTCCCCGACGATGCATCCCTTGCGATCCAGAAGGAAATCGTTCTTCTCCTTGGGGGAGAGCATGAGTTCCGGATAGAGCTCCAGGTAGCCGCGCGGCTCAACGGCGTAGTTGGCGAAGAAGTTCTTCTGTTCCTTGTAGTAGGCGCCAAACCAGTTACCGTAGGAAACCGAGGTCACGCCGGGGACGCCGCGGATGCGATCCAGGTAGGAGATAGGGAGCGGGAAGACCAACGAGATGGAGTTGCGGGTGATTAGGCGCGTGTCCGAGGCGTGCTCGGCGCCGGCGTACCAAAGCCCGACCAGGGTGCGCAACAGGCCGAAGGCGAGCACCGCCACGGCCACCCCAACGATGGTGAGCACCGAGCGGAGCTTGTGCCGGAAGAGATTCCTGATGATGTATTTGAGGAGAAACATCAAAACCTCTAGGTGGCGCGCAGGGCCTCAACTATATTCATCCGCGAAGCGCGCACCGCGGGGAGTGCACCGCCGACAAAACCCATCACGGCTGAAAAGAGCAGCGACTTCCACACGATGCTGAAGTTGAGCGTGAACGAAAAGGCCAGCTCCGAAAAGGAGGCCCAGTTCATGGTGGAAATGGTGATGAGCTGCATGAACGATGCGGCAAAGACCCCGAGAAACCCGCCGCACAACCCAAGCAGCAGCGCTTCGATGATAAAGGCGGCTAGGATGCTCTTTCTCTGGAAGCCCAGGGCCCGCAAGGTCCCGATCTCGGTGACCCGGTTGGCGACGGCGGCGTACATGGTGATGGTCGCCCCAATCACGGCGCCGATGGAGAAGATGACGGTGAGCACCATTCCCAGGATGCGCAAGAACTTGGCCATCGCCTCGGACTGGTCCAGGTAGTACTGGGTCTCGCGCTTGGCCTCGACGGTGAGCCGCGGGTCGGACTCCACCCGCGCCTTGTAGGCGTCGAAGGCGCTAGGGTCCCGCATCCGGAAGATCATTGACGAGTAGACCGGCCGCCGGAAAGCCTGCATCATCTGGTCGCGGTCACCCCAGATCTCGGAGGAGAACCCGGTGGCCCCGGCATCGAAAACGCCGACGACGCGCCAGTCACGCATACCAAAGCGAAGGGTCTCGCCCAGCCCGCACCCCTTGAAGCGTTTGGCCACGCTCTCTCCGGTCACGACCTCGGCGGAACCGGGACGCGGCATGCGCCCCTCCTTCAGCCGGACCGCCGGGCGTAACTTCAGCGATGCAGCGTCGATGCCGCGGATGATGACGTTGGCGGGCTTGTCCCCCACCCGCTTCTTCAGGTTGATCAGGACCACCAGCTCCTTGGCCAGAAGCGGCATGCCGTCGGGCCCGATGGCGATCTCGGGCTGGCTCTCCAGGAGCGACGCCTGGTCGCGCTCCACGCCGCTTTGCACCTCTGAATTGGCGGATTTCCTGAGCAGCACCACGTTGTCGGGCGACCCGGTCTCCACCAGGGTCTTTTGCAGCCCCTCGGTCAGCATTAGCGTGGCGGCGAAGACGAACACCACCAGCCCCATACCGCTCGCGGTGAGGACGGTGGTGAGGCGCCGGGTCCAGAGGTTGCGGAAACTGTAGGAATAGGGAATGCCCATTTAGGTCACACTCAGCTCGCCCTTCTCCAGGTGCCGGATCAGGTGGGCCTTCTCGGCCGCGCGCGGGTCGTGGGTCACCATGATCACCGTCTTGCCGAACTCCCGCACCAGGCGGTCCATGAGCTGCAGGATCTCCTCTGCGGAGGCGCGGTCCAGGTCACCGGTGGGCTCGTCGGCCACCAGGATCTCGGGGTCGGTAACGATGGCGCGGGCGATGGCGACCCGTTGCTGTTGGCCGCCGGAAAGCTGGGAGGGGTAGTGGTCCATGCGGTCGGCAAGCCCCACCACGTTCAGGACCGCCTCCACGTGCTCGCGCCGCTCGCGCCGGTTCAGGTGGGTCAAAAGCAGCGGGAGTTCCACGTTCTCGTAAGCGGTCAGCACCGGGATCAGGTTGTAGAACTGGAAGATGAAGCCGACGTTGCCGGCGCGCCAACGCGCCAGGTCGCTTTCGCCCAACCCGGTGATCTCGACATCCCCCACCTGGACCGACCCTGCGTCGGCGCTGTCAATCCCGGCAATGAGGTTCAACAGCGTGCTCTTGCCCGACCCGGAAGGCCCCATGAGGGCGACAAATTCACCCCTGGCGATATCGAAGTTGATGTCGGTGAGGACGGGGATCACCTGGGTGCCCCGGCGGTAGGCCTTGGAAAGGTTTCTGATCCGGACAATCGGCTCGCTGGCTTCGGACATGGCTACTTTTCCGCCGTCTTGATGCGGCTGCCGTCACGCACCTGGTCCAGGGGCTTGGTGACGATGCGCTCACCCGCGTTGATGCCGGAGTTGACCTGTACCAGATCGCTGAGCTTGCCACCCAGCACCACCGGGGTCAGTACCGCCCAGTCCTTCACCACTTTAAAGACGTAGTCCTTGCCATCGCGGTGTACCACCGCCGTCGGAGGGAGTCCTACGCGCGGGGTCCCCTCCCCCTGCCTGAGCTCGCGCTCAAGGAAGGCGACCTTGGCGCTCATCTCAGGGAGAATGCGCCGGTCCTTGTCCAGGAAGCGGACCTTCACCATAACGCTCCCCTTGCTGCGGTCGGCGGTGGGGACGATGGTGTAGAGCGCGCCGCGGAAACGGACGTCGGGGAGGGCGTCGAGAACGATCTCGCACGGCTGCCCCACCTTGACCTTGCCGAGGTTCGCCTCCGACACGTCGGCCTCCACCTGCAGCGATCCCATGTCGGCCATGGTGACCACGGCGGCCTTGGCGTTGGCGGCGGCGGCCAGCGGCGAGACGATGTCCCCAACGTCCGCGTTCTTCGTGAGCACCACGCCGTCGAAGGGGGCACGGATCAGGGTATAGTCGAGGGATGCCTCGGCTCCACGCAGGGCGCTTTGCGCGCCGCTTATGTTGGCCTGGGCCGCGGCCACCGCGGCAACCGCCCGCTGGTAGCGCGCCTCGGCACTGTCGTAATCGGCCTGGGCGATGATCCCCTGCCCGATCAGTTCCTTGGCCCGGGACAGGGCGCGGGCGGCGTCGGTACGCTCCACCTTGGCCTGCTCCAGATTGTCACGCGCGGCCGAAAGCGCCGCCGACGCCTGTCCTTTCTGGGCGGCCACGTCACGGTTCTCCAGCCGGGCCAGCAACTGTCCCTCGCGCACCACGCTCCCCTCTTCCACGCCGAGCCATTCCAGCCTGCCGGTGGCCTTCGAGGAAACCGCCGCCTTGCGCTGGGCCACCACGTAACCGCTTGCATTCAAGAGAGAGATAGTCTGCGAGGGGTAGACCAGGGAGACGGTGGCAACTTCAACTTCGATGCTGCGCCTGGTCGCCAGGGTCCAGATCCCCAGCACCAGGGCCAAGAGCACCAGCGCCGCTATGATCTGGGTGCGCCGCTTTCTCGGGGTGCCGCCGGCGGGGGTAGAGGGTTGCTTGTCGATGGTCAATCTGTTCAGGTCATGTGCCATGCACGGTCACCCCGATTAGCGGATTCATAGAAGCGGAAGCTAACACATTTTCAGATGGGTGGGAAGCGGCAATGCGGCTACAGATCTTCTACCTGCAGGTCGATGATTTGCAGGTCCGGCCGCTCCGACACCAGCCAGTACTCCAGTTCCTGCAAAAGCTGTCTGGAGCGGGTGGCACTGTTGGCGACGGTGACAAAGCAGAGTTCGGCGTCGGCAGGTTGGTCGTTGAGGGCGCTTTCGGAACAGGCGACGTTGAACCTGTTACGCGCTCGGGCCAGGACGCTCTTGACTATAGCCCTCTTCTCTTTGAGCGTGCGGCTTGGCAGTAACAGCCTCATCTGCAGCAATGCCACGTGCATATCGGTCCCTCCTTTGACGAAAGACAATGCAGCGATTCTACCACATCGATATTGGTACAGAGCACGCACTGCCACTTATGAGCGTCATGAAGCTTCCCCCTCCCTAACCCTCCCCCTCCGGGGGCGGGAACTGTCCCCCCTCCCCCTGGAGGGGGAGGATTCTCCGCGTACTTTGCGTAACTTGCTTTTTTGCCTTGCCCCACAAGGGCAAAAGGTGTATCCATGCTGTCCCCGCTCACGAAGGACAAGAAATACAAGAAGGAGAATCATCATGGGCATTCTCGCCAACACAGTAAGTGTCTGCCACTTCAAGGTCCAGGGGGATCTCCCGCCGCAGGAAGAGCTTCACGCCTGGGTCACCAAGCAGCTGGCAGCGAACAGGTTCAACCCGATCGACCAAGGCACCGAAGAAATGTCGGTCGGCTGGGTGCACCTGGACGATCCCCGAATCGCCGAGTTCGACTCCCCCGCGGCCTGCTGCCGCGAGCATTACTTCATGTTCACGCTGCGCCGCGACAAGCGCGCCGTCCCCTCTGCGGTACTGAAGGCACACCTGGAGAAGGCCAAGGAGGAGTTTCTGGCCGAAAACCCGGGCTTCGCCAAGGTCCCCAAGCAGAAAAGGGAGGACCTCAAGGAGGCGGTGCACGCGATGCTCCTGTCGCAGACCCTGCCCACCCCGGCCACCTACGACGCGGTCTGGGACACCAAGAGCGGCATCCTCACCTTCAGCTCGCTATCGCCCAAGGTGATCGAACTCTTTGAGGACATGTTCAAGAAGACCTTCGAGGGGCTCAGGGTTTCCGCGTTCCATCCCTACGCCCGCGCCGAAAGTGTTCTCGACGACGGGAACAAGGTGCTGCTGGCGCAGGCCAACAAGGCCGGCGGCGACAACTACCTGGAGCTGATCAAGGAAAACCAGTGGCTCGGCACCGACTTCTTGCTCTGGCTCATGTACCAGACCATGAACGAATCGTCCGAGTACGCCGTCAACCAGCCGGGCGTTCTGCTCGCCAAGGAACCGTTCGTGGCCTACTTGGACGACCGCGTCGTGCTACTTGGCTCCGGCGAAAACGGCGCCCAGAAAATCACCGTAGCGGGCCCGCAGGACCACTTCAACGAGGTGAGAAGCGCGCTCTTGAACAAGAAGCAGATCACCGAGGCGACCCTGCACATGGAGGCGGGAGACGACCACTACAAGCTGACCCTGAAGGGGGAGCTGTTCCACTTCGCCTCCTTCAAGTCCCCGGCGGTCCAGTTGGAGAAGGACAGCACGGTGGACGAAGCGATGGAGCGGGAGGCGGTTTTCTTTGAGAGGATGCTGCTGCTTGAGAAAGGGACCCAGCTCTTCGACTCGGTCTTCGCGACCTTCCTGAAGCTGAGGCTGGGCAATCAGTGGGAAGAGCAGGCAACGGCGATCCAGAAATGGCTCAACGTCTGCACCTACTGCAACAGTCAGCTGGCGTAGGCCGCTTCGGCGGATCGACACCACAGGGTAAAACAAAAGGGCGCGGGGGAATTTCCCCGCGCCCTTTTTACGGCTGTAGCATCCCCTCCCCCGGAGGGGGAGGCTGACATCAATTACTCGTCTGAGCGGAGCGCCTTGACGATGCGGCCTCCGCCGACCAGTTCGTCGCCTTGGTAGAACACCACCGACTGTCCCGCCGTCACCGACTTCTGCGGTTCGGCAAAGAACACTTCGCCCAGCCCCTCACCCAAGAGCTTCACCCGGCACGCGATCGGCTCCTGACGATAGCGGATTTTGCAGGTGGTTTCGACGTAGTCCCCCTCAACAGGAACCACCCAGTTCAGGTCACAAGCCACCAGCCCAGGAGCGAACAAGCCCCCGACCTCGCCGACCACGACCTTCGCCTCGGCAGCGTCGATGGCGACCACGTACAAGGGCTCCTTCCAGGCGATGCCCAATCCCCTTCTCTGTCCGATGGTGTAACGATGGGTACCGTTGTGGCGCCCGAGGACGGTGCCGTCCACGTGCACGATTTCGCCGCTTCTGCCGGCGAGCCCGCCATCCTTTTCCAGAAAAGCAACGTAATCGTCACCGGGAACGAAGCAGATCTCCTGGCTGTCGCTTTTCTGCGCCACCGGGATACCGAACCCTTCGGCCAGCCTTCTCACCTCGTCCTTGCTCGGCATGTCCCCCAGCGGGAAAATCACCCGGGCCAGTTGCCGCTGGGTCAGGGTGTAGAGGAAATAGGACTGGTCCTTGGCGAGGTAGGCCGCCTTCAAAAGATGCCAGGTCCCGTTTTCGTCCCTGCTGGTCCTCACGTAGTGCCCGGTGGCAAGGTAGTCGGCGCCCAATTCCACCGCCTTGTCCAACAAGAGTCCGAATTTGACGTACTTGTTGCAGCGTACGCACGGGTTCGGGGTCTCCCCGGCAACGTACTGGGCACGGAAGTCGTCCATGATGAGGCGGCCGAACTCCTGCTCCAGGTGCACCTGGTGAAACTCTATGCCGAGATACTCGGCAACGATCTGGGCGTCCCCCTTGGCGTTCGGGTCCTCGCCTTCCCGGTTGAACAGCTTCATGTTGATGCCGATCACCTCCGCCCCCTGCTCTTTCAGAAGCGCCGCGACCGTCGATGAATCCACGCCGCCGCTCATGGCGACGGCTACCTTCTTGCCTTTATACTCTGCTGACATATCCGCTCCGTTGTGCTGCCGTGTGCTGCGCGTCCATAGTTGACCAAATCGCTGCCGCAAGGCAACCTTTTTCTCCTCAACGCCGATTCATCTCCGGCCGCAATACCGGCGCTCAAGTTCCAGCGCAACCAGCCGATTTGTATTGTTAAGGGCTGGCCGGGTGGATTAAAGTGACTCTTGGCCCGAGCCCAGCACAAGGAGAATCGTCATGCCCCTGTCGCTCACCATCAGGCGTCTGCTGACCAACCAACCTATCGACCTCCCGGTCTTCCACCCCATCGCCGTGCACATCCTGCACCTGCTGCAGACTCCAGACTTCACCATGACCCAGGTCACCGATCTCGCCAACGAGGACCAGTCCCTTGCGGGGCAGATCCTGAAGATGGCCAACTCCCCCATGTACATCGGCCGGGTCCGGACCGAGACCATCAAAGAGGCGGTGGTCAGGCTGGGTGGGCAGGAAATCGCTAACCTCGCCATGGCGGCCTCGCAGGCGAGCCTGCACACCTCGGAAAACCGGACCATCAACAGCTTCCTGCAATCGCTTTGGCTGCACAGCCACGCCTGCGCCCTGGGGAGCCGGTGGCTGGCGCGCCGCGCGGGATACCCGCAGCACGGCGACCAGGCGTACATGGCCGGGCTGCTGCACGACATCGGCAAGTTGTACCTGTTGAAGGCGCTGGAGCGACTGAACCAGATGGGGGTGGCGCACGCGGCGCTTGAGGAGGACCTGCTGCTGGAGATCTTCGCGGAACTGCACGTCGAGCAGGGTTGCCGGCTCATGGAACACTGGAACATGCCCAAGGTCTACTACAACGTGGTCGCCAACCACCACGACGACAACTTCGACACCCAGGACATCGTGCTGACGGTAGTGCGGCTGGTGAACACGGCCTGCAGGATGAGGGGGATCGGCCTGTTGCACGACCCGACCATCGATCTCGGCGAGCAGACCGAGGCGGCCCTGCTGCAACTTTCCGACGAAGAGATAGACGATCTGCTGGACGTGTTGGACGACTCGCAGGAACTGGTATTGTAAAAACCGGGGCTAGGGACTAGCCCCTGCCTTTGGCCTGCCCTTGGTACTCCAAGATAATGGGGAGATCGGCGTCCGCCCACTCCAGTTCCAGCATCCGCTCGGGGGGGAGCCAGGTCATGGCCGAGTGTTCGTGCAAGATGATCTCGCCGGAGACGATGCTGCAGACGTACGGATAGAGGGTCACGTCGAAGGTCGGGTAGCTGTGGGTGGTCGGTGTGAGCGCGCGCCCCACCGCTATCGCCACCCCCATTTCCTCCACCAACTCACGCTTCAGGCATTCCTCGCGCCCCTCTCCGGGCTCAATCTTCCCACCAGGAAATTCCCACCTCAAAGGCAGGTTCATGGACGCGCTGCGCCGGGCCGACAGCACCAGCCCGTCACGCTCGATGATGGCGCAGGCTACGTGGACGTGTTTTCGCTCTAGTTGTGTCATGGCGCAGCACTATAGCATCTTTGCCCGTCCAGACACAGCTAATTTGGGGTAGACAGGACGGGGTCGGCGTCCGGCAACACCAGCGGGATCTGCAACTGGAAAACCGAGCCGCCACCGGGGGCGTTTTCGGCCCAGATGCTGCCGTCCATCAACTCGGTCATGCGCCGCGCCAGGGTGAGCCCGAGGCCGAGGCCGGGATAGGAGCGGGTGATGGAACCGTCGGACTGGGTGAAGTCGCTGAAGATACGCTCCAGGTCGGCCTGCTCGATGCCAACGCCGGTATCCGAAATGGCAAACTGCAGCATCCGCTCCCCGGCGACTTCCTGCTGGCGCACCTCCAGCCCGACCGAACCGGCGGGGGTAAACTTCACCGCGTTGCCCAGCAGCATTGTGAGCACCTTGTGCAGCATCCCCTGGTCGGTTACCACCACTTCCGGCAGCGGGGGATCGACCTGGACCTTGAAGGTGAGCCCCTTGCCGTCGGCCATGGCCCGCCCCTCCATGATCACGGTGTCGAGAAAGCTCTTGAGACAGAACGGCGCCTTTTCCGGCGCCCCCCCCTCCCCTTCCAACCGGCTGGTCTCGATGAGATCTTCAATGATCCCCAATAGCCTCGCGGCTGACTTCTGGACCATGCCCAGGTACTTGCGCTTGTTGTCGTCCTCTTCCTGGTTGAGCACGAGGTCGGTCATGCCGATAATCGGGGTGAGCGGCGTGCGTAGTTCGTGGCTGACGCTGCGCAGGAATTCCTTCTTGGCGCGGTCCGCGGCACTGGCCAGCGTCTCCAGCAAGTCACGGTAGCGCTTCAGTTCCAGGTGGTTCTTGACCCGGGCCCGGACAATGTGCGGGCTGATCGGCTTGGTAAGGTAATCGATGGCGCCGAGCTCGAGCCCCTTGATTTCCTGCTCCTCCTCTATCATCGCGGTCACGAATATGATCGGGATGTCACGGGTCGAGGGATCGCCCTTCAAGATGCGGCACAACTCGAACCCGTCCATCCCCGGCATCATGATGTCTAAAAGGATCAGGTCCGGTTTGTCGGCGCGGATCAGTTCCAGCGCATCCAGGCCGCTGGTGGCAAAGAACAGTTCGTAGTCGTCTCCCAGGCTCTCGCTCAGGATCTCAATATTGGCGGGTGTGTCGTCGACTATCATCACCGTCTGGCGTTTCATGGCTACTCCCTGGTGTGGGTATGAACATCTTGCGCTGCCGGGAAAATGGCCAGCAGCTGGCGTGCCTTCCTGAAATCGAGTTTGTCCATGCAGACCTGCAGCGCCTGCAGCTCCTTGGCGAAGCTGCCGCGCGGTACCTCGCCGCAGAACTTCTCGAACTGGCGCTTGGCGTCCAGGCTGTTCCTGGCCAGCAGGCGCTCAAGCTTCGTCTTCTCGGCTGCGAAACGATCCGGGGCGAAGGTCCCTGCCGTTGACGTCCGAACCGGCCGCGCCGCCGGGGGGGGAGCCGACGCGGGTGCCGTCTGGTGTGCGGCGGCCCGGGCCAAGGCCCGGATCATGCCGTCGACCAGCAGCGACGGGCGCACCGAAACGGGGTACACCGCGCTCACTCCCCACTCATCCCCCAATTGCCGCACCGCTTCCAACTGCTCCGGCGGGACCGTGGCCAGCACCGGCACTTCCCGGTGGTACCGGCTCGAGATGCTGCGGGCAAGCTCTTCGAGCCCGTCCTCACCGGCAGTGTCGGCGTCGATCACCACCATGTCGAACGGGAACCGCCCCGCCGGCGCTTCCTTGAGCGCCTCGCTGGCCGCGGCAAAGGTCGGCACCGCTTCAAGGTCGATAGGCATCCCCTGCAACATCTCCGCGATCCCTTCCACCGATGCAGGATTGCCGTCCAGCACCAGGAGCCTCAGGTTGCGCAGTTCCTCTTTGCTGGACTCCGGGATTGCATTCCCGGCAGCCGGGACGGCGAAACCGACCGTGAAGGAAAAACTGCTCCCCGTTCCGGCAATACTCTGCACCTTCAGTTCCCCTCCCATCAGTTCGACCAGCTGACGGCTGATGGACAGCCCCAAGCCGGTGCCGCCGTAGCGGCGCGTGGTGGAGCTGTCGGCCTGGGTGAACGGCGTGAAGATCCTCTCCATCTGTTCGGGGGTGATGCCGATGCCGGTGTCCTGTACGCAGAAGTTGACCTGCACCACCCCATCCGCCTGCTCGACCGGCTTCACCGCGATCACGACTTCGCCCCGGTCGGTGAACTTGAGCGCGTTGCCGATCAGGTTGTTCAGCACCTGGGTGAGGCGCAGCGGGTCGCCGAGCAGTTTTCTGGGAAGCTCCGGAGCGAGCCGCATCTTGAAGTCGAGCCCCTTTTCCTGCGCCTTCAGGTGGTGCATGTCCGAGATGTTGCCGAGCACCTCCTGCAGGCTCAGTTCGGTCGTTTCCAGCTCCAGCTTGCCCGCCTCCATCTTGGAGAAGTCCAGGATGTCGTTGATGATGTTCAACAGCGTCCTGCTGGCCGAGCAGATCTTCTCGAGATACTCGCGCTGCTTGGGTATGAGCTCGGTCTTCAGGGCGAGGCGACTGAGGCCCATCACGGCGTTCATCGGGGTCCTGATTTCATGTCCCATGTTCGCCAGGAACTCAGTCTTGGCCTGGCTGGCGGCCTGTACCAGGTCGCGTTCCCGACGCAGTTCCTGGGCCTCCCGCTTGGCGGTGACATCCTCGATGACGCCGATCAGGTACTTGGGCTCCCCCTTGGGGCCGCACACCAGAGACTTGGTGAGATTCACCCACACCACGGAGCCGTCCTTCCTGAGCTGGCGCATTTCGATGCTGTAGTTGTCTATCTCTCGGTTGACCAGGCGGGAGAGCTGCCCCTGCTCGGCGGCCCGGTCGTCGGGATGGATGGTCTGCTCCAGGGTCCACCCCAGGAGCTCCTCCTGGGTGTAGCCCAGGATGTCGCAGAAGCGACCGTTGATCCGGATCAGGATGTCGCTCAGGGCAATGTGGCAGATGCCGACAGCCGCCTGCTCAAAGGTGTTGCGGAAGCGCTCCTCGCTCTCCTTCAGCTGCTCTTCGGCCTTCTTGCGGAAGGTGATGTCGGTCAGGACACCAAGCAGGGCATAGACACGGTCATGATCGTCCTTGAGCGGGATGAGGGCCTTACTGACCCAGTTGCCATCCCGTTCGCGCTGCTCATCTCGCTCGACGGCCGTCCCCGCCGCTATCACCCTCTGGTCTTCCTCCTGGCGTTTGCGGGCCAAGGGGGACTCGAACAGGTCGTAGTCGTTTTTGCCGAATATGTCGGCTGGCTCCAGTCCCAGTTCGCGGGCGAAGCTGGAGTTGCAGGAGAGATAGACCAGGTTGCAGTCTTTGAGGAAGATGCGCTGGGGCAGGTTTTCGATCAGCCCCCGGTAGCGCTTCTCGAAGAACAGCGCGCTCTCCGCCTCCTTGCGCTCGGTGATGTCGTGCACCACGCACACCACCCGGAGCGCCGTGCCGGAATAGTTGCGGAACACCTCGCCCACCACCGAGAGGTATCGATCGCTGCCGTCAGGACGGACAACGGGGAATTCCACGTCAAAGGAATCATCGCCCGCGAGCCCCCTTTCCACCACGGCCGTCATGGTTTCGCGCGCCTCGACCGGGAGCAGTTCCAGGAAATCGTCGCATGTCTGGGGCGCCTCCTCAAACGAGATCCCGAAGATGCGGCACAGCTCCTCGGAGCAGTCCAAACGGCCGCTGGCCACGTCCCAGTCCCAGCTCCCGATGTGGGCGATGCGCTGCGATATGCGCAACTGCTCCACGCTACGCCTCAGTTCAACCTCCGACTGGCGGCGCCACTTCAGGCGCAGGGCGTGCAGCCCCCCCACGAACACCATGGCCAAAGCTCCCACCGGCCCGGCCTGGGGGCGCAAGACCGCCGCGACCAGGACCAGCAGCACGCAGGCGCAGATGGCCAGGGCCAACGTGCTTCGGCTATGCATGGCTGCGGATCGGAAGATGAACAACATGGACTCCTTTGGCTACCGGAGGGGGTGCCTGATCGTGCCGCGGACCTGACATGGGCGCAGCGGTCGCCCCGCCGTCTGCAAGGGCATAGCCACATTATCGGCTCGACGCCCCAAAACATTAATGAAATTAGCGGGAATCGGCAGGAAATTATGGCCGTGCAGGGGGACCGTTACAGGGACTCACAAGCCATTGATCTGGGCGGTGCCGGCATCGACCACGGGTCCTTTGTCTGGGTTGCCTCGATATTTTGGAACGCTCTATGCTCTTTAATCGGGTAACCTGCCCGCACCGGGCAGTTTCAATCGTCGTAAGGGGGTGAAATTCATGGGAAAAGCGGTCATGCACATTCGCGACGAGGAGCTCCTGGAGAGCCTAAAAAACAGGCTGCGGGAGCGGGGGTTTGCTGAAATAATAGCGTCCGGCAGCGCCAGCGAGTTGCTGAGCGAGGCCCTGGTCAACCATCCGGAAGTGGCCGTAGTCGAATTCCGCGCCGGCGACCAGGACATCGCCGCTACGGTGAAAAAGCTCTGGGACAAGCTCAGCCTCCCGATCGTGATGATCGCGGAGAGTTACGACATGGAGGACGTGCAGACCTGGGGCGAGTCGGCGGTCTCCACCGTCCTGGCCAAGCCGGTTCGGGAGGAGGAGCTGGTGGCGGCGCTGGTCCTTTCCATCGCCGCGGCACGGCGGGTCGAGCGGCTCAAGGAAGAAGTATCGTCACTGAAGGAGAGCATCGAAAGCCGGAAGGTGATCGAGAAGGCCAAGGGACGACTGATGGAGCGCGACAAGCTCTCCGAGGCGGAGGCATTCCGCAGGATGCAGCGGCTCGCCATGGACCGCAGGATCTCTATGCGGCAGCTAGCCGACGCCATCCTGCTCACAGAGAGCATCGCCGGGTGAGACTAGATTCCCCGGCGAGGTAGCAGACAAAGAAACGGTTGACACCAGTGCCTCCCTTACCTATATTTCATGTTGGTAAAGGGGAGTAGCTATCGGTTGACACGGCAACCGACCCGTGTTCGTCAAGACGGCCGCATCGGCCCGGACATGGGGCATGACAATCCTGTCAGAGCAAGCAAGACCTTTACCCAGTGCACGCACGCCTGGGTAAAGGTCTTTTTATTTGACCAGGCGATCCGGCAAGGAGGTACGTCATGAACCGATTCAAAACAGCGGTCCTTCTCACCACCCTCACACTGATCATGGTGGCGCTAGGCAGCGCCATCGGCGGCCGGGGCGGGATGTACTTCGCCTTCTTCATAGCCTGCGCCATGAACCTCTTCTCCTACTGGTTCTCGGACAAGATCGTGCTGCGCATGTACGGGGCGCAGGAGATCACCGAGGCGGAGAACCCGGCCTTCTACGGCATGATCCGGAGGCTGGCCGTCCAGGGGGGACTCCCCATGCCCCGGGTCTACATCATCCCCTCGGAGAGCCCCAACGCCTTCGCCACCGGCAGGAACCCGGAACACGCCGCGGTGGCAGCGACCGAGGGGATACTGCGCATCCTGACTCCCGAAGAAATGGAGGGGGTGATGGCGCACGAGCTGAGCCATGTCGCCAACCGCGACATCCTCATTTCCAGCATCGCCGCCACCATCGCCGGCGCCATCTCCATGCTGGCCAACATGGTGCAGTGGGCGGCCATCTTCGGCGGGCGCAGGGACGACGAAGAAGGTGGGGGCTGGGGCGGCCTGGCGCTCGCCATCATCGCGCCCATCGCCGCCATGCTGATCCAGCTCGCCGTCTCCAGGAGCCGCGAGTACCTTGCCGACGAGAGCGGCGCGAGGCTGTGCGGCAAGCCACGCTCCCTGGCCAGCGCGCTCAGGAAGCTGGACCAGGCATCCCGGGCCCTGCCTATGTACGAGGCACGGCCGGCGACGGCGCACATGTTCATCGTCAACCCGTTGAGCGCTGGAATGCTGATGCAGCTTTTTTCCACGCACCCCCCGATGGAGGAGCGTATCGCCCGACTGGAGCAGATGGGGCATTAACCGGAGGGAGTTTTGACCAACAGAGAGATGATGTGGATCGCCTTCGCGGGGATCATCACCGTGATGTTCATCCTGGACCTCTTCGTCTTCAACAGGAAGAGTCACGAGATAGGGTTTCGCGAGGCGCTGACCTGGACGGCAGTCTGGGTCGGTCTGGCCATGGCCTTCAACGTCGGCGTCTGGTACGAGCTGGGGTCGGCCAAAGCCTTGGAATTCCTCACCGGCTACATCATCGAGGAGTCCCTCTCCGTCGACAACCTCTTCGTGTTCATCATGATCTTCTCGTACTTTAAGGTGTCGAGGGCGCTCCAGCCCAAGATACTGAAATGGGGGATCATCGGTGCGCTGGTGATGCGAGGCATTTTCATCGTGGTGGGGATAGAACTCATCGAGCGTTTCCACTGGATGATCTACGTGTTCGGCGCGGTGCTGATCTACACCGGTTTCAAGATGGCGTTCGGGGACGACGAGGAAGTCCACCCGGAGCACAACCCGCTGGTACGTCTGGTGCGCCGCTTCGTCCCCATCACCAAGCGGGCGCGCGGGGACCGCTTCTTCATCAGGAAGCGCGGCATCTGGGCCGCCACCCCACTGTTTCTGACCTTGGTCGTGGTCGAATCTAGCGACGTGATCTTCGCCGTCGACTCCATCCCCGCGGTGCTCGCGGTCACCCACGATCCCTTCATCGTGTACAGCTCCAACGTCTTCGCCATCATGGGGCTGCGCTCGCTGTACTACCTGTTGGCCAACGTCATGGAGATGTTCGCCCACCTGAAGCTCGGCGTTTCCGTGATCCTCGCTTTCGTGGGGTCGAAGATGCTCCTGTCGAACCTGGTCGAGATCCCGCTGCAACTCTCCCTGGGCGTCATCCTCGGCGCCCTGACCATTTCCATGCTCACGTCCGTAGTGGCGGCCCGCAAACACAGGTAAAGCAGAAAAAACATGACCTCAGCTGCCAAATGGGCTAAATGCCTCCACATCTCCTCTCCCTCCGGGAGAGGGCTAGGGTGAGGGGATGACAGCACTTGGCAGCGCCCTCACCCGCCCTTCGGGCACCCTCTCCCGGAGGGAGAGGGAACAGTACCCACCTTAAACTTTGTCGCGCTCTTCCTCTCTCTTCACAATGCGTACTTGGGTGATGCCGGTGCGGGTCACTTCCTCACAGGTCAGCAGGTACTCGCCCAACTCGACCTTCTCCCCCTGCTCGGGGAAGCGCCCGATCCGGTTCAGGATGAGCCCCGCCAGCGTGTCGTAGGGAAGATCATCGCCGAGGTCTACCTCCAAAAGATCCTCGAGATCCGAGATGGAGATCAGGGCGTCGACCAGGAAGCTCCCGTCCGCCAGCACCTGCACCCGGCTCGGTTCCCCCACGTCATGCTCGTCCTCGATCTCGCCCACCAGCTCCTCGAGCAGATCCTCCGTCGTCACGATACCGCTGATGCTGCCGTACTCGTCCACCACGAACGCCATGTGTACCCGCGTTTTCTGCATCTCCTTCAGCAGCTCGCTCACCTTCTTCCCCTCGGGGACGAACACCGGCGGGCGCACGATGGAACGGATGTCGAAGTCGGGCTCGCGCACCATGCGCCCCAATAGGTCCTTGCCATGGATGAAGCCGACCGTCTCCTCGATGCTGCCGAGGTACACCGGGTAACGGGAGTACATGTTGTCCAGCACTCCGTTCAGGATCTCCTCGTTGGAGAGGTTCAGGTCGAAGGCGACCACGCGGGTGCGCGGCACCATCACCTCGCGCACGGCGGTGTGGGTGAAGTCGAAGAGGTTGTCGATGAAGGTGTGCTCGGTCTCGCTAAAGATGCCGCTTTCATGCCCCTCGGCGACGATGTGCTGCACCTCCTCGCGGGTCATGAAGGCCTTCCCCTCACCCTTCAATCCGAACAGGGCCAAGGTGAACTTGGTGGAGTAGCTGAGAAAGGACACCAGCACCCCCGCCACCCGGGCCAGGGAGGTGATGGTCTTCACCACCCGCAGCGCGACCGGCTCGGCGTACTGCAACCCGGCAGTCTTGGGGACCAGTTCCCCGAGGATCAGTTGCAGGTAGGAGATGGCGCTAACCACGATGCCGATGGCGAGCGGTTCGGCGGCGTTGCGAACCATGGCGATGGGGGAGACCTGCAGCACGGGGCGAATGTAGTCTACGGCGATGACGCCGCCAACCGCCGAGGCAGTCGAACCTACTACGGTGACGCCGATCTGCACGATGGCGAGCAGGCGGTGCGGGTCGTTTTGCAGTGACTCCACCAGCGCGGCCCGCTGGTCCCCCATGGCGACCAACTGCGCGACCCTGCTTTTACGAATGGAGATGATGGCGAACTCAGCGCAGGAGAAAAATCCGTTCAACAGAATGAGGACGGCGATGACCAGCAGTTCGACGAAGACGGTATCCAATGCCCCTCCGGATTAGTTCATGGTCCGCCCGAAATTGCTCCCGGACGCACCAAAATTCAACAGTTGCTCATTTTCAACGCTAACGGCCACCTTGTCAACCTTTTGATGGACTAAACCCATGCTAGCGCCCGACATTCCCCCTCCCTCGAGGGCTGCACCGCCGAAGGGCTGGAACCTTCGCACTCCCCTCCAAAAACAAACAGCGGCCACCGCTGTGGTGGCCGCTGCCGGTAAGTCAACTTGCAAGGAGAGACTACTTGCCGATCTTGAACGAGAGCAAGAAACGCTCATCCCCGCAGGTAAAAGGCATCACCAATGATTCGGCGCTGGAGATGCTCTCCAGGGCGTAGTCATTGCCGTAGATCACGGTGGGTATGGAGAGGTTGATGTCGGCACCCTTGGGGGAGAAGATGTGCTTCACGTCCCCCCCGACCATGTTGGCGATCTCGCCCATGGCATCGTTGACATCCTCGTCCACTTCGGTCACGTCCATCCCCAGCATATTCGAGGTCACCAACAGTGCCAGCTTCTTCGGGCAGTGGATGGCCAGGATGCCGGAGTGACTGCCGGCCAGGCCCACCATGCTGGTCACCGTTTCATGGAAGGTCAAGACCGGCTCATCCAAGGGAGGCTCATCGGCCACTTCAAGCATCACCATGGTGGAGAAGACCCCCTTGGTGATGTTCGCAATGGTTTTCCTGACTTCGTCCTCGGTGGTGTTGGCCTCGCTGAGCACCGCTGCATCAAGCCCCATGTTCCGTCCTCCTCACCGCATCGATTAGGTAGCGTAGTCCAGCACCTGACTAAAGAAGATCAGGTAGATAAAGATGCGTATAAATGCATTCGGCATATATGCGCCGGTCTTTAGTAATTTTTTAACAGACCGGGAAGTCCCCCCGGGCCAAGGCATGGCAGAACTCCATGATACCCGACAGGTGGCGCTGCATGACCTCCCGTACCTTACCCTCCACATCTGCCACGCTACGCCGGGGTTCCATGACCAGTTGGGCGGTGGCCATCTGCGGCCGGTCCACCGGGTCGCCGATCCTGCTCAAGAGCATGACGTAAGCGCCCTCTACGCCTGCCACGGACGTGCAGATATCACGTGCCATTTGGTGTGACAGCACGTTGTAGATCTTGCCGACGTGGCTCATCGGGTTTTTCCCCGCGGCGGCCTCGGTGCCGATGGCGCGCGCGATGGGGATCAGGCCGTTGACGCGGTTGCCCCGCCCGACCTGCCCGGAATCGGCGTCCTCGGCCGAGGTGCCCAGGAGCGAGAGGTAGACGCCGGCAAGGCCGCGGCCTGCTTGGTCCAGCGTGTTGTAGTGCACCCGGATCCGCTCGAAGCCGCGGTGCTCCTGCTCTAGAAAGTCACGCATTTCCGTCTCGATGGCGTGCTTTCTCTCGAAGTACTCCCGTTCCGACCCGATGAATTCGGCAAGAAGCGGCATGGCGATGGTGAGATCGAGTTCGTCGCCGTTTCTGAGCCCCATGACCTTGACGTCTTCGCCGGTCTCCGGGAAGAGCCCCTTGAACCGCGCGCCGTTCAACTCTCGCTCCAGGGTGAGCACGGCTCGCTCGGTCGAGCTCAGGGGGTAGTAGCCGACGGCGGCCGAGGTGTCGTTCGCCCCCCTCACCTCGCCGGGGCGCGCGAAGATGTCAGTCAACTCCTGCGAGCCCGGTGCCAGCTTCAGGCGGTAGCTGACGTGGCGCTCCGGGTCCACGTGACGCAGGTTGCGCGAGATCCATCCTTTGGCCGCGCCGACCGCGATATCGTGCACCGGGATCTCCTTCCCTGCCAGGCTGAAGGTGGCGCGGTCGCCGATAGTCAACTCCATCGGCTCGATGACCTCACCGCCGCCAAAGCGCAAGTTGACGCGGCCGGCGGCCAGCAGCCCCTTGTCGATGTTGTGGTGCAGGATCGTACCGAACTCGGAGAGGTAAGCCTGGGACAGCGCGACCGAGATGGAGTCCATGATGCAATCGCAGATCTGGTCGGGGTGGCCGGTCCCCTTGCGCTCCACCATCTCGACTCGCTGCTGCGTCACCTGCGTGCCGTGAAATTGTTCCACCACCAACATGGTCTTCCCCTTTCCTCCCGGCGGGTGCGGGTACGGCCGCCGGGCAACCCGAAAATAGTAGCCGAAAAAGGTGGGGGCGCAATTGGAGGCGGCAAGGCCAGCATTCCCTCTCCCCGGGAGAGGGGATTATTTGGGAAAGGTTCGACTTTGGGCGGGATAGGAGCGGATGACGACGGAAAGGAATCAGAAGTGGCGGCGCACCACGAAGCCGCCGCGGGAGATCTTGTTCTGCAGCCACAGGCCGATCCAGAGTTTGATGAAGCGCCTGGTGACCGGGATCAGGAAGAAGATGCCGAGGAAATCGGTGAAGAAGCCGGGAGTGGTAAGGAGGACGCCCCCGACGAAGATGAGGGCGCCGTCGAGCAGCTGCGCGGCAGGCAGCCGTCCCAAGGAAAGCTCGTCGCGGATCTGGGTGAGCACCCTGGCCCCCTGGTGGCGGATCAGCCAGGCGCCCGTGAGGCTCATGAGCAGCAGGATGGCGACCGTGGCCGCACCGCCGATCACCTGGCCGACCTTGATAATCAGGTAGATCTCGATGACCGGCACGATCAGGAGAATGAGGAACAGTCTAAAGAACATGGCGCCCCGCTACTTCTTCATGTCGATGCCGTAGCTCTTGATCTTACGGTGCAGGTTGCTCCGCTCCAGTTCGATCGCCTCGGCCGTCTTCGAGACGTTCCAGTCGTTCTCCTCGAGCTTTTGCATGATGAACTCGCGCTCGAACTCCTCGCGCGCCTCCCTGAGGCTGGAGAGTTCCAGCACGCTGTCGAGCTTGCCCCCCGCCCCTTCCCGGCTGGCTGGCGAGACGAAGTCGTCGGGGAGATGGTTCATGGTGATGGTGCCGCCCGGGGTCATGATCACCAGGCGCTCCACGATGTTCTTCAGCTCGCGCACGTTGCCGGGCCAGTCGTAGCGCTTGAGCGATTCCATGGCCTCGGGAACGAAGCGCTTTCTCTCCCTCCCCTCCTGGTCGCAGAAGGTGTCCAGGAAGTAGCCGGCCAGGAGCGGGATGTCCTCGCGGCGCTCGCGCAGCGGCGGAACCTTGAAGGGGACCACGTTCAGCCGGTAATAGAGGTCCTCGCGGAAGGTGCCGTTCTTGATCTCCTCCTCGAGGAGCTTGTTGGTCGCGGCGACGATGCGCACGTCCACCTCGAGGGTCCGGGTGCCCCCTACCCTCTCGAACTTCTTCTCCTGCAGGATGCGCAGTACCTTGGCCTGGGTCTTGAGCGACATATCGCCGATCTCGTCCAGGAAGAGGGTGCCGCCGTCGGCCAGGTCGAACTTCCCTTTCTTCTGCGCTACGGCGCCGGTAAAGGCGCCCCGCTCGTGACCAAAGAGCTCGCTCTCGATCAGTTCCTCGGGAATGGCGGCGCAGTTGATTTCGATGAAGGGCTTGTCCCGGCGCTGGCTGTGGTAGTGCACCGAGCGGGCCACCAGCTCCTTACCGGTGCCGTTCTCGCCGGTAATGAGAACCGAGGCGTTGGTGGGGGCGACCAGCCGGATCTGCTCGGCCAGCTGCTGCATGGCGGGGGAGTTGCCGATCATCTCGTGCCCCTGCTGCACCTGTCCTCTGAGCGTCGCGTTCTCCTCCTTGAGCCGGTTCATGGAGAGCGCGTTCTCCACGGTGACCACCACCTTCTCCAGGGAGAGCGGCTTCTCGATGAAGTCGTAGGCCCCCAGCTTGGTGGACTTGACCGCCGTTTCGATGGTGCCGTGGCCGCTCATCATGATGACGTTCAAGGCCGGATGCAGCTCCTTCAGCCGCTTGAGGGTCTCGATGCCGTCCATCCTGGGCATCCAGATGTCCAGGAGCACCAGCCCGGGGAGCTCCTTCTGGCACAGGGCGAGCGCCTCGGTGCCGTCGGCGGCGCACACGGTGCGGTACCCCTCGTCCTCGAGGATGCCGGCCAGGGAGGAGCGGATCCCCTCCTCGTCATCGACTATGAGAATGGTATCGGTCATGGTGGTCCCTTCTATCCGGGCAGCCCTGCCTCTTTGGCCAGTTCGCGCCAAGCCGGTATGCTCCGCTCGATCATCCCCTTGTCGACGCAGTAGGCGATGCGGAAGAAGCCAGGGGCGCCGAAGCCGGCACCCGGCACCAGCAGGATGCGGTGCTTCTGCGCCATCTTCACGAACTCGACGTCATCGGCAAGCGGCGACTTGGGGAAGAGGTAGAAGGCGCCGTCAGGCTTGACCATGGAGAATCCCATGGAGTTCAGCGAGTTGTAGAGCAGGTCGCGCTTGACCCGGTAGGCCTCGATGTCGACCGAGACGTGCTGCAGCCCGGCCACCAGGCGCTGCATCAGGGCCGGCGCGTTGACGAAGCCGAGCACGCGGTTGGAGAACACCGCCCCTTCCATGAACTGGTCCACGTTCTTCATCCTGGGGCTCGCTGCCAGATAGCCGATGCGCTCGCCGGGGAGCGCCAAGTCCTTCGAGTGCGAGGTCACGATGACCGAGTTCTGGACGTAGCGGAAAATATTGGGCACGCTCTTGCCGTCGTAGGCGATGCGCGCATACGGCTCGTCGGAGATGACCAGGATCTGCTTGCCGAACTCCGCTTCCTTGGCGGCAATCATCTCGCCCAGTGTCTGCAGGCTTTCAGCCGGGTAGATGACACCGGTCGGGTTGTTCGGGGAGCAGATGATGATGGCGCGGGTCTTGTCGGTCACCGCCGCGGCAATGGCCGGGATATCGAGCTGGAAGGTCTCGCGGTCGGTCCAGACCTCGACCGGCACACCGCCGTGGTTGTCGATGTAGAAGCGGTACTCGACGAAGAAGGGGGTAAGGAGGATCACTTCGTCGCCCGGGTTCAAGATGGTCTTCAGCACCACGTTGAGGGCACCGCCGGCGCCGCAGGTCATCACCACCTGGCTTCCCTGCACCGGGAGATCGGACGCGGCGGAGAGCATGCGCGCCACGGCATTCCTGGTCTCGGGGTAGCCGGCGTTATTCATGTAGCGGTGCATGCCCGGGACCGGCTGTTTGGCCAGCTTGAGGAAGTCGTCATGGAACGCCGCGGGGGGCTCGACGTCGGGGTTTCCCAGGGTGAAGTCGTAAACCTTGTTGGCACCGAACTCCTTCCTGAGCTTCTCACCCTCCTCGAACATCTTCCTGATCCACGACGATTTCGCAATAAATCCGGCGATCTTATCTGCGACGGGCATGCATCCCCTCCTTGATTTTGGTGTCCAATTTTTTAACACATTCCGGAAACCGGGGCAAGGCGTATTCCCCCCGACGGTCAGGCCACCAAAGCACCATTCTAATATTTCCCTGCACCAGTCGAGACAATCATGCTATAGTGCGGCCCTTGCCTTGCCATACGACTTACGAAGGAGGGAACCAATGAAGAAGAATTGGCGCATCGAGACCCAGGCGATCCAGGAGGGGTTCGTCCCCAAGGACGGCGACCCGCGCATCCTGCCCATCTATCAGAGCACGACCTTCAAGTTTTCCAGCGCCGAGCACGTTGCCAAGCTGTTCGACCTCGAGGTCGGCGGGCATTTCTACACCCGGCTTTCCAACCCGACGGCGGAAGGATTCGAAATGAAGATCGCCGCCATGGAGGGAGGGATCGCGGCCATGGCGACTTCCAGTGGCCAGGCAGCCTCCACCATCGCCGTCATGAACATCTGCCAGGCAGGTCAGCACGTGGTCGCGGCCAGCACCCTGTACGGCGGCACCTACTCGCTCTTTGCCAACACCTTCCCGAAAATGGGGATCGAGGTAACCTTTGTCGATCCCGAAGCGGACGAGGCGACCATCGTCGCGGCCTTCCGCCCCGAAACCCGCTGCCTTTTCGGTGAGACCATCGGCAACCCGGGGCTCAACATCCTCGATTTCGACAAGTTCTCCCGCATCGCCAAGAAGATGCAGGTGCCCCTCATCATCGACAACACCTTCCCAACGCCGTACCTGTGCCGGCCGTTCGAGCACGGTGCCGACATCGTCATCCACTCCGCCACCAAGTACATCGACGGCCACGCCACCAGCGTGGGCGGCGTGATCGTGGACAGCGGAAACTTCGACTGGGGCAACGGCAAATATCCAGAAATGACCGAGCCCGACGAGAGCTACCACGGCCTGCAGTACCTGAAGACCTTCGGCAAGCTCGCCTACATCGTCAAGGCGCGCGTGCAGCTCATGCGCGACATCGGCCCCTGCCCGGCGCCGATGAACGCCTTCCTGTTCAACCTGGGACTGGAGACACTGCCGCTTCGCATGCAGCGCCACTCCGAGAACGCGCTCGCCATGGCCAAATTCCTGGAGAAGCACGAGGCGGTATCCTGGGTGAGCTATCCGGGACTGGAGAGCCACACGAGCTACGCCCGGGCCCAGAAGTACCTCCCCAAAGGCGCGAGCGGGGTGCTCACCTTCGGCATCAAGGGTGGCGCCGCGGCGGGCAAGAAGTTCATGGAGAGCTGCCAATTGGTGGCGCTGGTGGTGCACGTGGGCGACGCGAGAAGCTGCGTCCTGCACCCGGCCAGCACCACGCACCGCCAGCTTAGCGAGGAGCAGCAGATCGCCTCCGGCGTCACTCCAGACCTGATCCGGCTCTCGGTGGGCATCGAGCACATCGACGACATCATAGAGGACGTAAACCAGGCGCTGGCGGCAAGCCAGAAGTAAGGGGCTTGGACAAAGGCAAATCCCCCCTGTCCCCCCTTTCTCAAAGGGGGGACGCTAGGGCATCGACGGCGGTTGGGGGGGCAGCATACTCGACACTCCCCGCAGATCTCCGAAGAACACAAAAAGGGGCGAGTGGATTTTCCACTCGCCCCTTTCCATTCCTGCTTCAGCCATTCTTACCGCGGCCGGTTTACTTGCCGCAGCACTTCTTGTACTTGATGCCGCTACCGCAGCTGCAGGGATCGTTGCGCCCGATCTTGGGCGAGGTCCTCACGATCGGCTGTGCGGTTACCGCTTTGCCGTCGGTGAAGAGCCAGGTCTCCTTCTCCTTCTTGAACAGGGCGCGCTCGTGGTGCACCCGGTCCTGCCCCTGCTCTTTCCAGCGCGCGATGAACTCCACCTCGCCGGTGGTGTCGTCCTTGCCGCCGTCCTTGGTGGAGACAATCTCCAGCCCCTGCCAGTCGGACTTCTCCGCCCACTCGCGGGTACCCTCGGCGTCGTACCCCTCGCGGTGCTTGGGGTGGGTGCTCTCCAGTATGAAATCGGTCTCGACGTTGGCATACGCGGCGTAACGCGCGCGCATCAGCGCCTCTGCCGTCTCAGCGCGGCGCTCCCCCTTTATAATGGGGCGACAGCATTCGGCGTAAGCCACGCCGCTGCCACAGGCACACAGCTCCATCAGTTACTCCTCCTCATTGCTCTTTTTGTGGTGCTCTAATCAGATTTCGTAGTCAGCGGCGACCACCGAGGAGCAGACGCTCCTCATGTAGGCGGCCACTTCGTTAGCATGGTACGGATGCACCTGGTAGGCCTGCAGGTCCTCCAGGGAGTCGAACTTGGTGTACAGGGCGATGTCCGCGGAACGCTCCGAGCGGATCAGGTCCACCCCCACCTCGAGATGACGCAGCAATTCAACCTTGCCGTCCATGCTCAAAAGACGCTGCCGGGCAGCCTCGACGTTCTCAGCAGTAGCCTCTTTCAACTTGAAAAGCACTATGTGCACGATCATGTATAGCCCCCAGAATCAGTGATGACGTTCTCCGGATACCTGTAATACATCGGCGCCCGCCCCCCTGTCAACGATGGCAGTCCCGTAGACACAAAAAAGTTGTTGCGTGGTCGAAACAATGCTGCTATAAGGACCAACAGGATCAAAAAGGTCTTTTTTAAATTTTCATGCAATGGAGGATTAAATGACTGGCGCTTTGAGATTCATGAGTATAATTGTACTGGCGTTCTTAATGATGACCGCTCCCGTGCTGGCCGCGGAGAAGGTTCTGTTCGACAACGGGCACGGCCAACGTTTTCAGATTAAGGAGCAGGGACCGCTGCAACTGTCCGGACTGGCCAAAGTGATCCAGGCTGCCGGTCTCGAGGTCGGCACGGTGGACCAGCCCCTCTCCGACGCCACCCTTGCCGGCGCGCGCGCCCTGGTCATCAGTGGCGCCTTCAGACCACTTGACCCCAGCGAGGCCGATGCGGTGGCGAGGTTCATCCAAAACGGCGGTCGCGTTGCCGTCATGCTGCACATCGCGCCTCCCATGGCTACCTTTTTGGACCGGCTGGAGGTACGCTACACCAACGGCGTGATCCAGGAGCGCGAGAACGTCATCGACGGCAATCTGCTCAATTTCCGGGTTGTCCGCATGAAGGAGCACCCCCTGTTCAAAGGGGTAAACGACTTTGCCGTACACGGTGCCTGGGGGCTGATCAACCAGACCGACAGCGCACAGGTTATCGCGGCCACCGGTTTCCAGGCCTGGATCGACGTCGACCAGGACCAGAAACAGTCCAAGGAGGAAACGGCCTCCTATGGCCTGGTGGTTCTCGGCACCATGGGCAAAGGCTCCTTCCTCGTATTCGGCGACGACGCCATCTTCCAGAACAAGTTCCTGGAAGGCAATAACAAGATTCTCGCGGCAAATCTTGCCGCCTGGCTCAAATAGCGGCACCAACTACACCAACAAAAACAGGAGGGATTCAATGGCTCAGGCTCTGGAAATCTACAAGTGTGAAATGTGCGGCAATATAGTCGAGGTCTTCCACGCCGGCGGCGGCCAGCTGGTCTGCTGCGGTGAGGAGATGAAGTTGCAGAAGGAAAACACGGTCGACGCTTCCAAGGAGAAGCACGTACCCGTCATCGAGCGCGGCGCCGGGACCATCACCGTTAAGGTCGGTAGCGTTCCGCACCCGATGGAAAGCGCCCATTACATCGAGTGGATCGAAGTGATCGCCGACGGCAAGGTCTACCGCGCGCAGTTGCAGCCGGGTCAGGCTCCGGAAGCGACCTTCCCGATCACCGCCGCCGATATCAAGGTGCGCGAGTACTGCAACCTGCACGGCCAGTGGTCCGCCTAGACACGCACGGCACGCTTTAGACGCACGAAGGGGGGACGGCATGAAGCCGTCCCCCCTTTTTTTTATTGCAGCCGGCGGGAGGAAAATCCCCCCTGTCTCCTTTTCGCAAAAGGGGAACAATTGGTCACGTGCAGCACTCTGTGGTCAACATGGTCTAGGCTCCTCCGCAGTCCCGATGCGACGGCATCGTAAACTCACCCCAGCGCCCGTTGGCGGGGCCGGTTCAGGCCAGCAGGTGGCTCGCGACGTTGATGTTTTTCAAAAGCGGATCCACCGGAGCGATGATCGAGGCGTAGCGTGTCCCCCTCTGCGGGGCCAGGGTGACCAGCATCGGCGTCTCCAGCGCCTGCCCTTGGGCGTCGAGCAGGATCTTCACCGACGGCTCCGCGCACTCCATCGGGTGCGGCTTGAGCACCAGCGCGATTTCGTTGGTGTCCAGGCGCACCAGGCTCCCCACCGGGTATTCCCCCATCATCGACTCGAACTGCTCCACCAGTTCCATGTTGAGCGAGGAACCGGCCAGACGATGCATGATCTCCATGGCTTCCTTGGGGAGGGTCGGCCGCTGGTAGGTGCGCAGCGTGGTGATGGCGTCGTAGCAATCGGCTACCGAAACGATCTCGGTGTACAGGCCGAAGTGCATCTCGCGAGCCCACTCGGGGTAGCCGGTGCGGTCGTGGCGGATATGGTGCCCCAGCACCGCTTCCGCAACCGCCGGGGGAATGTTCTTCATCTTTTTGACGATCTCGGACCCTTCCTCGGCGTGGCGCTTCATCTCCTTGAACTCGGTGTCCGAAAGCTTGCCGGGGCTGTTGAGGATGGTCTTGTCGATCCTGGTCTTGCCGATGTCGTGCAACAGCCCCGCCGTGTTGATCTCGTGCAGCGCTTCTTTTTCCAGGCCCAGAAAGGCGGCCAAGGTGAGCGCCAGGATGCCGACGTTGACGGAATGGCTGAAAGTGTAGTTGTCGTAGTCCTTGATCATGGCGAGGCCGAGCAGAGTGGTCGGCTCCTCCATGGTGACCGAGACCATGTTCTCGACCACGCCGTTGATCCACTCGCCGCTGGGGATGCGGCCGTTGTCGATCTCGCGCATGGTGTCGCGCACCGCCTTGAGCGCGTCCCGGTAGATGGCGGCGGGGACCAGGGTTTCCCCCTTACCTTCCTCACCTTCCCCTGCGACCATCTCGTCGATACCGAGCCGGACGTTGCTGATCCCCTTGCGCTCGAGCTCGGCCGCAAAGGTATCGGCGCTCACCTGCCGGTTCGCCAGAAGCGCCGCAAAGCCGAACAGGTCGTCAGGGGTGACCCCGGGGTAGATGGTGACGGCGTCTATCCCCTTCTGCAGCAGGCGCTCGACCAGTTCGGTGACGGCGGCGTTGGGGGCGACCAGCAGGCACCCTTCGATGAAGAAGGTACCCTCCACCACCCCCAGGTGCAGTTCATGCCGCTCCCCCATCATCTCACCCATGAGCCCCACCAGTTCCTGCAGGGGCTGGCGTACCGCCGGATGCGCCAGGGGATAGAGCAGCACCGACTTGATGGAGGCAGTAAACAGCATCGCCGCGCGCTGCACGTCCTGCTTGGTGATCTCACTCATGTGTTGCTTCCCTTTGTGCCATTGCCTGCAGCGCCGCGGCAGCGGCCTCGGCCAACTCTCCGGTGCCCGAGGCATAGCGCTGCAAGAAGCCCCGCGCCTGCTCTCCGCCCAGGGCAGCGATGGCATCGACGGCGACCAACTTCTGCTCCAGGCGCCGGGTGGTACCGATCAGGCAGCGCCGGCGCACCAGCTTGAACAGCGCGTCCAGCGCGCGCCGATCGCCGATGCATCCTATCGCCCGCAGCGCCTCCATCTGGAGCGCGTGCAGCTTTCCCCTCAGGTCACGCTTCCCCGCCAACCGCAGCAGCGGTTCGAGCGCCGCCTGGTTCCGGCAGCTCCCCAGGCAGGAGATCGCCTGCAGCGCGGTTGCCTCGTCCCCCTCCTGCACCAGGGAGAGCAGCACGCCGGTAGCTTCCATGCCCCCGATACGCGCCAGCGCCCTGATGCTTTCCATGCGCACCCGGCTCTCCGGGTGATACGCCGTCAGCGCCAGTCCCTTCACCGCCTCACGGTTGCCGATCTCGGCGAGAATGGCCACCGCCATCTGCACCACCTGCGCCCTGGCGTCCTTGAGCAGCACCAGCAACTGCGGCTGCGCCTGCACCCCGATGCGGACCAGCGCAGTGCCCAGGGCCTTGCGTGCGGCCCTGCTGCCGCTCGCGGTCAGGCGCCGCACCACCGCGTCCACTACTTCGGGACCGGACAGCCTGAGCATGCGGCAGATGGCCTCCTTGGCCGGGAAATCGACATCCTCCAGGTGATTCAACAGGTGTTCCGCCATCTCCCCCAGGATGAGCTGCTGCAGCGCCGTGTGCGCCGCGTCGCGGCAGACCGTACTCTTGTCCGGATCCGCCTGCTGGTCCGCCAGGTGCGACAACACCACGTAGAGCCGGTCGCAGTTCCCCTCCAGTTTCAGCGGCAGGGCCTTTTTCAGCAGCAGGCGCGCCAGCTGCCGGTAGCGCTCCTCGTCGGTCTCGGCCACCAGAGCGGCCAGGATCTGGTCGATACCGGGCTCAGACGTCTGCCCGGCCGCGTTCCCCGGTGCCGGGGCGGCCTCGGCCGCGCGCTCCTCGATAACCTCGGCGCCACTCTCGCCCGCCTCCTCCTCGGTCTGTGCCACCGTTTTCTTGGTGTACACGGCGCTCACGTCGATCTGGTTCACCATGACCGCGGAGATGCCGTTGCGGGCCAGCATGCCGGCCACGCCCCCTTCCTCGGCGATCTTCTGCGGGGGCACCGCCAGCGCGGAAAGGAGGGCAGAGAGGTCCGTCTGGGACACCTCCGGAAGGAAGGTGAGTCGCTGCAGCTCGCGGGCGAACAGCTCCTGGGCCAGTGCCTTGGTCATCGGGTTGCTTTCGATGGTCTCCGGGCGCCCGGCAATGGCGAAGCCGCCGCGCTGCACGATCAGGGTGACCGGCGCGTGTCGGACCAGGTTGGTAATGGCCTCATAGGCAGAAGAGAGTATTTGCGAACGCAGGGGATGGTTTTCGGGATAGAAAGAAAAGGCCTTCAATGCCTTGGAGGTCTCGGCGAGCGCTTTCTGGCAAGCCGCACCGAGATCTTCGTTGTCTTCGAGTAAATTTCTTTGGTCTTCCGGCATTTTCCATTCCCGTTGATAGGACGCCAGATTCTAGCCGAGATAATGATAATTATCAAACCATTTTGCAGCGGCCGCCATGACCGCCTCGGCTATACTACTTCACCGTCGCTTTTACCATGCTCGCAGGTCCGCTGCCAACTCATTTCGCAGCAGGTGACAACTGGACATCTTTTTCAAAGCATACAGTTGCTCTTGATGCTATCGCAGATAGAATTAGGGGACGTTTTCGCTCAACAACCGCAGCCGAGGTAACATTGCCCAAAAACAGCAGCAGCAACCTTGACTCGAGGACCGTCCAGTCCGCCCTGGAGGCCCTGTCGCGCGAAACGAAGCAATCACGACTCGCCCGCGTCTTCCCCTTCCTCGGCCCCGCCTTCATCGCCAGCGTCGCCTACGTCGATCCCGGCAACTTCGCCACCAATATCCAGGGGGGCGCCCAGTTCGGCTACCTGCTGCTGTGGGTGATCATCGCCAGCAACCTGATGGCCATGCTGATCCAGACCCTGTCGGCCAAGCTGGGGCTCGCCACCGGCCAGAACCTTGCCGAGCACTGCCGCAACCAGTTTCCCAAGCCTGTCTCCATCGCCATGTGGGTCATCATGGAGGCGGTCGCCATGGCTACCGACCTGGCCGAGTTCATGGGGGCCGCACTCGGGTTCCAGCTCCTGTTCGGCATCCCGCTTCTGGCCGGGGCCATCCTTACCGCCCTGGCCACCATCGCCATCCTCGGCATGGAGCGCTTCGGCTTCAGGCCACTGGAGGCAGTCATTTCCGCCATGGTCGCCGTGATCGCCCTGTGCTACGTCGCCGAGATCTTCATCGCCAGCCCGAACTGGGGCGACATCGCCGGCCACGTGGTGCGCCCCGCATTCGCGGGGCGCGAGAGCGTGCTCCTCGCAACCGGCATCATCGGCGCCACGGTCATGCCCCACGCCATCTTCCTGCACTCCTCGCTGATGCAGGGGAGGATCGTGGTGAAGGACAGAAGGAAACTGCGCACCCTGTACCGCTACGAGATCATGGACGTGGTGATCGCCATGGGGATCGCGAGTTTCGTCAACATGTCCATGCTGATCATGGCAGCCTCCACCTTCTACGCCACCGGAAAGACCTCTATCGCCACCATCGAAGAGGCCTACCGGACCTTGGAGCCGCTCCTGGGCCCGGCGGCGAAGTTCATCTTCGGGGTATCCCTGCTCTTCTCAGGCCTCTCCTCCAGCAGCGTGGGGACCAGTGCCGGGCAGGTGATCATGCAGGGCTTCATCCAGCGCCACATCAGGCCCTGGATCCGGCGCGTGGTCACCATGGCCCCGTCCCTGTTCGTCATCGCCATGGGGTACGACCCGACCCGCACCCTGGTGATCAGCCAGGTGGTGCTCTCCTTCGGGCTCCCCTTCGCCATCATCCCGCTGGTGCTGTTTACCCGCCGCCGCGACCTGATGGGCGACCTGGTCAACAAACCGGTGACGACGGTCTTTGCCTCACTGGCGGCCACCCTCATCGTCGCCCTCAACATCTACCTGATTGTCGCAACCTTTTTCCCAGGATGATCGCCATGTTCAAGCACATTCTCGTCCCGATGGACGGATCCAAACTCGCCGAAGCCGCCCTCCCCGCCGCCCGTTTCATGGCCGAAAAGCTGCAGGCCCAGGTGACCCTCTTCCACGTGGTGGAGAAGGACGCCCCGAGCCAGGTGCACGGCCAGAAGCACCTGACCGGTCCCGAGGAAGCGGAACGCTACCTACAGGAGGTAGCCGCCACCTGGTTTCAAGGCATCCCCAAAGTCGAGTGTCACGTGCACGAGACCGAGACCCCGCTGGTCTCCGAGAGCATCGTCGCCCACGCCGCCGAACTGGGCCACGACTTGGTAGTGATGTGTTCGCACGGGCGCGGCAAGGCCTTTCACCTGCTCTTTGGATCCATCGCCCAGAAGGTGATCGCCGGAGGGACCCTGCCGGTGTTGATCACCCACCCCGACGACCGGGGCGAGCCCCCGCCGTTTTGCTGCTGCCAAATCCTGCTGCCGCTCGACACCGATCCCGAGCACGAGAAGGGACTGCCGGTGGTGAAATCGGTGGCACGCATCTGCAATGCCGACCTGCACATCACCACGGTGATCCCCACCTACGAGTCGCTACCTCCCGACGAGAAGGTGACGGCGCGCACCCTGCCGGCCACCGCGGCGCGCATGCTCGACCTGGAGGCCCGTGACGCCTCTGAGCACTTGCAGGATCTGGTGCGGGGGCTGGTAGCGGAGGGGATCCACGCCTCGGCCCACGTGCTCCGGGGAGATCCGGCCGAGACTATCGCCCGGGCGGCGCAGGAGGCGAAGATCGACCTCATGGTGCTCCCAACCCACGGCAAGACCGGCATGGCTGCCTTCTGGACCGGCAGCGTCGCCCACGGTATCTGCAGCCGCAGCAAGTGCCCCCTGTTGCTGGTGCCAATCTCCGAGCCCTCCGCCGGCGACTGAGCCTTCCGCTTCTTTCGCGGCAACCATGCAGCTAACGAGCAAAGGGGGAGGCCGCAACGGCCTCCCCCCCTTTCATTGCCAGTGACAACGGGCGTTCATCTGTCGTCTATTCCTTCTTGCTGCGCGTCTCTATTTCCTTCCCGACCCCTTGCACATGGTGCAGGGCACTTCCTCGACGTCGTATCCGGACTGCCGCGAAGCCATCAGGATTTTTCCTCTACCGTTGCATTTAGGGCATCTCGATCCAAGCATGGCGTACCTCCTCTGACAGTAGCTATCTTCTTCTGTGACAACAATTTTAGCAAAAAAGCGTAGAATGGAATAGCTACAACTGTACCGTGACTGTGAACACAGCCCTTATGAGAGAGCTTTCAAGGAGGTGACCACCATGGCATGCAACAAGGAAGGGCACAGCGAGCACATCTGCGCCCTGACCGCGCGAGGAGAGATAGAAAAGGTCCACCAGCTCACGCTGCAGCCCACCGTCGAATGCGGCAACTGCGGCGCCAAGGCGAAGGAGGTGGATGCGGTCTGCGACCCGGTGCAGCTCCCCGAGGCGGGATGGCTGGGAGACTGAGGCCGACAGCTAGCATGAAAAAAGGGGAACGTTGCAAGACGTTCCCCTTTTCTTTTGCGCTGTAACCACCGCGGCAGCCTTACTTTCCACTGCGGCGGGCGGCGTGGTTGCCGGGACGCTGAACGCCGGCGCGATGCCCTTCGCCTGTGCCCTGGCCGGCGGGGCGGTTGCCACCCTGGCGCGGCCCGGCTTGGTGCCGGTTACCGCCGGGGCCTCGCGATGCACCGGGGCCGCGGCTGCTACCGGGCTGGGCAGGTCTCCCCGCACCCTGGCCGCTCCTGGCTTCGGCGGGTTTGCCTTGGGCCGGGGCAGCAGGCTTGCCCTGGGCCGGTGCGGCGGACTGCTTCTTACGCTGCGGCTCGCGCGGCGGGCGGGCGAACTCCGCGTCCTTCTTGGGCGCAGGGACGGTGTAGTCGAAGCCTTCCACGCGGCGCCGCTCGATCTTGGCACCGAGCACGCGCTCAATGCTTCTCACCATCTGCTCGTCCTCGCCGGTCACCATGGTGAAGGCGTCGCCGGTCTTGGCGGCACGGCCGGTACGGCCGATCCGGTGCGTGTAGGCCTCCGGCGTGTCCGGGATGTCGTAGTTGATGACGTGCGAAATCAGGGAGACGTCGATGCCGCGGGCGGCGATGTCGGTGGCAACCATGATCTGGTAGGTCCCATCCCTGAAGCCGTCCAAGGCGGCCTGCCTGCGGTTCTGGGACAGGTTCCCCTGCAGCGAGGTGGCCTTGTAGCCCGCCTTTTCCAGCTGTTCCCCTACCCTCTTGGCACGATGCTTGGTCTTGGTGAAGATGAGCACGCTCTCGGTGTCGGTGTGCTTCAAAAGTTCGAAGAGAAGCGGAGTCTTCAGGTGCTGCCCCACCGGGTAAAGCGCGTGGGAGACGGTCGCCGCGGGGGCAGTGCGGCTCACCTGCACGGTGACCGGGCGGCACAGGATCTCGTGCGCCAGCCGGCGAATGTCGTCGGGCATGGTGGCCGAGAACATGAGGTTCTGCCTCTTGCCGGGAAGGGCACGGAGGATCTTTCTCACGTCCGGCAGAAAGCCCATGTCGAACATCTGGTCCGCCTCGTCCAGGACCAGCACCTCGACCTGGGAAAGGTTGACCGTCCCCTGGGAGATGTGATCCAAAAGGCGTCCCGGGCAGGCGACCACGATATCGGCACCTTCCTTCAGCTTCTTGATCTGGGTGTTGATGTTGACGCCGCCGTAGACAGTGATGCTTTTCAGCCGGGTCTGCTGCGCCAGCGCGTTGAGCGAATCATTGATCTGCTCCGCGAGCTCCCTGGTAGGGGCCAGTACCAGCGCGCGCACGTGGCCACGCGCGCCGTCGGCCAGACGATGCAGCAGGGGAAGGCCGAACGCGGCGGTCTTGCCGGTGCCGGTCTGGGCCAGCCCGAGCACGTCCTGGCCGGCTATGACGGGGGGAATTGCCTGCAACTGAATGGGGGTAGGGGTCTGGTACCCCACGGCCTCTACACCTGCCTGGACCTTGGGGTGCAAGTTAAACTGTTTGAAATCCACTGATACTCCTGTTTCTTGGTGTGACGCCACAAAAAACCCCAGAAGCCTGAAAGGCCCATGGGGTCCGTGACTCATTAGAGATTGAACTATAGCATGAAACGGGAGGAAAAGGGCTCAAATTTATCTAATGCTGCGTTTTACCGTCGGAAAGGCTTCTCCCTCCCGCCCTGCCCCTCCGGGGGAAGGAGGAGAGCCCGGAGGTCGCAGGTGCGGGAGAAAGTTGCCCAGCGCGGGATCAGTGGCGATCCCTGTCGTCGCGATGATCATCCCTGCGGTCGTCGCGGCGGTCATCCCGCCGGTTGTCGCGCCGATCCTCCCGGGCCCCGTCACGATACCCGTTGCGGTAGCCGTCGCGGTAGTAATCCTTACGTTCGCCCCAGCGCCCGTCGCGGCGCTCGGCCACCGGGCGGTACCAGTTGCCGCGGTAGTGGTCACGGTCGTTCAGGTAGGTGCGGTACTCGTAGTCGCGGTAGTAGCGGATCTGCTCGTAGCGATGCCGGTGCAACCCGTAGGGGAGGTAGCGCGGCGCCACATAGGTCCACGGTCCGCGGTAGCTGCCAGCCACGTACCAGTAGCCGTTCCGGTACTGGTAGTAGTTGCTGTCCATGTAGACCACGTCGTAGGGAAGCCCGACCGAGACGTAGAACCCGAGGGTCGGCGAGTAGATGAAGCTGGGGGGCTCGGCGTAGGCGACCGGTGCCGGAGGAGCCGGGTAGGCGACCGGCGGGGGCGCCACGGGCACCGGGGCGACGGCGACCGGCACGCCGATGTTGACGCTGAAATCCACCCTTGCCTGGGCCGTGGCGGCTCCGGCAAGTACGATGACGAATGCCAATGCGGTGAGCTTTTTCATGATCTTCTCCTTGCGGCCTCAGGCCGTCTTCCTTGCGTGACTGTTCCCGTACTTTGCATTTCCCGCAGCCGTGTTGTTCGCGGCCGGGTCCATTCATTCTTTGAGAACAAAGCTACCAGCACAATAAGGAACAATTGTGAAGCAAATATGGAATTTCCATCCTGCATAAAGATGCAATGGCACATTAGTCACAACTGTGCTAATACAAAGCTGTACCAATGACTTAAATGGTGGATGCTATGAAGGTAAAGATCAAGTACAGGCTCTTTTTCACCATGCTTGCCGCAACAGGAGCGGTGGTGATCAGCATGTTCCTCATCATGCAGTGGAGCATCGGGCACGGCTTTCTCGCCTACGTGAACACCATGGAGAAGGACCGGCTGCAGCGGCTGGCACACGTGCTTGAGCAGTCATACAGCCAAAACGGCAACTGGGATTTCCTGCAGCACGAGCCTTCCACCTGGTTCGACACGGTCGCCGCGACCCGGGAAGGGCGCGAGGGGGGCGAACCCGACCCCGGCCAGCGCAGGATGGGTCGGCGCGGTTTCATGAACCTGAGCGGCCAGGGGCAGCACCTACCGCAGCGCTTCCTCTACCGTTTCGAAGGGCGCGTGGTGCTGCTCGACCCCGACAAGCGCCTCATCCAGGGCGCCCCGGGCAACCTCGACACCGCACAGGTGAAGAAGCTGACCAGCGACGGCGAGGTGATCGGGTACCTGGCGCTACGCCCAAGACAACGGCTCACCGACACCTACCAGCTCCTCTTCGTGCAGCAGCAGAAGCTCACCATGGGACTGGTCGCCATCGTGATGCTGCTCGTCTCGGCGGCGCTGTCGCTTCCGTTGGCGCACCGCCTGGTCGAGCCGATCAAGCGACTGGCGGGTTCCCTGCACCGGCTCGCCTCGGGCGAGTACGACACCAGGGTCCCGGTGCACTCAAGCGACGAACTGGGGCAACTCGCCCGCGACTTCAACACCCTGGCCCTCTCCCTGGAAAACAACGAGCGGGCCCGCCGGCGCTACCTGGCCGACATCTCCCACGAACTGCGCACCCCACTTGCCATCCTGCGCGGCGAGATCGAGGCGCTGCAAGACGGGGTACGCCCACTGGGACCGGAGTCGATGCGCTCGCTGCACGCCGAGGTGATGCACCTGGGGCGGCTGGTCGAAGACCTGTACCAGATATCAATGTCCGATATCGGTGCGCTCAACTACCGAAAGGAACTGGTCGATCTGACCGAGATCCTGGAAGACGCGCTGGAACCGTTTGCCGCCAAGTTCCACCAGAAAAACATCGCCTTGCGGCAGGAACTACCGGACGAGGAGCTGACCGTTTTCGCGGACGGCGTACGCCTGAACCAGCTTTTCAGCAACCTCCTGGGCAACTCGCTCAAATACACTGACCAAGGGGGCGAGCTGTCGGTGCGGCTCTCCCGCGACGATGGCCGGGCCGTGGTGGAATTCGCCGACTCGGCTCCCGGCGTGCAGCCGGAGGAACTTGCCCGGCTCTTCGACCGGCTGTTCCGGGTGGAGAATTCGAGGAACCGGGCCCTGGGCGGCGCAGGTCTTGGTCTCGCCATCTGCAAGAACATCGTCGAAGCGCACGAAGGCACCATCACCGCGCACCCCTCCCCCAAGGGCGGGGTGCTGATCAGGATAGAACTGCCGCTTACCGGGAGCAGGACATGACACAGACCATCATGATCGTCGAAGACGAGGAAAAACTGGCCAGCCTGTTGGGGGACTACCTGAAGCAATCCGGCTTCGAAACCGTCTGGATCGCCAACGGCACCGAGGTGGTGCCCAGGGTGCGCGAGCGGCAGCCCGACCTGGTGCTGCTCGACCTGATGCTCCCCGGGCGGGACGGGCTGGAGATCTGCAAAGAGATACGCACCTTCTCGCAACTCCCCATCATCATGATCACGGCCCGAGTTGAGGAGATCGACCGGTTGCTCGGCCTGGAACTGGGCGCCGACGACTACATCTGCAAGCCCTTCAGCCCCCGTGAGGTGGTGGCGCGGGTGAAGACCGTGCTGCGCCGAACCGTGGAACCGCCGGCAGCGTCCAACGGCGGCCTGACGCTGGACCAGGATCGCTACTCCGCGCAGTGGCAGGGTCACGACCTCGACCTGACCGTGGTCGAGTTCAAGCTGCTGCACTTTCTCTACCTGAACCCGGGGCGCATCTACTCCCGGACGCAGCTGATGGACCGCATCTACTCGGACCAGCGCATCGTGAGCGACCGGACCATCGACAGCCACATCAAGAAGCTGCGCAAGAAGATCTCCGCCGTCGCCCCGGACCAGGAGCTGATCCACTCCATCTACGGCGCCGGATACAAGTACGAGCCCCCCAGTCAGAATTAGGGGGGGCTCCCCTCTCCCCCAAACTGTCACACCTCCTCGTTGCATCTTTCAAAGGTCATCCTGCCACGACTCACCCCTAAAGCTGTGCGTGCCTCTTTGTCACTGGGACCACTTTCCACCCATATCTCAAATCTTTACTTAAGAAAATCCCTCCGCCTCCGATATCCACATTAGTTCCCGGGAAAAGTGACAATCCCCCTAGCCTTGATACGCCAAGCCAGCGGGAGTTTCCGAAACTGCAAGTTCCAACAGGACCATGTCGTATGCGCCGCCACAGTCGATACGTCAGATAACTGAGACGTTACAGATAGGCGTTCTGCCTAAGGGGGGAATAAAATGCTCAAGAACATGAAGATCGGTACAAGGTTGCTGCTGAGTTTCGGGCTCGTCGTGTTGCTGCTCGTGGGAGTCGCCGGCACCGGTTACTGGGGGGTCAAGGACGGTGAAAACACGATGGTCAACGTGCTTGACGGTGAAGCCAAGATCGCCGAAAACGCTGCCAGGGCCAGGGCCAACGTCTTAGGAATGAGGCGCTATGAAAAGGACATGTTCCTCAACATCGCCGATGTCAAGAAGGTCGAGGAGTACTACGCCAAGTGGAACGAGGAGGCGACTAAGACAGCCGAGCGCGTAGCCGACCTGGAAAAGGTGGTGCGCAATAAGGAAGATGTGGAGCAGGTGAAGGTAATCAAAGATAACTTCCTTGCCTACAAGGCCGGGTTCGCCAAGGTGGCCGGTTCCATCCTGGACGGAAAACTGAAGAATCCCGCCGAGGCCAACGCCGCGGTGGGCGCGTTCAAAGACGAAACCCACAAGATGGAGAATACCGCCATCGTCATGGCCCAGGAGTCGAACAAGGTCATGGAGCAGGAGAAGGGCGTGGTTCAAAAGGCCACCCAGCGCGTCGTCACCCTGCTGGTCACCATTTCCATAGTTGCGGTGCTGCTTGCCGTCGCCCTCAGTTTCCTCGTGACAGCCAGCATAAAGAAACCGCTGCAGGTCGGCGTCGATACGGCGAACCGCCTTGCCGACGGTGACCTGACCTTTGAAATCGGCCAGACCGCGAAGGACGAAACCGGGCAGCTTCTTGCCGCCATGAGCATCATGCTGAACAAGCTCAAAGAGGTGGTGACCGAGGTGAAAGCGGCCACCAACTACGTGGCGCAGGGGAGCCAGGAACTCTCGTCCAGCTCCGAGGAGATGTCACAGGGGGCGAGCGAGCAGGCGGCCGCCGCCGAGGAAGCCTCCTCCAGCATGGAGCAGATGACCTCCAACATCAGGCAGAACGCCGACAACGCCATCCAGACCGAAAAGATCGCGGTGAAGTCTGCGGAAGACGCCAAGGACGGCGGCAAGGCCGTACAGGAAACCGTCCACGCCATGAAGGAGATCGCCAGCAAGATCAACATCATCGAGGAAATCGCCCGTCAGACCAACCTCTTGGCCCTGAACGCCGCCATCGAGGCGGCCCGCGCCGGCGAGCACGGCAAGGGTTTCGCCGTAGTTGCCAGCGAAGTGAGGAAACTTGCGGAAAGGAGCCAGAAGGCGGCAGGCGAGATATCCGAACTCTCCGCCAACAGCGTGAGCATCGCGGAAAAGGCTGGCGAACTTTTGGCCAAGATGGTTCCGGACATCCAGAAGACCGCCGAACTGGTCCAGGAAATCAGCGCCGCCAGCCGCGAGCAGGACACCGGCGCCGAGCAGATCAACAAGGCGATCCAGCAGCTCGACCAGGTCATCCAGCAAAACGCCAGCGCTTCCGAGGAGATGTCCTCCACCGCCGAAGAGCTCGCCTCGCAGGCCGAGCAGCTGCAGAGCACCATCGCCTTCTTCAAGACAGGAGACGAGGCCAGAACCAAGACAAGGTCGATCACCCATGCCAAAGCAAAGGATAAGCCGGGCGCTAAACAGATGACCGTGGCCAAGGTAGCGACTGTGCAGAGCGGTTCCGGACAGGTGGGCAAGGCCGTCGGGGCCGACTTGGAGATGGACGACGATTCTTTCGAGCGGTTCTAGAAACTGACCGACAACAATAACAAAGCCGGGTGCCCGGTGACCATGATGGTCGCCTGTGGCACCCGGCTTTTTTTGCGTCTTGCCATTGCCGCGGCTAGATGAGTTCCACCTCGCTCGCCCTGACGATCAGCAGCGCCTGCCGGAAATCCGCCGTCAACTGCTGCCGGTACGTCCTCCACCAGGCTCGGTCCAGTTCCTTGGTCATCACCTCGTAGATGACGATATCGTCCTGGACCGTGGTCTCCTTGGTCTCCTTCCAGAGCCCTCGCGCCGGAGAGCGCATGTAGGTGGTGATGCCGCCGAAGCGTTCGGAAAGTTCGTCGCGCACCTTGAGAAACTCGTCCTGGGTGAACTGGTTCCCGTCGTTGTCATACAGCGGCAGCAGGATCTGGATCAGGTGCATGTCGCCCCCGGGATTACGAAGTTTCTCGCACGTCCATGATCTCGCGGACGTGCGGCCGGATCGCCTCCACCAGTTTGTCCTTGGGAACCCCCTGCACCTTGAAGGTGTTGATCCAGGTGTCTGCCTGGTTGCCGTCGACCTCGCTGAAACCAAGGCCCACGATGTTGCCGCCGGCCTCGTAGATGGTCTTGGTCACGTCGGCGAGAGTCCCCTTGGCGCCGGTGGTGGCTACGGTGAGGCGCACCCCCTGGCGGCGGCCACCCAGGAGCTCGAGCAGGATGTTGAACAGGTCGGATTCCGTGATGATGCCAACCAGTTTACCCTCTCTCACCACCGGCAATCCGCCGATGCGGCGATCGACCATGATGCGCGCCGCCTCCTCGAGCGGAGTGTCCTCGGAGACGGTGATCACGTCCTTCGCCATGCACTTCTCCACGGTGAGCTTGGCCAGCAAGTCGTGAATCTCCCAGACGGCCAGCGAGGTGGCCGGCGACGGGGAGGCCTGGAACAGGTCGCGGTCAGAGACAATACCGACCAACTGCCCGGAGCGATCTACTACGGGGAGGCGCCGGATCTTCTTTTCGCCCATCAGACGCAACCCCTCGGTCACTGAGATGTCGGGAATGATGGTAATCGGGTTTTGAGTCATCCTGTCTCGTACAAGCATTGTGGCACCCTCCTAGGTTGGTAAATACAGCCGGCACCTTCGCTGGCTGAGAATGACATGATTGACGATTACCTGGGCAACAGTCCTTGCACCAGGTCGAGCACCGCCTTGTCGCGGTTCAACGTGTAGATGTGCACCCCGGGGACGCCGGCGGCCAGCAGTTCCTCGGCCTGCCTGCGCGCGTGGGCCACCCCGACCTCCTGAACGGCGGCTGCCCCACCCCGCCGGTCAGCCTCCTCCAGTTCGGCCAGGTAGGCAACTGGAAGAGTCGCCCCACACAGGGAGATGATGCGCTGGATCACCTTGAGGCTCACCACGGGGATGATACCGGGAATGATAGGCTTGTCAATGCCGATGGAACGGGCCTTCGCGACGAAATCGAAGTAGAGCGCGTTGTCGAAAAAGAGCTGGGTGATAGCGAAGTCGCCCCCTTCGTCGAGCTTAAGTTTCAGGTAGGAGAGGTCGTGTTCGGCATCGACCGCCTCCGGGTGCACCTCGGGATACCCCGCCACGCCGATCCCCATGCCGGGGTGGGACTCCTTGATGAAGGCGGCCAGGTCGGAAGCGTGCAAGAGCGTGCGGCAGGCGGAGAACTCCGGAGGTGCGTCCTTGGGCAAGTCCCCGCGCAGGGCCAGTACGTCGTTCACGCCAGCCTCGGCCAGGCTGTCCAGGAAGAGCTGCAGATCGCCGCGGTAGGCGCCGATGCAGGTCAGGTGTGCCATGGTGTCCAGGCCGTGCTCGTTTTTCAACCGGCTCACGATTTCAAGGGTATCCCCCTTGGTGCTGCCGCCGGCACCGTAGGTGACCGAGGCGAAGAGCGGCTTGAGCGCTGTCAGACGATCGACCACCTGGAAGAAAGCGGGCCACTCGTTCTTGTCTTTGGGCGGAAAAAACTCAAGAGAGATGAACTGACTGTCACGGTTCATCTTGTCTATTATCTTCATGTATGCTCCGTCTGCTGCCCGGCCTTCAGACGACGTTTTTGACAACGGCCGGATGACCGGGGCAGGCATCTTTGTCTCCTCGACAGCGGTGGGCGTGACTTTAGCATTTTTTTATAAGAAAAGCGACTGCGCCGTACCGTGTCGGCGACGCCGTTAAAATCGTGTCAGAAGAGAAAAAAGACGTTGCTCCGCCAGTTGCAAGAGTGCTATAAATACGAGATTCATGACCACAGGCTATCCTGTGGTCTTTTCATTTTGCACAGAAGGAGCACGCATGATCAGCGCATCAAACGTCACCCTGTCCTACGGCAAGAGGGTGCTGTTCAAGGACGTAAACATAAAGTTCACCCCCGGCAACTGCTACGGCCTGATCGGCGCCAACGGCGCCGGCAAGTCGACCTTCCTCAAGATCCTGTCCGGCGAGATCGATCCCGACAAGGGCGAGATCTCGGTCGGCAAAGGGAGGATCGCGGTCCTCAAGCAGGACCAGTTCGCCTACGACGAGCACACCGTCTTCAACACGGTGATCATGGGGCACAAGAAGCTGTACGAAGTGATGGCGGAGCGTGAGGCCATCTACTCCAAGGCCGAGTTCACCGAAGAGGACGGCATCCGTTCCGCGGAACTCGAGGGTGAGTTTGCCGAGATGAACGGCTACGAGGCGGAGAGCGAGGCGGCGGTGCTGCTGAACGGCCTCGGCATCCCGGAGGAACTGCGCGGCAAGCTGATGAAGGAACTGGAAGCGGGCGAGAAGGTGCGCGTGCTCCTGGCGCAGGCGCTTTTCGGCAACCCGGACGTGCTCCTTCTGGACGAACCGACCAACCACCTGGACCTGAAATCGATCTCCTGGCTGGAGGACTTCCTGTACCGTTTCCAGAACACCGTGATCGTGGTCTCCCACGACCGACACTTCCTGAACCAGGTCTGCACCCACATAGCCGACATCGACTTCGGCCGCATCCAGGTCTACGTCGGCAACTACGACTTCTGGTACCAGGCCAGCCAGTTGAACCTGAAGCAGCGCCAGGACGAGACCAAGAAGGTCTTGGACAAGGCCGCTGAGCTGAAGGAGTTCATCCAGCGCTTCTCCTCCAACGCATCGAAGGCGAAGCAGGCGACCTCCAGGAAGAAGCTCCTCGAGAAGCTGACCATCGAGGACATGCCGATCTCTTCCCGCAAGTATCCGTGGGTGGTGTTCAAACCGGAGCGCCCCTGCGGCGACATCATCCTCGAGGTGAAGGGGCTTACCAAGACCGTGGACGGCGTGCAGGTGTTCAAGGACCTGGACCTGATCGTGAGGAAAGGTGACAAGATCGCCTTCGTGGGGAGCAACTCCCTGGCCAAGACCACGCTGTTCCAGATTCTCGCTGGCGAACTGGAGCCGGACGCAGGGACCTTCCGCTGGGGCGTCACCATCACTAGCGCCTACTTCCCGAAAGAGAACGGCGACTTCTTCAAAGGGGACCTGAACCTGATCGAGTGGCTGGGACAGTACTCCCCGCCCACCGAGGGAGAGAGCTTCGCGCGCGGCTTTTTGGGAAGGATGCTCTTCTCCGGGGACGAAGCGACCAAAAAGACCAGCGTCCTCTCTGGTGGCGAGCGAGTGCGCTGCATGCTCTCCAGGATGATGCTGACCGGCGCCAACGCGCTCATCCTGGATGAGCCGACCAACCACCTGGACTTGGAGTCGATCACCGCCCTCAACAACGGTCTCATCTCCTACACCGAAGTAGTGCTGTTCGCCTCCCACGACCACGAGTTCGTCTCCACTGTGGCCAACAGGATCATCGAGATCACCCCGGGCGGCATCATCGACCGCGACATGAACTTCGACGATTACCTTGAGGACGCCGACGTCATCGCCGAGCGCGACAGACTGTGCAACGGGCACGCGGAGTTGAGCCTGTAAGGCGTAATCGAAAAGGGATAAAGGAAAAGGGGGCTCCGGTAAACGGAGCCCCCTTTTTTAATGCGGAAAAGCGGAACACAGAGGACACAAAGGAAAGCTGTAAGTTTCCCCCCCTAGAGTCTTTGCTCTGTGTCCTCTGAGATCCTCGGTGTCCTCTGTGATAAAGCTTTTTAGGTTTTACGCGCCGATCTTCAGGAAGTTCCTGACGCCGGTGAAGACGATCTGGGCGGCGAGCGCGGCGACAAAGAGGCCGGTCAGCTTGCTCAAGATGGTGATCCCCTTCTTGCCGACGATGTGCTCGATGAAGGAGGCGCAGACCAAGAGGATGCCGACGCAGAGGACGGCCATGGCGAGGGCGGCAAGACCCACAAAGACCTGCCAATTATGCTGCACCTCGGCGCCCATGACTAAAAGCGCGCCGGTAGTCCCGGGGCCGACGGTGACGGGTATCGCCAGGGGCACCACGGAGATGGCACCGCGCTTTTCGCTGGGAGGGGCGCTGTCGTCGCCGTGCACCATGTGCACGGCCGAGAGGAACAGGAGGCTCCCCGCCCCAATCCTGAAGGAGTCGAGCGTGATCCCAAACAGGGAGAAGAGGGTGTTGCCGAAGGAGTACAGGACGAAGCAGGCGACCATGACGGCGAGGGTCACCCTGACGGCGGTGGAGCGCCGCTCGCGGGCGGTGAGCTCGGGGGTCATGGCCAGGAAGGTGGAGAGCACGAAGAAGGGGGTGAGCAGGAAGAAGAACCTGATCCACACGGTGAAGAAAAAATCCGAATAAGCTTCCATCCTGTAGCTGTACTCTCCTTTGTTACCCGCCCAAAGCATTACCACAGAGGACACCGAGGTCCACAGAGGGCACAGGGGGAAAACTTGAATCGGGTTTAAAAACCTTCAAGCCTTTCTCTCAGTGTCCTCTGTGCTCCTTTGTGTCCTCTGTGTTCCGCTTGTGGGTTTGGTTTATTGCGCTATCTTCAGCACGATCTTGCCGAAGTGCTTGTCTTCTTCCATCATCCGGTGCGCCTCGACCACCTGGTCGATGGGGAACACCTTCTCGATGATGGGAACGATGGTGCGGTCAGCGAACTTGGGCATGGCGCGACGCACGAACTCTGCCGCGATTTCCCCCTTCTCGGAAACGGGACGGGAGCGAAGCACGCTGCCGATGATCTGCTGACGCTTCACCATCATGAGCGCCAGGTTCAGCTCAGCCTTGATGCCGGAGATGACGCCGATGACGACCAGTCGTCCCTTGTACCCCAACGAGTTCATGTTGGGGGCGAGGTACTTGGCACCGACGTGGTCCAGGATCACGTCCACCCCTTTCTTGTTGGTGAACTCCTTGACGGCCTCGCTGAAGTCCGGGGTCTCGCGGAAATTGATCACCAGGTCTGCGCCCAGTTCCTTGACCCGCTCGAGCTTCTCCGGGGAGGCGGTGACGATCAGCTTGGTGTTGGGCACCAGTGCCTTGCAGAGCTGGATGGCCGCGGTGTTGACCCCGCCGCCGCCGCCGTGCAGGATCGCGGTCTGGCCATCTTCGAGGCCGCCGATCATGAACACGTTGAGAAACGCGGTGATGTACGACTCGCAGATGCAGGCGGCTTCCTCGAAGCTGACGGTTTCGGGGATCGGCATCAGGTGATTGGCGTAGGCCACGGCGTACTCGGCGTAACCGCCGCCGCCGACCAGTGACACCACGCGGTCACCCACTTTCCAGCCGCTAACGCCTGCTCCAAGCGCCTCGACGACGCCGGCCACTTCGAGCCCCAGGATCTCGGAGTCGCCGGGCGGGGGGGGGTATTTTCCCTCGCGCTGCACCAGGTCGGGGCGGTTGATCGAGGTGGCGTGAACCTTGATCAGCACCTCGTTTTCCTTGGGGACAGGCTTGTCCACCTCGCCCACCTTGAGCACCTCGACGCCGCCGAAACCTTCCATCAGTACCGCTTTCATGGCCTTCCTCCTGTATCGAATTGAATTCATGGCAGCCGAGTGACTCGGCCACGATAGTGTATACGGCGCACACTATCTCAAAAATGTGCGCCCTTTATCAACGGAATTTTCTCAGGAGGAGGAAAAAATCAGCGGAATTTTATGGCAGTCCCGCGCGCGGTAATCTCGCTCTTGGGGAAGAAGATGTAGGTATCCATCTCTACTTTGACTTCGGGCAGGATCACGGCGTCGGCTCCGATCTTGGCCGCCTCGGCGCGTAGGGCATTGTTGGCCCAGCTGTAATCGGCGGGGGTGAGATCCTCCTTGTCGCCGTAGCGCACGCGGTGTACCTCGATGGTTCCCACTTTCTTGTAGGGACGCAGCAGTTCGTCCTGTGCCAGTACGGGCGGGGCATCGCTTCTGATAACCACCCTGGTGCAGCCGGCGGCGGACAGCATGAGGCACAGCAGCAAAAGCAGAGGCGAGAAGTGTTTCAGTGTCCGGTTAATCAGGTCCATGATCTCTCCCTAGCGGAGTTGAGTCCCCGCTCGATGCGGGATCAGCCACACAGTTTAGCTGCCATTTTCCCACTTTACAACACTCTTTTGGGCGTGCTAGTATTTCGCGTTTCATTCACAAACTGATCAGAAAGGAAGCAGCTCATGTCAGGCCATAATAAATGGAGTACCATCAAGCACAAGAAGGGCGCCGCGGATGCCAAGCGCGGCAAGATATTCACCAAGCTGATCAAGGAAATCACCGTTGCCGCAAAGCTCGGCGGTGGCGACCCGGATGGGAACCCGCGCCTGAGAACTGCTATCGATAAGGCAAAAGGCGAGAACATGCCCAAAGACAACGTCGAGCGCGCCATCAAGAAGGGCGTCGGCGGGATGGAAGGCGTGAACTACGAGGAGACCACCTACGAAGGGTACGGTCCGGGCGGCACCGCGGTGCTGGTGGAGGTCATGACCGACAACCGCAACCGCACCGTTTCCGACGTCAGGAGCACCTTCTCCAAGTGCAACGGCAACATGGGCGAGACCGGCTGCGTCTCCTGGCTCTTCGACAAGAAGGGACTCCTCGTATACCCGAAGAGCACCGACTTCGACAAGCTCTTCGAAGCCGCCATCGAGGCCGGTGCCGACGACGTGGCCGATGAAGACGAGCAGTACGAGGTCCTCACCGACCCGACCGCGTTCCACCAGGTGAAGACGGCGCTTGAGGCGGCAGGCTTCAAGCCGGAGTCCGCTGAGATCACCATGATCCCGCAGACCATGGTCAAGCTGGAAGGCAAGAACGCCGAGAACATGCTGAAACTGATGGACCGTCTCGAGGACAACGATGACGTCCAGAACGTCTACGCCAACTTCGACATCTCCGCCGAGGACATGGAAAAGATGATGTAGCAAAAGCAGGTTATTTTGTGGTACTAAGAGCGCGGGCATCCCCCCGCGCTTTTTTTATTCAGGATAAGGTTTAGACATGATTATTCTCGGCATCGACCCCGGCTCGCGCAAGACCGGTTACGGCCTCATCTCCAAGCAGGGCAACCGCCTGGTCCACATTGACAACGGCGCCATCTTCACCCAGAGCGCAAAAGACTTCCCGCAGCGACTGGAGAAGATCTTCACTGGCCTCTCCGCGATCATCGCCGAATACCAGCCGGAAGTGGTGGCTGTCGAGGACGTGTTCCTGGCCAAAAACGCCATGAGCGCGCTGAAACTGGGACAGGCGCGCGGGGCCGCCATCGTCGCCGCGGTCAACGTGGGGCTGCCGGTGCACGAGTACACAGCGATGCAGGTGAAGCAGGCGGTGGTGGGGACCGGCCGCGCCGAGAAAACCCAGGTGCAGCAGATGATCAAGGCTCTCTTGAACCTCCCCGAGGTGGCCCAGGAGGACGCCTCCGACGCCCTTGCCGTCGCCATCTGCCACGCCCACTCCGCCGGCATCAGCACCCTCTTGAAGAGCATCCGGTAGCGTAGGGCAGGCAGGCGCCGGCCCCATCGAGTTGGATCGTCTATCTCCGCCACTCCCCTCTCCCAGAGGGAGAGGGGAGTGTAAAGGTCCGGAAGAGCATGGATCGGCACCATACCAATTTCCCATCGAGGTTCAAATGATCGCCCTTCTCACCGGCAAGATCGCGCACAAGGCCCCCGACTACGTCATCCTGGACGTGAACGGCGTGGGCTACCAGGTCTTCATCCCCTTCTCTACCTACTACGCCCTTCCCGCCGAGGGGAGCATGACCACCCTGCAGATCCACACCTCCGTGAAGGAGGATGCCATCAACCTGTATGGCTTCCGCACCCAGCAGGAGAAGGAGCTGTTCCAGTTGCTGATCGGAGTTTCCGGCGTCGGGCCCAAGCTCGCCAACAGCATCCTCTCCAACAGCGAGCCGGCCGAACTCTCCGAATCACTGGTGAGCGGTAACATCGCCCGGTTGTCGGCTATCCCCGGCATCGGCAAGAAAACCGCCGAGCGGCTGGTGCTGGAGCTCAAGGAAAAGATCAAGAAGCTCGGAATGGCGGCGGCAGCACCCGGCGCCGCGGCCGCGCCCCCCAAGGCAGAAATCCGCGACGACGTCCTCTCCGCTTTGATCAACCTGGGCTACAAGGAGAACGTAGTACAAAAAGCATTGGCTGATTTGAAATTTCCCGAAGATGCTACCGTGGAGTCACTACTTAAGCTGGCGCTGAAGAAATTGATGAAATAACAACGCGCCGGAGCACGAAAATGCTCCGGCGCTAACAGTTTTTCGCTCTTATCACCAACGCTATTCACAGTACAATTTATTCCCTCCTCTAGAATTTCACCTTCTCTCCTCCCAGGTCTTCCCGCAAGCTTCATTGAAGCTGATACATAACGGGATATAATTTCGCAGACCACATACACTATTTGGCAAGGCGTGATCCTGAAGAGGAGAGACTATGCGCGCAGCATTCATGGCAGCGGTGGGTTTCTTGATGGTTTTCACAGTCCCTCTGACAGTACTGTGCGCCCCCCCCAAAGAGAGAAGAGGTTCGGTGACCTTTGCCATAAACATCAACTCCCCCCAGCAGGTTCAGGACGTCAAGATGTGGTTCCCCTACCCCACCTCAGACCTCAACCAGAAGATCGAGAACCTCCATTTCGACGGCAACTATTCCACCTTCACGCTTTCGCGTGAACCACAAAGCGGTGCACTGTACCTGTTCACCGAGTGGCGCGGTCCTCAAAAGGACCGTCACCTGACCGTCACCTTCGACGCCACCGCCCAGGAGCGCAAGGTAACCAGACTGGTCGAGCAGACAACACCCATCCCGCCCGAAGTCGCCAAGTACGTGAAAGCGGAATTCTGGATTCCGTCGAACGAGAAGAAAGTGAAGGCATTGGCGCACCGCATCACCGCCGGCAAGAAAGGCATCCTCAAGAAATCGCGCGCCATCTACGACTGGGTGGTCGACAACACCAAGCGGGATCCCAAGGTGCCGGGTTGCGGCGTTGGTAACGTCCAGGCCACCCTGGCCGCCCGTAGCGGCAAGTGCGCCGACATCAGCACCCTTTACGTGGCGCTGGCCCGCGCCGCCGGTGTCCCCGCCCGGGAAGTCTTCGGGTTGAGGCTTGGGCGCCCGGGACAGACCGACATATCAAACGGCCACCACTGCTGGGCCGAGTTCTACCTCCCCGGGACCGGGTGGGTGCCGGTGGACCCTGCCGACGTCACCAAGGCGGTCCTCGAAAAGCAGCTCACTCCGGCAGCCGCCAAACCGTACCGGGAGTACTACTTCGGTGCGGTCGACGAATTCCGTATCGTGCTGCAAAAAGGAGGGCGCGGCATCGTCTTCAACGAGGGGAACAAGGAGAAGGTGAACTACTTCATGTACCCCTACGCGGAGGTCGACGGCAAGAGCCTCGACTACTGCCGCCCTGACAGCTTCGCCTACACCGTGTCCTTCCGGGAACGCTGACATCCGGGGCCGCCCCCACGCCCTGGACAACAGTGCCGGACTCCCCGCCCTCCAGCAGAGGGTCAGCAGGAGCCCACATGCGCCTGAGCCTCAACATCTCCATCAACCTGATACTTCTGGTCGTCATACTGGCGCTGGGCAGCACCATCAGCTTTTTCTTCGTTTCTCAGCAGAGGGCGACCCTCCGCAATGACCTGGAGCACCGGGTGGAGATGGTTGGGCGCCAGGTGACCGGCGAGGTCTACGCCCCGCTGCAAAAGGGCGATCTGGGGCACGTCGGACACATCCTCGAGGCAGCCACCGCTGACCCGGAAGTCGCTTTCGTGATGGTGAAGTCCCTGGACGGGGAGGTGCTGGCGGCACGTTGGATGAACGAGGTAACCGGAGGCGTGAAGGAATACGACTTCCCCGTACGCGCCCGGTCCAAGGAAAGCGTCGCCCGAAGCGAGAGGACCTTCGGCACCATAACCTCCGTTGCCGGCGGGGGCCCGATCGCCGTGGTCGCTGTAGGCGTCGATCTGAACCCTCTCACCAAAACTGAGCGGGCACTGGTTATCCGGACCGCGATGGCGGTGGTACTGGGATCGGTCATCGCACTGACCCTTGGCCTCGCCATCGTGCGCAGGCTGCTCAACCGCTCCATCACTCCTTTGCTCGACGGCATCCGCACCATTACGTCAGGGGATTTCTCCAGCAGGGTCCAACCCGACCCACACCGGGAGATCGCGGAAATCGGCGCTGCTTTCAACGAAATGGCAGAACGTTTTTCGACCACGCTCATCTCAAAGCACGAACTCGAGGAGACCGTCACCAAACGCACCGCACAACTGCAGCGGGCCCTGGAGGAGCAGATCCGGGTGCGCGAGGCACTGGCCGAACGAGAAGAACACATCCGTCTACTCTTCAATTCCACGGCGGAAGCCATCTTCGCCATCAACCGCGATGGAACCTGCACCTTCTGCAACCCCGCCTGTGTCAGGGTACTGGGGTACGACGCCCCCGACGAAATCGTCGGCAATCACATGCACAGCTTCCTTGGGCACACCGCTTCGGATGGAACCGTCATTGAAGAACAGGATTGTCCTATCTGCCTGACACTCTCAGCCGGCCACGGCAGCCACAACGTCAACGAAATTTTCCGGCAGAAGGACGGTGCGGCCATCCCCGTCGAGTACTGGTCCCACCCCATTCTGCGGGACGGCAAGCTGGTCGGCTGCGTAGTCACCTTCCTCGATATCACCCAGCGCAACATGCTCGAGAGACAGCTGCTCCAGGCGCAGAAGCTTGAGGGAATCGGGGTGCTGGCGGGAGGAATCGCTCACGACTTCAACAACCTGCTCACCGCCATCATCGGCGGGGCCGAAATAGCACTCATGGACATCCCTCCTGACAGTAAGGGGGCCAAGGCGATCCACGGTGTCCTCGACGCAGCCACCCGTGCCGCCGATCTCACCCGGCAGATCCTCGCCTTCAGCCGGAAACAGGTCCTCACCATGAAGGAGCTGAACCTGAACGACGAGGTACTGTCACAATCCAAGATGCTGCGCCGCCTGATCAGCGAAGACCTCAAGTTCCAGGTGAACCTTACTCCCGAAGAGCTCTGCATAAGGGCCGACCCGGCACAGTTACAGCAGGTCCTTTTGAATCTCGCGGTCAATGCGCGCGATGCCATGTCACCCGGAGGGGGCATCACCATCGAGACCACCGCGGTGGTCCTGCAGCGCTCGGACCGTTGGCTGGAGGAGGGCATGGCGCCGGGCAGGTATGCCGTGATCTCGGTCAGCGACACCGGTGCGGGAATGGACGAGGAAACGAGGTCCCGCATCTTCGAGCCTTTCTTCACCACCAAGGCGCCCGGCGAGGGGACCGGGCTCGGCCTCTCCACCGTTCACGGCGTGGTCAAGCAACACCAGGGAAGCATCTCGGTGTACAGCGAGCTGGGCAAGGGAACCACCTTCCGCATCTACCTTCCCTGCGTCCAGAGGAGTGAGGCTGTGCAGGCCGTTCCTGAACCGGTGCCCGTTCCGCGCGGAGCAGGGAACATCCTGGTGGTCGAGGATGAAAAAGCGGTGCGCGACTTCCTGGAGAGTGCGCTCGAGGATAACGGCTTCACCGTGACCAGCGTGGGGAGCGCCGCGGAGGCGATCGAGGCGTGTGACGCAACACGTTACGACCTGATGGTGTCCGACGTGGTCATGCCGGGGATGAGCGGCCCGGACCTGTACCAGGTGCTCAAAGAGCGACAGCCGCAGCTCAAAGTGATGTTCATCTCGGGGTACCCCGCCAAATCGATTTCGTTGCAGGACATGCTCAAGTGGGATGCCCCCTTCCTCGCCAAGCCCTTCTCCGCCAAGGTATTCCTCGCCAAGACCCACGAGCTCATGAACTCCGCTGCGCCAGCCGGGCATGCCCCTTGACCTTTACCCTCAACTGTTATAATTTGGCTCCCTGCATTCAGGCGGCATAAGCCGCCGGCAAGGAGAGGTATGACCCGCTTTATCAGCGCCGAGAGATCCGAAGACGACCTCCTTGAAGCATCGCTGCGCCCCCGGGCGCTGGCGGACTACGTGGGACAGGAAAAGGCCAAGGGGAACCTCGGGCTCTTCATCGATGCCGCGCGCGGCAGGGGCGAGGCGCTGGACCACGTGCTGCTGTACGGCCCCCCCGGCCTCGGCAAGACCACCCTGGCCAACATCATCGCCTGCGAGATGGGCGTGAACATCAAGTCCACCTCGGGCCCGGTGATCGAGCGCCCTGGAGACCTGGCCGCCATCCTCACCAACCTCGAGCCGCACGACGTCCTCTTCATCGACGAGATCCACCGTCTCTCCCACGTGGTCGAGGAGATCCTCTACCCCGCCATGGAGGACTTCCAGCTCGATATCATCATCGGCCAGGGGCCGAGCGCGCGCACCATCAAGCTCGACCTCCCCAAGTTCACCCTGGTCGGCGCCACCACCCGCGCCGGGCTGCTCTCCTCGCCCCTGAGGGACCGCTTCGGCGTCATTTCCCGGCTGGAGTTCTACACCCACGACGAGCTTGCCTTCATCATCACCCGCTCCGCGCGCATCTTCGGGATGGAGATCGCGCCGGACGGCGCGCTGGAACTTGCGCGCAGAAGCCGCGGCACGCCGAGGATCGCCAACCGCCTGCTACGCCGCGTGCGCGACTTCGCCCAGGTGCGCGCCGACGGCGTGATCACCCGCGAGGTTGCGGACCAGGCGCTGGCGCTTTTAGAGATCGACGACATGGGCTTCGACACCATGGACCGCGCCATCCTGCTGACCATCATCGACAAGTTCGGGGGGGGACCGGTGGGGCTGGACACCATCGCGGCCGCCATCAGCGAGGAGAGCGACACCATCGAGGATGTCTACGAGCCCTTCCTGATCCAGAACGGTTTCCTGAACCGCACCCCCAGGGGACGCGTGGCCACCGCCGCGGCCTACAGCCATTTCGGCAGGATCGCTCCCGAGCCGCCGCAGGGAAGGTTGTTCTAGGCTATGCAGCTGATCTTCGATTTCCCGGTCGTGCCACGCTTTTGCTTCGAGAACTTCGTGGTCTGCGGCGGCAACAAGACCGCCTACCAGTTCGCCCAGAGGCTTGCCAGCGGCTCCGACGCGGAAAATCTCCTCTACATCTACGGCCCTGAAGGTTCCGGCAAGACCCACCTCTTGACCGCCCTTTCCAGCGCTATCGACGGCAGGTACTTCTCCTTCCGCGACGCCGATGCCCTGTACGGCACCAGCTACGGCAGCGAAGGCCCCTCGCGCCTTGCCGAGTACTTCGCCGGTGCCAAGGCACTCATCCTTGACGACCTGAACCTGCTACCGGACCGCCAGGAGTTGCGGGTTGAGCTTTGGGAACTATTCAACGCCTTCTACAGCGCCGGCAAGAAGATCGCCATCTCCGGTCTCACACCACCGAAAGAACTGCCCCACCTGGACGGGCACCTGACCAGCCGGCTGTTGTGGGGGCTGGTGGCGCGCATGGACGTCTCCGACGACGAGTCCCGGCGCATGATCCTGAAGAAGCTTGCCGAAGACCGGCAGATGACACTGCCCGACGACGTGATCGACGAGATGCTGTTGAAGGTTCGGCGCGACATCCCATCCCTGGTCTACGCGCTGGAGACCATCAACCGCACCGCCATCGCCACCAAGAGGAAGGTGAGCTTGAGACTGGCAAAAGAGATCTTCAAAAGTAGTTGAGGCAATCGACCAAGTAGGCCGCTGATCGGCTGCCGTCGGCGCCACGCCAACCACATCCCCCTCTCCCTGTGGGAGAGGGCTAGGGTGAGGGAGTTGCCAAAGGCAACATAACGGCTGCCGGCAGAGCCCTCACCCGCCCTTCGGGCACCCTCTCCCGGAGGGAGAGGGGATCCACGCCGCTATGAAAAAGGCTTCTGCAGGGACACCCGCAGAAGCCTTTTTATATTAGGAAACGAACGACTCCACCGTCAGCCGCCCTTCTTCGTCTCCAACTCCTCCCACCGTCCGTACGCCGCGGCGAGTTCCGCCTCGAGCCTGCCGTAATCGGCGGTGATGGCGGCTATGCCACCCGCCACCGTGTCGTAGCTGGCAGGATCCCCCAAGAGTTCCTGCACCCGGGCGAATTCCTGCTCCAGCACCTCGATGCTCCCCTCCAGCTTTTCCAACTCGATGCGCTCGGCGTAGGTGAGCCCCTTCTTGGGCTTCTCCACCTTGGCCGCCTGGGCCTCCTTCTTCTCGACCCGCTGTGCGGCCGCCTCAACACGGGCCGCCTCCTTGCGCTCCCGGTAGTTGGTGTAGTTCCCCTCGTAGAAGACCACCTTGCCATCACCTTCGAAGGCCAACACGCCGGTCGCCACCTTGTCCAGGAAGAAGCGGTCATGGGTTACCATGAGGACGCAGCCGGGAAAGGCGGAGATCGAGGCGTCCAAAAGCTGCAGGGTCGGGATGTCTAGATCGTTGGTCGGCTCGTCCAACACCAGCAGGTTGGAATCCTGCAGCATGAGTCTCGCCAGGATAAGCCGGCTCTTCTCGCCGCCGGAGAGACTTCCCACCGGGCGTCTGCGGTCCTCGCCGGAGAACAGGAAATCCTCGAGGTAACCGATCTTGTGCCGCTTCTCCCCGTTGGCGGTGGTCACATAGTCCCCTTCGCCGAAGAAGTCGTAGATAGTCTGGGTGGGATCGAGCACCTCGCGCAGCTGGTCGAAGTAGGAGATCTTGGTCTTCTTGCCGACCACGACCTTCCCCTGGTCGGGCTCCTCCTCCCCCATGATCATCCGGATCAGGGTGGTCTTGCCGCAGCCGTTGGGGCCGATCACGCCGATGCGGTCCCCGCGCTTCATACCGAAGCTGAGACGGTTCACCAGCGTCCGCTCGCCGTACCCCTTGACGACGCCGTCCAGTTCCAGGATGGTCCCGCCCAGCCCCTCCTCGGTGTTGAAGCCGATCTTCAGGTCGCGGCGCGCCGGGCCGGAGAGGCTCTCTTCCAGGGCGTTGTAGCGGTCGATTCGCGCCTTCTGCTTTGTGGAGCGCGCCGGGGGGCCGCGCCGGATCCAGTCAGTCTCGATGCGCAACAGGTTCAAAAGGCGCGAGCGGCGGCTCGCCTCGTTCATGAGCCGTTCTTCCCTCAAGGTAAGATAGGTGGAGTATCCCCCCTGGTAGGAGATGAGGGCGCCGCGCTCGAGTTCCAGCATCCGGGTCACCACCTGGTCCAGGAAGTAGCGGTCGTGGGTGATCAGCATGACCGCACCGGGATACGCCTTCAGGTGCTCCTGGAGCCATTGCGTGGTGTCGGCGTCCAGGTGGTTGGTCGGCTCGTCCAGGAGCAGCAACTCCGGCGCCTGCAGCAAGAGCTTGGCCAGTGCCACGCGGCGTTTGGTGCCGCCGGAAAGGGTGCCAATGATCTGGTTGGGGTCGGGAAGCTGCAGGTGGGTCATCATCTCCAGGACGCGGTGGTCGGTGTTCCAGCCGCCGTGGTGCTCGATCCAGACCGAGAGTTCCCCCTGGCGGGCGAGCAGCCGGTCCATGTCGGGAGGGTTGGCCGCCATCTTTTCGGAGAGCTCGTTGAAGCTCGCCATGGCGGCGCGAATGGCGGTGAGGCCGCTCTCGATCTCGGCTGCAACAGTGGCGCTGTCATCGAGCACCGGCTCCTGGCTCAGGTAGCCCACGGAGGCCCCGCGTTTCATGGCAATGGAGCCACCGTCGCGGTCCTCGGCCCCGGCAAGGATGGTGAGCAGCGTCGACTTACCGGCGCCGTTGGCACCGATCAACCCCACCCGCTCGTCCTCCCCCACCGCGAAGGTAACGCCGTCCATCAAAACACGCGGGCCAAAGCTCTTGGAAAGCCCGGTGATATCTACAACGTTCATAAAATCTCCAACAAATTCCTTAGTAGGCGGTGATCTAGGTTGGCGTCGATGCCGACGATCGCCACAGGCGTCTACAATCCCCTCTCCTTTCGGGAGAGGGGACCAGCGGAAGATTCATCTGTAATGTGGTTAGAATTTGAAAAAGTCGGCGAGCTTGCCGAAGATGGCAGCCGGACGGTACTTCTTGGGAATGGCGTAGGTGCCGTTTTTCTTGACCGGCACGGTCATCTGTCCCACCGGGGTATCCAGGTCGAGGCCGGCCACCAGTTGGTACGGGATCTTGTCCGGGTCCGGCTTGCGCTTCAGGATTTCCAGCAGGTCGGCATAGGTGATGCGGATCGGGATGCGGACGTCGGTCTCCTCGTTAGCGGGGAAATTGACCTCTTCCCGCGCGCCCCCCTTGGCCAGCGGCAGAGCCATGATCTTGATGTCATAGCTGTACCCCTGCAGCTTGACGTCGAAGCTGTTAGTGTTCTGCACCCGCAAGTAGAGTTCCATTCCCGCGCCGGTCGGATCGACCGAGACCACGTTCAGGTCCTGAACGGTAACCACCGGGGCGTTGACCAGTTTGCTGCACCCGGAAAAAAGGACGACGACCAACAAAAGGGCAAACAGTTTTCTCACAACAGACTCCTGAAAAAGCGGTAGCCCGGAAACAAAGCGGGCGGGTCCCCGAAAGAACCCGCCCACTATAGCACAACCAAACATCAAACAGCAAAAGGACTATCGGTTGACTGCCACCTGCTGCATCAGCATGCCCCTTTGCATCTCCCGCAGTATCTCCGTCCTGAAGCGCTTGCGGATCTTGTCGTAGGCCCTGGCCGCCGGCCCGGTGCCACAGTAGAGCCTCTTGGCGCGGCCCATGTTCCCCTTGGCCATGTCCAGCTTCTCGTGCAGTTCCTTCACGGCCGCTTCCGCGCACTTCTCGTCGTCCCACATGTCCTGCGGCGTGTAGCCGTGGCTTTCCGCCCGCTCCGGCATCAGCTGCCAGACCCCCAGGGCACCCTTGGGGGATACCGCTCTCGATGAGAGTTTGTGTCCGCCTGTTTCCGCCAGAGCTATCTCAGCCAGGTCCAGCGGCGTGAATTTGGTTCCTTCCGTCTTTTCATAGCAGATTTCAGCGAGCCACTTGGCCCGGGCCGGTGTAGTCCGGCGGGCAAACGTGGCGTAGATGGCCGGAACCAGCTTCTTCCTCCCGTCCAGTTCTGCCGCTCTGGGCAGATCCATCTGCACAGCGGGGGCCGAGGCGGGCGATTTCTCACCCTGCTTCTCGCTCCCCTCTGCCCAGGTCAGCAGCGCCCGGTCCGACTCCGACACCGAGGGAGTCACCGGTACCTGCGCCTGCTGCAGGTGGGACTGGTCGCACGATGCCGTCATCATGAGCAACGCGACCAGCAATGCAAGTTTTCGTTTCATAAATTGTTGAATGGCTTTTGCCGGCTTTAGGTAGAGATACTAAATGTCGGTAGTGAAGCCCGCGCCAATCATCTCCTTTCATTAGAATCACATTGGCTCGTTGCCAATCTGAGGTTATTAGTGTAATCAAATCCGACTAACATTGCAAGCCACACATTAGATTTATGCAATCATACCGAATAAAAAGGGAGCCCCGCCCAGCGGAGCTCCCCCACTAAAGCCTCGAATTTTCTATATTAAAGCTGCACCCCCATAACATCAGCCACGGTATGGATGTCCTTGTCGCCCCTGCCCGACAGACAGACGACGATGCTCTCATTGGCGGAAAGTGTCGGAGCCAGACGCAGTGCGTGGGCGACTGCGTGGGAAGACTCCAGTGCGGGGATGATCCCCTCTTCGCGGGTCAGCACCTGGAATGCGTCCAGGGCCTCGTCATCGGTGACGGAGACGTAGCTGGCCCGTCCAATCTCCTTCAGGTACGAGTGCTCCGGTCCCACGCCCGGGTAGTCCAGTCCAGCCGAAATGGAATGGGCATGGGCGATCTGACCGAATTCGTCCTGCAGGAGGTACGTTTTGTTGCCGTGCAGCACCCCGACGCTGCCGGCGGAAAGCGGTGCGGCGTGCTTGCCGCTGTCGATGCCGTAGCCGGCGGCTTCGACGCCGATCATCTGCACCGACTCGTCGTTGACGAAGGGGTGGAACAGCCCGATGGCGTTGCTGCCTCCCCCTACCGCCGCGATCAGGTAATCCGGAAGCCTCCCCTCGGCCTCAAGGTGCTGTGCCCTCGCCTCCTGGCCGATGATGGCCTGGAAGTCGCGCACCATCACCGGGTAGGGATGGGGGCCGGCGACGGTGCCGATGATGTAGAAGGTATCCTCTACGTTGGTTACCCACTGGCGCATCGCCTCGTTCATGGCGTCCTTCAGGGTCGCGGTGCCTGAGCTTACCGGGTTGACCTTGGCGCCCAGAAGCTTCATCCGGAACACGTTCAAGGATTGGCGGCGGATATCCTCCTCGCCCATGAACACCTCGCACTCCATGCCGAAGAGCGCCGCGACGGTCGCGGTCGCCACGCCGTGCTGGCCGGCACCGGTTTCGGCGATCACCTTGTTCTTGCCCATGCGCTTGGCCAAAAGGGCCTGGCCGATGGTGTTGTTCACCTTGTGCGCGCCGGTGTGGTTCAGGTCCTCGCGCTTCAGATAGATCTTGGCGCCCCCCATTTTGCGGCTCAGTTTTTCGGCAAAATAGAGCGGGTTGGGGCGGCCGACGTACTGGCGCAGGTAGTAGGCGAACTCCTCCTGGAACCCCTTTTCGTTGCGAAAATGGTTGTACGCTTGCTCGAGTTCGAGCAGCGCCGGCATGAGCGTTTCCGACACGTATCTGCCGCCGAAACGTCCGAAGTGACCACTGTTGTCAGGCGTGTCCAAAGCTGCCTCCGGTAGGTGTGTGAGGGGGACAGCATAGACTATTTGTCGATAAATTGCAAGCTTACAGAGCCTACCCCCCAGACAACCCCCCGCCGTTACAGGCTTTTAGCCGTTTATCTTTGCCTTATTTTTTGCTTTGAGCTACAAATATTCCCTGTCCTGGAAGCTCATTTTTGAGCTAAAAATTCGGCTCACCCTGTCCCTTTTTTTCCTGTGACAGAGTCCATTTTTGCTCCCAGAAAAGCATCCTTTTCGAGGTCACCGATGTCCTTGCAACAACCGTTTCATATAGTGCTGGTGGAGCCCGAGATTCCACCCAACACCGGCAACATTGCCAGGCTCTGCGGAGCGACCGGAACCATCCTGCACCTGGTCGGCAAACTCGGCTTCTCCACCGACGACCGCTACCTGAAGCGCGCCGGGCTCGACTACTGGAGCGAAGTCGACATCCGCTACTGGGACGATCTCGACGCCTTGAAGCACGCCTTCCCCGACGGGCGCTTCGTCTATACCAGTAAGAAGGCCCCGCAAAGCTACCTCCAGTTCGGGTTCCTGCCCGGCGACTTCATCGTTTTCGGCAAGGAGACCAAGGGGCTCCCCGAGGACCTCATCGAGGCGAACCTGCAGACCGCGGTGCGTATCCCGATCATCGGCAAGGTGCGCAGCCTGAACCTGTCCACCTCGGCGGGCATCGTGCTCTACGAGGCGCTGCGTCAGACCGGCGCCCTGGAGGGGGCGTAGGCATCCTATCAGTTTCCCCTCCCTTGCGCGAAGGCGGGAAGGGAAACAAAAGGAGAAGAAATGTTCGAGAAGAGAAGCAACGAGGGATACCAGCAGGTACTGCCGGGGATCCGCCAGAAAACCCTGGTGCACGGCGAGAAGACGCTGATGGTGGAATTCCTCCTGGAAAAGGCGGCGCTGCTTCCATTGCACAGCCACCCGCACGAACAGACCGGGTACCTGGTAAGCGGCCGGATCAGGCTTAGCATCGACGGGAACAAACACGAGGTACTGCCGGGGGACAGCTGGTGCATCGCGGGAGGGGCCCAGCACAACGCCGAGATACTGGAGGACTCCGTGGCCATCGAGGTGTTCTCGCCGGTGCGCGAGGATTATCTTCCCTAGATCAGTTGAAGTTGTAGATAACGAAACCAAAACTCACGGCGGTGACTGCGAAGGCGATCAGCGCCAGCAGGCCGTCGCGCGAGATGAGGGCAAGGCCGAAAGCGGACAGGGCCAGGCCCGCGCCATGCGCGGAAAACGGAACCAGCTCCATCATCGGCATTACGATGGCGATGGCAGCGCACACAAACGATATCAGGTAGATACTTCCTCCCTTGATCAGCACTGGCAGGCGGGGCTGCAACCAGCGGTCGATGAAGCGCGCCACAGGGCGCAGCCACCGGATTGCCTTCTGCACATGGTCTTTGCCTAGCGAGCGCCGCAGCAGCCACTTAGGGAGCCAGAAATGATCCCGGCGGAAAAATAGCTGCGCCGCGATCAGCAGTATAAGGAGCCCTGTCCCCGTCGGCACCCCCGGCATGCCGCTCAACGGCGACGCGGCGATGACCCCCACCATGAGCAGCAGCGGTCCGAAGGAGCGGTTGCCCACGGATTCCACAATTTCTCCCAAAGAGACACGCCCCTGGTCGTCTCCAGAATCGTGGATTCGATCGAGCATCTCCTGAAGAGTCGTAATCTCTTGCGTCATGCAGGGCCTCACAGGTGCCGCCGTAAAGCACACCCACGCTCCTCAGCGACACCAACGAAGATTACTTTGGCATATGTTAATGTCAAGAATACTGCCCTACCCCAAAATCCGTATACATATCAAGTAAATATAATCTATCCAGCGCCTTGACTGGGACCGCTGCCTCGTTATATTAAGCTGCACATTTTCAATAATGAGGAGGAAGAGATGTCGACCAAGGAGAATCTTGCCGAGGCGTTTGCCGGAGAGAGTCAAGCCAACCGTAAATATCTTGCTTTTGCCAAGAAGGCCGAAGCGGAGGGGCTGCCGCAGGTAGCCAAGCTGTTCCGCGCGGCGGCACACGCCGAAACCGTGCATGCCCATGCGCACCTGCGCGCCATGGACGGGATCAAGAGCACCGTCGAAAACCTCAAAGAGGCCATCGAGGGGGAAGGGTTCGAATTCCAGAAGATGTACCCGCCGTTTCTCGAGCAGGCCAAGCAGGAGGGGCACCGCGCCGCGGAGAACTCCTTTAAGTTCGCCCTCGCGGTGGAAGAGGTCCATCACGACCTGTACCAGCAGGCCCTGGCGGCGGTGCAAAACGGCGTCGACCTCGCCGACCGCCCCGTCTACGTCTGCGAAGTCTGCGGCAACACCGTGTACGACGAAGCCCCCGACAAGTGCGCGGTCTGTCTCGTCCCCAAAGACAAGTTCACCAGGATCGCCTAAAAAGAGAGGCGCCGCCAAAATCGGCGGCGCCTTTTAGTTTCAAGGGTTCCTGATGTTCACCCGCCCCGGCGTCGCCCAGTCGTTGTGCCCACCTTCGATCTCCCTGAATACCGCACCTGGCCTGCTCTCCGCAAGGCTCCTGGCGAATCTCTCCGGGATCACCTTGTCCTCCCTGGCGCCGAAGATATCCACCCTGCCCCGATACCCCTTGAGTGCCTCGATGTTGTCCCAGTCATCGGGAAGGAGTAGGCGCACCGGCAAAAACCAGTAGTGGTACTGCCCCACCCGGTGCAGCTTGTCGAACGGCACAACCAGCACGATCTTGTCCGGCGGCGGCTGTACGCCGCCCAAATAGCAGGCAGGGCCGCTGCCAATTGACTCCCCCACCACGCAGACCGGCGTGTCCGGGTACTGCTGCCGCAGCGACAGGTACCCCTGCCGAGCCGCCAGGTCCAGTGCCTCCTTGGAAGGGGAACCGGGGCGTTGGCCGTAGCCGGGGTACTCAAGGATATAGACACTGTCGTCTCTGGCGAACGAGGGGAGCGCGTAGGCACGGTCGCTGGCCTGTCCGCCGTTGCCGTGCAGCATGAGCCAGACGTTCCTGGGGCTGGGGACGACCCGCGCGTAGCCGATCACCTCCCCCTGATCGCGCCAGGGGACCAGCCCGTTGCTGCGATCGTGATGGGTGGGGAAGTACAGCAACTGCCGCTGCCAGGAAGCCCCGCTCAGCACGAGCGAAACCAGGGCAACAAGTAACAGCAGGCGAAATCGTCCCATGCCATGTCCCCCTATCCCCTCGTTAAAGTAAAGTAAACGGTGGCGCCCTGGTCCACCACCCCGTGCGCCCAGACCAAACCTCCGTGTCGCTCAACGATCCGTTTCACCGTGGCCAGCCCGATCCCCGTCCCCTCGAACTCGGCGCCGTGCAACCGTTGGAACTCCCCGAACAACTTGTCCTGATAGGCCATATCGAACCCGACGCCATTGTCCCTTATGAAAAAGGCTTCCCTGCCGTCGTGCTGGCAGCAGCCAAGTTCTATTCTGGCCCGGTCCCGCACGCTGGAGTACTTCCAGGCATTGCCCACCAGGTTTTCCAGCATCAACTCCAACAGCAAGCGGTCACCCTCGACATGTAGACCGGGCTCGATGAGAAAGTCGACCCGCCGCCCCGGCTCGGCATCCTGAAATTTACAGCTAACGCCGAAGGTAAGCTCGCTGAGGCTGACCGTGCCCCTGCTCAACTCGGAGCGACCGATGCGGGAGAGTTCCAGCAGCCCGTCGATCAGATCCCCCATCCTCTTGCTGGAGGTACGGATCCGCTCCAGGTATCCACGAGCCTCGGGCACCAGGTCGGCACCGAACTCCTCGAGCAGGATGGAACCGTAGCTGTTGATATGCCGCAGGGGTCCGCGCAGGTCATGGGAGACCGAGTAGCTGAACGCCTCCTGCTCCCTCATGGCAGTTTCCAGTCGCGCCGTGCGCTCCGCTACCCGCCGCTCCAGTTCCTCGTTCAACAGGCGCAGTTCCGCCGCCATGCGGCGGCTCTGGGTGACGTCACGGGCGATCCCGAAGAGACCAACCACCTGTCCCTGCTTGTTGTGCAGCGGCCCCTTGATCACCTCGACCACAAAGCGCCCCCCACAGCCGCCATCCAGCTCCCGCTCCCCCATCTGCGCCAGGTTACTCGTCAACACCTCCTGGTCCACCGTCATGACCGAACGCGCCACATCGGGGGGGAAGACCGCCGTGTCATCCCTGCCCAGCACCTCGTTCTGGGTCTTGCCAGTCATGTGGCAGGCCGCCGCGTTGAAGAGGAGGTAGCGGCCGCTGATGTCCTTGACAAAGACTGCATCGGTCGTCCCGTCGATCACCGAATTGAGCAATTCCCGGTTTTGCAGCAGCGCGCCTTCCACCGCGGTACGCTCCACGATGACGCGCTGCAGTTCCTCGTTCACGGAAACCAGCCGGTTTTGTTCTTTCTCGTAGTTTCTCAGCAGTGACCACAACATCACCGCGCAACACACGGTAGTAACGGCGAAGCCCACAATGTTGTCCGCGATACGATCGTGGTCCGACGCAAACGGCGTGACCCATTCTGGAAATCTCAGTTCCAGGGCCATCAGGGCAACGGCATCTGCCGTAGTCAGCACCAGAGGGAGCCAGCGTGCACGTCCCCTGAAAAAGATAGGAAGGTACATGAGCAGGCAGAAATAGTACAGGGGGAGACTTCCTTCCGATGCGCCGTTGGAAAACCAGATCAGGTTGAGCAGGATCAGGAAGAGGAAAAAGAAGGTCGTGGTATGGTAGCGCCCCCGAATGGCCTCACACAGAAGCAGCAGAGTGATCACTCCGAACGCGGCGACGCAGACGTTGATGTAGGCAGGGAGGTGCTGCAGGTAGTTGCTCGGGATGACGACGAAAAACGAGGCGACCGACGACGTGATGCACAGCAGCACAAAGAGGTGTTGCTCCATGGTGGAGCCCCCCCTCTTCCATATGCAGGACTTTATCCTTGCTATGTCAGATCGCATCTCGCTCATGTGTTACCTCGTGCGCCGCCAGAAGTGAAAGCGGAGAAACAGAGCGATAAAAATAACACATTAGCCACAACTGATAAACACTTATTTCCCTTAAGAGAGAAAGAGTTATTGCCGCAACTGGACAGGGTCAGTTCGAGCCAACTGTGACAGGGTCGGTAATGACAATGCGTGTGAAGAGTCATCACATTGCGGGCATAGCGGGAAGCTTGGCTCAGCGCCGCGTATCGACCTTGAGGTGAACGTACCAGTAAGCGAAAGCGACGAAGAGCACCCCTCCCAGGATGTTCCCCAGCGTGACCGGCAGGAGGTTGTCCTGGAAGAAGGCACCCCAGGACAGACCGGGGACCTCGCGCCCTAGTTTCCCCGCCAGCAGCAGCCCGGTGGGGATGAAGTACATGTTGGCGATGGAGTGTTCGAAACCGCTGGCCACGAAGGCCATGATGGGAACATAACAGGCAAGCATCTTGCCGGACACGTCGCGCGCCGCCGTGGCCATAAAGACGGCCAGGCAGACCAGCCAGTTGCACAGGATGCCGCGCACGAGGGCGACGGTGAACGGGAGCTGGCATTTCGCCGCCGCCACCTTGATGGCGTTGTCCGCGACGCTGCCGTTCATCCAGAGCTGTGACTCGAACATGAGACCGGCGAAGAACAGCGAACCCGCCAGGTTGCCGACAATGACGATGCCCCAGTTCTCCAGGAGCTGTCCCCAGGTGATCTCGCCGTGCAGCGCCGAGCTGGTGAGGAGGCTGTTGCCGGTGAAAAGCTCTGCGCCACAAATAACCACCAGCATGAGCCCCAGAGAAAAGACGCTCCCGCCTAAAAGGGCGGCCACGCCCCTGCCCGCGAATGCCGCGGCGTCCTGGGTGACGACCGTGGCGAGTTGCGCTCCGAAACCGATGTAGAAGCCGGCCAAGAGACTCAGGACGAAGGTACGCAGCCGCGACTGAGTCAGCACCCGCTTGCCGTTGTCGACGATGGTGCGCACGGTCTCGGCCGGAGTCAGGTACATCTTTTCCATTTAGCGTCCCCTCGGGCCGGCGACCTTGCGGAAGAAGACCAGCTGTGCGGTGATGTCCACGGCAAGTACGGCGGTGGTGCTGTACAAAAGCCAGGCGACGCGGTCGAAGTAGGCCAGGCAGTTAAAGAACATGTACAGGGCCACCACAAACGAGAGCAGCCTGCGGATGCCGCGTACCGATCCCTCGGCGCCCTCGGCACCGGTCCCTACCAGAGCAGCCAGCGCGGGGGCCGCGTAGTAGCCGATGGTGGCGTCAATGAAGGTCAAAAAGATGTTGGCCACGAAGGCGTAGGTAAGGTGCATATCACTCCCAGCGGCAGAAGCCGGCTGCGCCAGAAAGTAAGGCAAATCCCGTTTCAGATCAAGGAATAAACGGAGCTAGCGGGATAAAAAAAGGGCGGAAGGTTTCCCTTCCGCCCCGGGTTCTTCTTGATACGAGCTGCTTACTTGAACAGCGCCTTCTGGTACTCGCGGTTCAGTTTGGCGATGAACTTGACGTTGATCCCTTTCGGGCACGCCGCCATGCACTCGTAGTGGTTGGAGCAGTTGCCAAAACCTGCTTCCTGCATAGCCTCGGTCATGGCGCAGACGCGCTCGGCGGCCTCCGCCTGGCCCTGCGGCAGGGCTGCCAGCTGGGCAACCTTGGCCGAGGTGTAGAGCATCGCGGAGCCGTTGGGGCAGGCGGCGACGCAGGCGCCGCAGCCGATGCACTCGGCGGCGTCCATGGCGTAGTCGGCATCGACCTTCGGCACCAGGATAGCGTTACCGTCGGCAACACCGCCGGTGTGGCAGGAGGTGTAGCCACCGGCCTGCATGATCTTCTCAAGGGCATTCCTGTCGACGATCAGGTCTTTCTGGATCGGGAAAGCAAGGGCACGCCACGGCTCGATGTAGATGGTGTCGCCGTCGTTGAAGCGCCTCATGTGCAGCTGGCAGACGGTAGTGCGCTCCTGGCCGCCGTGCGGCACGCCGTTGATGACCTGGGAGCACATGCCGCAGATCCCCTCGCGGCAGTCGTGGTCGAATGCGATCGGGTCTTTGCCTTCTTTGATCAGGTGCTCGTTCACTTCGTCGAGCATCTCCAGGAAGGACTGGTCGGGGCTTACGTTTTTGGCCTCGTACTGCTCGAGCTTGCCCGGAGCTTTGGGGCCACTTTGGCGCCATACGTGTAGTGTGAGGTTCATTATTTATAACTCCTTACCGCCAGATGAACGTTCTCGAACGTCAACGGCTCCTTGTGCAGTTCGGGCTCCTTGTCGACACCTTTGAACTCCCAGGCTCCGACGTAGCAGTAGTTCTCGTCGTCGCGCTTGGCCTCGCCGTCCGGCATCTGGTGCTCGACGCGGAAGTGGCCGCCGCAGGACTCGTTCCTGTGCAGGGCGTCCTTGGCCATCAGCTCGCCGAACTCGAGGAAGTCCGCCACGCGGCCGGCGTTCTCGAGCTGCTGGTTGAGCTCCTCGCCTTTGCCGGTGACCTTGACGTTGTTCCAGAACTCCTCGCGCAGGACCGGGATGCGCTTGATGGCGTCTTTGAGGCTCTCCTCGCTTCTCGCCATGCCGACGTTTTCCCACATGATCTTGCCCAGTTCGCGGTGGAACTCGGAGACGGTCTTCTTGCCGTTGATGTTCATGAGGCGGTTGTTGTACGCTTTCACGTCCTCGACCGACTTCTTGCACTCGGGGTGATCCGCAGTTACGGTGCCCGGCTTGGTCTTGGCGAGGTAGTTGGCGATGGTGTAGGGGATGACGAAGTAGCCGTCGGCCAGACCCTGCATCAGCGCGGAGGCGCCCAGACGGTTCGCGCCGTGGACCGAGAAGTTTGCCTCGCCCAGGACGAAGAGGCCCGGGACGTTGCTCTCGCAGTTGTAGTCGACCCAGAGGCCGCCCATGGAGTAGTGCGGTGCCGGGTACATACGCATCGGCTGCTTGTAGGCGTTCTCGTCGGTGATTTTCTCGTACATCTCGAAGAGGTTGCCGTAGCGCTCGCGGATGGTGTGCTCGCCCACGCGCTTGATAGCTGCAGAGAAGTCCAGGTTCACGCCGCGGCCGCCAGGGCCGACGCCGCGCCCGTCGTCGCACTGCTCTTTAGCTGCGCGGGAGGCGATGTCACGGGGAGCGAGGTTACCGAAGGAGGGGTACTTCCTCTCCAGGTAGTAGTCGCGCTCGTCTTCCGGGATGTCGTTGGGGTGACGGTTGTCGCCCTTCTTCTTGGGAGCCCAGCAGCGGCCGTCGTTCCTGAGCGACTCGGACATGAGGGTCAGCTTGGACTGATGGTCGCCGGACTGCGGGATGCAGGTCGGGTGGATCTGGGTGTAGCAGGGGTTCGCGAAGAAGGCGCCCTTCTTGTGGGCACGCCAGTTCGCGGTGACCGAGCAGCCCATCGCGTTGGTGGAGAGGTAGAACACGTTGACGTAGCCGCCGGTAGCGAGTACGACCGCGTCGCCCACGTGGGTGCGGATCTCGCCGGTGATCAGGTCACGGACGGTGATACCTTTGGCCTCGCCGTCGACCACCACGAGGTCCAGCATCTCGGTGCGGGCGAAGAGCTTGACGGTGCCGGCTTTCACCTGGCGGGACAGTGCCGAGTAAGCGCCCAGGAGGAGCTGCTGGCCCGTTTGGCCACGGGCATAGAAGGTACGGGAAACCTGCGCACCGCCGAAAGAGCGGTTGTCCAGGTAGCCTGCGTAGTCGCGGGCAAACGGAACGCCCTGGGCCACGCACTGGTCGATGATGTTGTTGGACACCTGGGCCAGACGCCAAACGTCCGCCTCGCGGGCACGGAAGTCGCCACCTTTGATGGTGTCGTAGAACAGGCGGTAGATGCTGTCGCCGTCGTTCGGGTAGTTCTTCGCTGCGTTGATGCCGCCCTGCGCCGCGATGGAGTGGGCGCGACGTGCGCTGTCCTGGTAGCAGAAGGCTTCGACGTTGTAGCCGAGCTCACCCAAGGAGGCTGCGGCTGCGCCACCGGCCAGGCCGGTGCCGACAACGAGGACTTTGTACTTACGTTTGTTAGCGGGGTTAACCAGCTTCAGGTCGAAGCGGTGCCTGTCCCACGAGGTCTGAATCGGTCCTTTCGGACATTTTCCGTCGAGTATCACTTGAACCCCCTAAAGTTTCAATAAGCCGGCCAGGATGACCGCAGGAATCGAGATGTAAGCAAGCATGAGGAGGGCGGAGATGACCTTGCCGCCGGTACCGAAGGCCGGGATGGTCTTCTCGTTGTTCCACCCCATGGTCTGCAGGAAGCTCGGGATGCCGTGGGAGAGGTGCAGGAACAGCATCAGCATGGCGAACATGTAGGCCAGGGCGATGAGGCCGTGGCCGAAGCTGGTGACCACCATCCTGAAGACGTCGGGACGGTTGGCGGAGTCGAGGCCGACAACGATGTCGGGGGTGCCATGGATGGTGAACTGGAGCAGGTGGTACACGATGAAGCAGAGGACCAAAAGGCCGGTCCAGATCATGTTTTCGGAGGCGAAGCTCGCCTTCAGGTTCCTTTTCACAGCGTAGGCGCCGGGGTTGGCCGCCTTGTTCTCCAGAGTCAGCGTGACGCCGTAGGCGATGTGAACGGCGATGGCTGCGCCCATGAAGAGGCGGAAGGCCCAGACCAGCGGCGGCAGGCTGTGCAGATGCTCAGCGTAAGCGTTGATGCCGTTGGGGCCAAAGAAGATGGTGGAGTTTCCGATCAGGTGGATCAGGATGAAGATGATCAGGAGCTGACCCGTGATGGACATCAGGATCTTTCTTCCCACAGAGCTAGATAAGATTCGCATGTTTTTTGTCCCTTTGCCTTTTTTCGATTTCAAATGAGTTGGATTGCGTGCGTACACCGGAGGAGTACAAGTCCCGAAAACCCGGTCACGGGGCGGACTCGCGGTTTCCGCTTGAGGGGGATGGGGGACCGCGCCACGGGCTCAGTGTCTGCATTCGATCTCTCCTTTATTGAACTCACATTAGCAACAGTGGATGGTATCTATAACATAAAAATCGGCGGGTTGATAGACGCGCATATTAAATGCCGTTATACGAAAATGCAACAGTTTTTTGTATACAGCATACAATTAATGGTTCAGGCATCTTAGCCCCCTCTAAAGTGCACTAACCATGTTTTGAAATAACGCTTACGCGGCCGCATTGTTGCATTTTTTACCCCGCTCTGCTAATTAGGATAGGCACCCTCAGTAAAACATTAAAGCCAGGAAGGTTCATGATTTATAAACTGCTCAAGAAGGACCCCAAGTCCGGCGCGCGCCGCGGCGTGGTAACCACCGCCCACGGCGAGATCCAGACCCCTATATTCATGCCGGTGGCGACCCACGCGGCCATGAAGGCGATGACACCGGCACAGGTCAAGGAAACCGGCGCCCAGATCATCCTCTCCAACACCTACCACCTGCACCTGCACCCCGGCGAGGCCCTGGTGCAGAAGGCGGGCGGGCTGCACAAGTTCATGTGCTGGGACGGCCCGATCCTGACCGACTCCGGCGGGTTCCAGGTCTTCTCGCTGCCCAAGAAACGCATCACCGAGGAAGGGGTCTTCTTCCGCCACGAGGACACCGGCGAGGAGATCTTCCTTGACCCGGCCAAAGCGATCGCCATCCAGGAGGCCCTGGGCGCCGACATCATCATGAACTTCGACGAGTGCATCCCCTACCCCTGCGACAAGGCGTACGCGGAGCGCTCGACCGAAAAGACCATTCGCTGGGCCAAGCAGTGCATCGATGCGCACTCGCGCGAGAACCAGTACCTGTTCGGCATCGTGCAGGGAAGCGTGTTCGAGGACCTGAGGAAGCGCTGCGCCAAGGCATTGGTGAAGATGGACTTCCCGGGCTACGCCATCGGTGGCGTTTCCGTGGGCGAGGGTCTAGAACTTTTGAAACAGGTGGTGGGCTACACCGCGCCGCACCTCCCCGAGGACAAGCCGCGCTACCTGATGGGCGTCGGCCTTCCCGAGGATATCCTGGAGAGCGTCGAGCGCGGCGTCGACATGTTCGACTGTGTCATCCCGACCCGCTACGCGCGCAGCGCGACCCTGTTCACCAACCGCGGCCGGATCAGGCTTACCAACAAGAACTACCGACGCGACTTCTACCCAGTCGAGCCGAACTGCACCTGCTACACCTGCCGCAACTTCACCAGGGCCTACCTGCACCACCTGTTCACCTCGAATGAGGTGCTTTCGGCGATCCTGGCTAGTATCCACAACGTGCACTTCTACCTGAACATGATGGCCGAGATCCGCACCTCCATCGAAGAGGGGCGCTTCCTGGAATACAAGCAGCAGTTCCTGTCTGCGTACCTGAAGGGGAAATAGGAGACCGGCATGCGACGCAGCTTCGTCATCGCGGCAACTGCAATCGTCCTCTCCTGCGGCTGCTCCAAGCAGGAGCCGGCGCAGCCTCCCGCGCCGAAAAAGTCGGCGGCCCAGATGGAGCTCTTCGGCGAGGAGCTTTTCAACGAGCGCTGCCGGGACTGCCACATCGTCAAGGATAAGGGAGGCGTGGTCGGCCCGGAGCTGTCCCACGTCGGCAGCAAGCGGGACCGCCGTTTCCTGGAGCAGGTGATCCGCGAGCCCGCCAAGGTCTACCCCGGGACCGCCATGCCCCCCTACGACACCTTCTCGAAAAAGCAGATCGACTCTCTGGTCGATTACCTGAGCGGGCTCAAGTAGTCCCCCCCTCTTCCCCGTCCCCTCTCCCCCCGGGAGAGGGTGCCCGAAGGGCGGGCAAGGGCCTGCCCGTCAGCAGCATTTGTACAGACCGCAACGCCCTCACCCCGTCCCTCTCCCGAAGGGAGAGGGGGCGCAGCTCACATCGTCACAAAATCAATTCCTCACCGGAGAACCATCGATGTCCACCGAAACCACACAAGATCGCTTCGACCGTCTCATGGAGATCATGCGCAGGCTGCGCGCGCCGGGCGGCTGCCCCTGGGACGCCGAGCAGACCCACGAATCGCTCAAGCGCTACCTGCTGGAAGAATCCTACGAGGTCATCGAGGCGATCGACGCCAAGGACGACAAGCTCCTGAAGGAGGAACTGGGCGACCTCATCCTGCAGCCGATTTTTCACGCGGCGGTCGCCGAGGAGCGCGGCGCCTTCACCATGGACCAGGTACTGGACGCTATCAACGAGAAGCTGGTGCGCCGCCACCCCCACGTTTTCGGGGACCAGGTCATCGAGAACAGCGCTGCGCAGGTGGAGAGCTGGGAGAAGATCAAGAAGAGTGAAAAGGGGGATGAGCGCAAGTCCGCGCTGTCGGGGATACCACCGCACCTGCCAGCCCTGATGAAAGCGCAGAAGATCACCGAGAAGGCGGCGCGGGTCGGCTTCGACTGGGAACACACCGACCAGGTGTTCGCCAAGGTGATGGAGGAGTTGCACGAGTTCCAGGAGGCGATGGCAGCCGGGGACCAGCAGGAGATGGAATCGGAACTGGGCGACCTTATCTTCGCCATCGTGAACCTGGGTCGCTTCCTGTCGCTCGACCCCGAGGAGGCCCTCAGGAAGACGATCCAGCGTTTCACGCGACGTTTCAGCCACATCGAAGAGACCCTGCATGCAGGCGGTCGGAAACTGCAAGATGCCACCCTCGAAGAGATGGACCTGCTCTGGGAAGAAGCAAAGAAATTAGAGAAACGTTGAATCTAATTAATATTTTTGGGAGACCAGCGGCTTATCCACATTTTGTGTGGATAAGATGTGGATAACGGTGTTGACAAACAGAGAAACCTACGGCTTTTAAGCACTTTCCGCGTTCTGCATAAATATTGGCCACGACCATATTCGAACGAAAAATCAGTCACTTAGAACAGATTGTATACAAGCGTGGTCTATCGACCCCAGTAAAATTAAACACACCTAATTAGGTGGCAACCCCGGTGGAAATCCTGTGCATAACTGCCCGATTTCCGCCGGTCTCACGCCACCCTTGGCACCAGATCAAGGGACAACAGCCCCGCCCGTAATCCCCCCGAGTCGTCACCCGGTCATGACGCCACGCCCCCGCCCTAGATGACCGGGAAGGGGTCCATCGCGTCTATTTTTTAAGCAGTTTTCTCTTCACCAGGCGGATCACGTCACCGGCCTCCTCGCAACGCAGCAGGTGCGCCGAGACCAGGAAGATGACCATCCCAGCCAGAACCCCTCCCCCCAGCACACCCCCCTTGAGGAGCCTTTTCCCAGCCGGCGACCAGTCGATCAGGTGCATGATCCAGTACACCGCCACCGCCATCGGGATGGAGGCGATGATGCCTTTCATCCCGGCAACGGAGATGGCCCGGCCGCCGAAGGGGCCGATCTTCTTCCTCAGGAACCAGAGCAGGAGCAGCATGTTGCCCAGCGCGGAGAGCGACGAGGCCAGCGCCAGCCCGCCATGCTTCAATGGCCCCATCAGGATCAGGCTGAACAGCAGGTTGAGCAGAAAAGCGGCGAAGGCAACTGCCACCGGGGTCTTGGTGTCCTTCAGCGCGTAAAAGGCTGGCACCAGCACGCGCACCAGCGCCACGAAGGCGAGCCCCACCGAGTAATAAAGGAGCGCCGTGCCGCAGTTGACCGCCTTGGCGTAGTCGAAGGCGCCCCCCATGAACAGCAGCGAGAAGATGGGTGTGGCACAGAACATAAGCCCCACCATGGCCGGTATGGTGATGAACAGGGTAAGCCGGACGCCGTAGGAGAGCGATTCCTTGAGGGCGTCGATGTCTCCCATGGCGGCCTGCCGGCTCATCGAGGGGAGCACGGCCTGGGCCACCGACACGGTGAAGATGCCTTGGGGGAACTCGAAGAGGCGCTGGGCGTAGTAAAGGTAGGAAACGCTCCCCTCGGGCAGCAGGGACGCCAGGATGGACCCCACCGTGATGTTGAGGTAGTAGACCCCGACGCCGAACACCGAGGGACCCATGAGCAGCGTGATCCGCTTCAGGGCCGGATGGTCCAGGTTAAAGTTCGGCTTGATTGGAAAGCCCTTGCTGTACAGGACCGGCAGTTGCAGGAGAAGTTGCAGCACCCCGCCGATGAGGACGCCCACGGCCAGGGCGACGATAGGGACCTGGAAGCGGTCGTGCAGCAACAGGGCGGACAGGATCATGGAGATGTTCAGGAACACCGTGGAGATGGCCGGGGTGAAGAAATGGCGCAGCGTGTTCAGTATCCCCATGCACAGGGCGACCAAGCTCACGAAGAAGATGTAGGGGAACATGAGCCGGTTGAGCAGGATGGTCACCGAGAGCTTCTCCGGGTTGGACGAGAAGCCGGGGAACATCAGATGCACCAATTGCGGCGAGAAGATGATGCCGAGGGTGGTAATCCCGGCCATGACGATGGTGAGCGCGGTGAAGCAGACGTTGGCCAGCGCGCGGGTCTCCTCCTCCCCCTTGTTGGTGTGCCATTCCGAGAAGGTGGGGACGAAGGCGGAGGTAAGCGCTCCTTCCGCGAAGAAGCGGCGCAGCATGTTGGGGATCTGGAACGCGGCGAAGAAGGCGTCCGTGTAGAGGCCGGCGCCGAAGAGGCGGGAAACAACCATGTCGCGGATCATGCCCATGATGCGGGACAGCATGGTGGCTGCGCCCAAGACGCCTGCGGCGCGGGCTATGTTCTTCTTCTCAGACAAACAACCTCCTAAAACGCTCACGCAAAGCCGCAAAGACGCAAAGCGAGCTCAAAGCCGTACTTGGCGTCTTGGCGTCTTCGCGTGAGCGGCTTTATGCCTTTATCTGTTCATACGCCGGAAGTATTCCTCGCGGCAGAAGTTCTCCACATCCACCATGGCGGCGAAGGCCTCGCCAAAGCCTGCGCGCCCCAGCGTGAAGACACCGTGGCCATAGACGATGGCGGAACCGCTGGCGCCGATTACCGGCGGGACCCGCTTGGCCAGCCCACCGGCCCCGATCTCGCCCGCGACCACCGGTGTCCCCCCCAGGTCACGCACATGCGGACAGTCCTTCCAGCAATCCTTGATGACGCACTCCGCCTTCCTGTCGCAGAGCATGCTCATCACCACGGAAAACTTGGGATGGCCGTGCAGGATGACGCGGGCGCCGGTCTGCTCGTAGATCTTGCGGTGCGCCAAAAGCTCGCTCGACGCGGTGATCCCGGTGGTAGAGGAGTTGTCGGCGGGGACCGGGTCGATACACCCCTTCAACTCGTCCAGGCTCGCCGCGGTCTGGGAGATGTAGATGCGCTCGCCCGCCACCGCCGAGATATTACCGAAGAAGGAATCCACCAGCCCCCGTTCCACGGTGTAGCGCCCCACCCGCTCGATCTCGGCAAGGATCTCATCCTTCTCCAGGGAAAGGGCGTCGACGAAGTCGAGCCCCGAGGCGGAGAGCGGCCGCAACCAGTCCCTGCGGAAGGAGTCGAACGCCTCGCGCTCACCCGGTAGGCGGAACCCGTCGACGAGTAAGTCCTGCAGGTACTTCACGAAGGTGGAATGGAACACGGAGGAGTAGTTAATGAAGGCCTGCTCAACGGTGATGGCGCCGACAGCGACGATGCCGACACCCTCGACGATGACTCCTTTCCTGTTGCCGAGCAGTTTGGCCAGAACGGGAGCGGGATCGTCGGCAAGGTCCTTGCGGCGCAGGAAGGGGATGTCGTGCAGGAAGGTCCTGGTCTCGGTATCCTGCGGCACGATGCACTCCTCCCCCTGCCCGGCCCGGGCAATCAGGAAGTCGGCGAAGGGAAGCGTGGGGCGCGCGGCCACCAGCGCTAGGGAATTGAGGCGCGATAGCGTGGCCCCGGCCAGGGCGGCCAACTCCGGCGCACCGGCCGTGATCAGCACGTCGTCCTGCGCCGCGAAGGCGATGCCGTCGGCACAGGCCGAGCGGTCGGCAAGAAGCTTCCCGGTATATTTATAGATCTGGTCGCGCATCTGTCACCGTTTCAGGTTGGTTTCCTTGGCACACATCAGGGCAGCTCAGCGAGAAGGTCGCGGTCGCCGAAACGCCCTTCCTCGTCGAGGCCGCGGATGCGGTAGTACTTCTGTAGCTCTTCCTCGAAGCGGGCAAGGTCAATGGGGGGGACGTCGATCCCCTCGCCGGCACTCCCTGCTTCCTCGAAGAACCGGTGCGGCAGCGTGTCGTGGTCGTGGCTGAATCCGTTGGCGCAGTTGTAGAAACGCTCGGTGAGGTAGATCCGCTCGCCGATCGCCTTGAGCGACTCCGGCCCGTACTCGATGCCGGTCACCGCCGACAAGAGCTCCCCATACTCCTCCAGCGTCGCCCCGAAGAAGGCGAACTTGCAGGCAACCAGCGAATCGACCGCCGCGTTGACGTCTTCCGCGATCTTGATGATGCGGGCCTTGCCGGAGAAGGAGAAGCGGTCGGTGGGGACCGGCTTTCTCAGGATCTCATGCGAAATAGGATAGGCACGCAGATGGCAGCCGCCGCGGTTGGAGGTTACGTAGGCGAGCGCCATGCCGTAGGCGCCACGCGGGTCGTAGGCGGGGAGCTCCAGGGACTTCACGCTCATGGATAGCTCGGGCCTGCCGAGGATTTCTGCCATGCGCCGTGAGCCCAGGCTCAGCAGTTCGCCCTGGTCGTGCCGGTAGGCGATGTCGGCGAGGAGGCTCGCCACTTCGGCGGCGTCCGGGAAGCGCCCGCGCGCTTCGCCAAAGGCAGACAGGGTGGCCGCGGCCGAGATGGTGTCGAGCCCCAGTTCGTTGCACAGGGAGTTTGCCTTGACGATGGCGTGCAGGTCGGAGATGCCGTTCAGGGCCCCGAAGTGGTTCACCGTTTCGTATTCCGGCAACGCTTCCCCGGCAGCACTCGCCTTCTTGCACTGGATGGGGCAGCCGTAGCATCCTTCCTTCTTGGCGCCACACTCCTTGCGGATGGCAGGTCCGGAGTAGTTACCCGAGTCGGCAAAGAAGGTGGAACGGAAGTTCTCGGTGGGGGCCATGCGGCGCTGCGCCATCAGGTCGACCAGCGCCGGGGTGCCGTACTCGGCGATACCCAATCCCCCGAAGATGACCGGTGAGGCCCGGAACAGGCGCATGACGTCGCCGCGGGCAGCGTCGAAGCGTTCCTTGTCGGCGATGCCGGTCACGCCGTCGCCCTGGGTAGTGATCGCCTTGAGCCCCTTGGCCCCCATGACGGCGCCCAGGCCGCCACGGCCGATCGAGTTCCCCTCGCCCATCATGATGTTGGCGAAGAGGACGCCGTTTTCGCCGGCGGGGCCGATGGTGGTGACCGAGCCATGATCGCTGAGGGCGGCGACCGTCTCCTTCACCCCCTTGCCCCACAGCGACTGGGCCGGATGCAGCTCGTCCCGCGCGGGGTCGATGGAGAGGAAGACCGGCTTCGGGCTCTTGCCGGTGATGAAGACGGCATCGAGTCCGGCCGCCTTCATCCGCCAGGCGAAGCGCCCGCCTGCCGAGCAGTCGTAAATGGTCCCGGTGAGCGGCGACCGGGAGACGCAGGAGAGGCGCGCCGCGGTGGGTGAGTTGGTGCCGCACAGGGGGCCGACGGCGAAGATGAGCGGCAGGTCTGGCTCGAAGGGGCCGAGGCGAAAATAATCGCGCATCAGCCGGACGCCCAACCCGCGCCCGCCGAGGTAGGCGTGCAGGATGTCAGTGGGAATCTCCCTGCGCTCGCAGGTACCGCGGGTGAGATCGACATGCAGCAACTTTCCGGTCCAGCCGTACATACAAACCTCAAAAAACGGTTAGAAGCTTTACCACAGAGTACACAGGGGACCTACCCTTTAAAGCAGTTCCAGCTTCCCCTGCCGCTCCAGTTCTTCGACCACCTTCTTCACGTCCTGGGCGGCCTGCTTGGAGCAGACCAGCAGGGCGTCGGGGGTGTCCACCACGATTAGGTCGCTGACGCCGACAAAGGCTACCACTTTACCGTTGCCGTAGGCAAGACACTCCTTGGCCCCCACGGATACAGCACCAAGGGAATTAATCACCACGTGCCCCGCCGCATCGGCCTCCATCACCTCGGGCAGTGCACTCCAGCTCCCCACGTCGCTCCAGCCGAACGAGGCCGGAATTACCTGTACATCCTTGGCCTTCTCCATGACCCCGAAGTCGATCGACTCACCCTTGATGGCACCGTAGATCTCAGCGATCTGGGGCTTCAGATCGGAGATTTCCCAAACATCCGACTCGAAGGTGAGCCGCGCCAGGCCCCGGGACAGCTCGGGCATGTGCTGCGCGATCTGGTCCAGGATGGAGCAGGCCCCCCAGACGAACATGCCGCTGTTCCAGTAAAAGCACCCGGCAGCTAAAAACTCCACGGCACGTTCCAGGTTCGGCTTTTCCACGAAGCGCCGCACCGGTGTCGCCCCCGAATCGGCCGGCCGCGAGGCCTCGATGTAGCCGTAACCGGTCTCGGGGCGGGTGGGGGTGATCCCCAGTGTCACCAGTGCTCCGCTCACGGCCACCGAACGGGCGGCAGCCAGGGTGGCACGGAAGGTTTCCTCGTCCACGATGTAGTGGTCGGCGGGGAGCACGACCATGATCCCGTCCGGATCAAAGCGGGCGATGATGGATGCGGCCAGTCCGATGGCAGGCGCGGTATTGCGCCCGACAGGCTCCTCGATCACGTCGACCGGGACCCCCTCGATGTAGGCCAACTGCGCCCTCGTTTCGGCAGCCTGCAGCGCGTTGGTCACCACCATTACCCGCTTGGGATCCAGCGGCAGGACGCGTTCCACCGTCCGTTGCAGCATGGACTTGCCGCCGAAGACGGACATGAGCTGCTTCGGCGTGCTTTTGCGGGACAGCGGCCAGAACCTGGTGCCGGAGCCCCCGGCCAGGATGACGATGTACATAGGTTTCCTCCAATCGGCAATGATCCCCCACCTCAGGGGGAAAAGAAAAGGAAGTTACGCGCCGCCCTGCTTAATCCGGCGCATTTTCATCACGACCGCCGCGGGAACAAAAGAGAAAATGCTGAGCATGGCGCCCATCTTGGCGGACGAACCTAATTCGGAATCCGGGAAGGCCTCTCCGGCAACGAACAGTGCCACGGTGAAGCCGATGCCGGCAACCAGGCCGGTGGCAAGAAGTTCCCTCAACCCCACCCCTACCGGGAGCGGGAAACCGAGCCTGCTCCCCAGCAGCCCAAACCCGACGATGCCGATCGCCTTGCCAAAGACCAGCGAGGCCAGCACCAGCCAGGTAGCGGCGCCGACGGATCCGAAGGCAACGCCGGCGTTGACCAGCCCGAAGACGAAGAGCCCCAGGTCGACGAACAATTTCCAGTCATGTTCGAAGCGCGACAGCGGCGTGAGGTCGTCCGGGTCGATGTCGAACATGTGGCGTTTCTCCACCGACGGGTGCGGCAGGAACGGGACCACCAGGGCTAGCGCCAAAGCCGGGTGCAGGTGGGCCTCATGCAGCCCCAGCCAGCTCAGTGTTCCGCCGAAGATGAGGTAGGGCCAGTAACTGGCGACCCTGAAGCGGCGCAGCAGCCAGCAAAGAGCCAGCGCGGCGCCGCACAGCAGCAGCCATTGGGGCTGCACCGGGGCCAGCGGATCGCCGTAGAACAGGGCTATGATGACCAGTCCCACCGCATCGTCGGCTATGGCCAGGAGCAGCAGGAACGAGATGGCCGGATGCCCCTTGCCGAAGATGAACCGTGCCGCAAGCCAGGCCAACGCGATATCGGTCGCAGTCGGAATGCCCCAGCCCCGGGACAGCGAGGCGTCGCCGAAGGCCCTGTTCAGCAGCAGGTACATCGCGACCGGCCCCAGTATCCCCCCCACCGTCGCCAGCAGCGGATTGACGGCGCGCCGCAAGGGGTGCAGGTCGCCCCCCGGCAGACAGCTCTGGGTGATCTCGACGGCGGCGATGCCGAAGAAGAACGCCATGAACAGGTCGTTGGTGACGAAGTGAACAGAAAGACCCGCAAAAAGCGGGTCGTGCAGGAAGTGGTGGTACTGCTCCGGGGCCAGGTTCGCCCACAGCAGCGCGGCAATGACGCCGGCCGCCAGGGGAACGGAGAATTCCCTGAGCAGGCTCAGTTGTCTGTTCATTTAACCGATGGGCTCCACTTGGGCCTCGACGGCGCTCCCTACGGCGGCAGCCTCGACGCGGTCGTAGTCGTCCTGGAACCGGACGATGTCGTCTTCGCCCAGGTACTCACCGCTTTGGACTTCAATGATCACCAGCGGGATGACGCCGGGATTCTCAAGGCGATGCGTGGAACCAATGGGAATGAAGGTTGATTCGTTGATGTTGATGATCTTCATCATGTCACCGCAGGTAACCTTGGCGGTGCCGGACACCACGATCCAGTGCTCGCTTCTGTGGTGGTGCATCTGCAGAGAAAGCCTTTGTCCCGGCAGGACCTCGATGCGCTTGATCTTGTAGCCGTTGCTTTCGTCCAGGACGGTGTATGTTCCCCAGGGACGCTCGCCGCGTTCCATGTTGGCCTCCGTGTTTTCGTTGGGTAAAGGGGACAGGTATCTGCGGGGCCAGTCCCCCCGGCGCTATTTGCCGGGTCTCAGTTCCAGGTACCGCTTGAGCGCGTCCTGCCAGGGCTGCGGCACGAAGCCGGTGTCCTGCTGCAGTTTGCCGCAATCCAGCGTGGAATACAGCGGCCGCGGTGCGGGGCGATTCAACTGCTCCGTGGTCATGGGCAGCACCGCGACGTCGAGTCCGGCCAACCGGAAGATCTCCTTGGCAAACCCGTTCCAGGAGACAAAGCCGGAGTTGGCGGCGTGGTAGGTCCCCTGGCAGCCCTTGTCCAGCAGGGCCTTGATGGCCAGGGCGAGGTCGCGGGTCCAGGTGGGGGAGCCGATCTGGTCGTCCACCACGGTCAGTTCCTTCTTTTCCGCGCCCAGTTTCAGCATGGTCTCCACGAAATTCTTGCCGCCGTGCCCGTAAAGCCACTGGGTGCGCACGATCAGGTGATCGGGGTTGAACCAGGTGTTCATCTCGCCGCCCAGCTTGGACTCCCCGTAGACGCTGAGCGGACCGGCGAGATCATCTTCGACGTAGGGGGAGCCCTTCTGGCCGTCGAAGACGTAGTCGGTGCTCACCTGGACCAGCTTGGCGCCGATCTCCTTGCTGATCATGGCCAGAAAGCCGACGCCTTCGCTGTTGACCATCATGGCCTGTTCCGTGTTGGACTGGCAGCCGTCCACATCGGTGTAGGCGGCGGCGTTGATCACCACCGAGGGTTTCAGGGTGAGCAGCACCCGCTGCACCGATTCAAGGTCGGTGATGTCGATCTCGTCGACGTCGACCCCGCGCGCCACATCGCCGTACAGCCCCATCAACTCCTGCCCCAGCATTCCTTTACTGCCGACTACCAGAACCATCTAAACTCCCCCATAAGCTCGTTCCAGGTTCAGCGTTCGTGGCAGTGCCGCTACGGCCACCGTACCCTTGGGGCTTCGGAAGCGAAGGACAAGGATAGATGATAGCCCAGAACGATGAATTGTGAACCCTCAGATGTTGTAGCTGCCAAGCCCGACCGTTGAGTCTCTAACGGCTCACGCCGCTCCGTACTGCATCTCGTAGTATTCCCGGTAGGCGCCGCTCACCACCTCTTCGACCCACCCCTGGTTGGCGAGGTACCAATCGATGGTCTCGGCGATGCCGCGCTCGAAGGTGTAGCTCGGCTCCCAGGACAGTTCACGCTTCAGCTTGGTGGCGTCGATGGCATAGCGCCGGTCGTGCCCCTTGCGGTCCTTGACGAAGGTGATCAGCTCACGGCTCTCCCCCGCGGTGCGCCCGAGACGCTCGTCCATCAAGTCGCAGACGAGCTTCACGATATCGATGTTCTTCCACTCGTTGTTGCCACCCACGTTGAAGATCTCCCCCGGCTTACCCTGCTTGAGCACCCGCTCGATGGCGGCGGAGTGATCCTTCACGTGCAACCAGTCGCGCACGTTGAGGCCGTCGCCGTACACCGGCAGGGAGCGCTTCTTGAGGATGTTGTGAATCATGAGCGGGATCAGCTTCTCCGGGAAATGGTAGGGGCCGTAGTTGTTGGAGCAGCGGGTGTTCAGGGTCGGCAGACCGAAGGTCTCGAAGTAGGCACGCACCAGCAGGTCCGCCCCGGCCTTGCTCGCGGAATACGGGGAGTTCGGCGCCAGCGGCGTCTCCTCGGTGAAGTACCCCTCGGCACCGAGGCTGCCGTACACCTCGTCGGTGGAAACCTGCAGGAAGCGGAAGGCGGGAAGCTTCTCGGCGTGCAGCCGGCTCGCCTCCAGGAGGGTCTGCGTCCCGAGCACGTTGGTTTTCACGAAGATGTCTGGGCCGGTGATGGAGCGGTCCACGTGCGATTCGGCGGCGAAATGCGCCACGGCATCGACCTTCTCCTCGGCGAGCAGGCGCGCCACCAATTCGGCGTCGCAGATGTCACCCTTCACGAAGCGGTAGTTGGCGTTGCCCTCCACCGCGGTCAGGTTCTTCAGGTTGCCGGCGTAGGTCAAAAGGTCCAGGTTGATCACCCGGCAATCCGGGTTGCCCGCCATGAAGTGGTTGATGAAGTTGGACCCGATGAACCCGGCCCCGCCGGTCACCAGTAACGAGGTGGGTGTGAACACATCCTGCATAAACGCCTCCGGTCAGCTCTGTCTCGGCGCCAGGTGCTGCGGCGCCCTTTTCAGCCAACTTATTGTAGATACACCGGGGAAAGTGAAAGTGTCAACTTCTTACCCTCCCGGCAGCACGGTAACCTGACCTAGAAAGTCTGAATCGGACCGAGCGCTCCCAGTCCGGCCAGGGAGAAATTGACGGTGAACTGCTTCTCGCCGCTGACCTGGTGGCTGCTGACCCGGTCCGAGTAGGCGAGGATCACGCTCCAGCACTGCTGCCGGTACTCCACTGCGTAGCGCGATTCGAGGAAGCCTCCCCGGTCGAAGGAGTAGCGCCCCAGGACGTCAGCGGTGAGCTGGCTGGTGAGCGGGAAGGTGACACCGGCACCGAGGTAGTCGAGCTCGTCGCGGCTGTGCCGGTAGGTGACGCTGGCCTGGGTGCGCCCTTCCCCCTTGACCTGCAGTCCGAGGTTGGCGGTGGAAAGGACGTTGTCGGTGGTGTTGTAACGCCCGTCGACGAGCAGGGAAAGGTCCTGCACCGGGGTGATCACGCTCTCCAGCATCAAGTCGGTGAGGCGGTTCCCCTCGTCCACCAGGGTGAGCAGGTCGCGGCGCTGTCCGGAAAACTGGTACCCCTGGGAAAGCTTCAGGTACAGGATGTCGCGATACTCGTCGGGGATCCCTTCACGCACGTACTTGCGGGTGAAGGTATTGGCGACGGACCAGTAGGCGATGTTCTGCCCCAGCACCCGGTCGCCGTAGTCGTAGAAGGGGAGGTCCTGATCGCTGCGCCGCTGCACGTAGTTGTACTGCAGCGAAGGGACCAGCAGGTGCCGCAGGGTGCCGTTGTCGTAGATCCGCTCCAGGGGCAGCGACAGGGCGCCACCGCCGTCGGCCTGGCCGATCTGGCGCCAGCCGTTCTCGGGGGTGTCCCCGTGCGCGTTGTACAGGCGCTGCTGGAACGCGCCGAACAGGGAGAAGTCGACGATCCCGGCGGGCTTGGCGTAGTAGCTGACCCGGGGGTGCAGCACCAGGCGCTGCCCGGTCGGCCCCACGGCGTGCTCGAAGCTGGTCAGGCTGGAATCCATGGAGAAAAAGACCGGCCCGACCTTCTCACCGGCGGCAATGAAGCCGAAGGTGGGGAGGCGCTGCAGCGTGGCGCGGTTGTTAGGTGCCTCCAGGTCCTGGTCGTAGGTCAGCGCACCGAACAGGCCATAGCGCTGCCAGCGCCGGTCAAAGGAGACCGACGACTCCAGCAGCTGCCGGTTGTACTCGCCGGAGAACTCGCCGTAATCGAGGTAGTACTTGCGGTCCGAAACCATGTGGACGGTGGAGGCGAGGGTCAGTTCAGGCGTCAGCAGTTCCAGGTGCTTTTGCTGCAGTTCGCCGCGGAACTTCGACTCGTTGGTGTCGTAGATGCCGAAGGCACGCAGGCGCCCCTGGCTGTCGTTGGGGCGCAGGTACTGGTAGTCTACGCCGGCCCCGACACCGCGGGAACTCTCCAGGTCGAGGTCGAAGGTGGCTTCCTGGCTGGGGTCGATGGCCCAGTAGTAGGGCTGGTCCAGGTAGAACCCCTTCTTCGAGGAGTAGCCGAGCTTGGGGATCATGAGACCCGACTGTCGTTCCGTGTTGGCAGGAAAGATCAGGTACGGGGTATAAAAGAGCGGGATGTCGTCGACGTAGAAGACGGCGTTTCTCGCGGTGGCGTACTCCTCCAGGGTGACGTCGACCTTCTTCGCCTCAAAGCGCCAGCTCGGATGCTCCCCGTCGCAGGTGGTGAAGACACCGCGCTCGATCCGGTAGTCGTCGTCGCCGGTCTTCATCAGGCGCGGGGCACGCAGCCGGAAATTGGATTTCTTTATGAAGAGTTCTCCGTTCAGGAGTTCACCTTTCTGGGTGATCAGGTTCAGGGAAAGCTGGTCCCCCTTCATGGTGTCCCCTTCCCGCTCCAGCAGCACGTCTCCCTTGGCAAGGGCATCGCCGGTCAGACGACGGTAAATGACGCTATCCGCGAGCAGGGAAGCATCGCCCTGCAGGATCTGGACCTTACCTTCGGCATTGTAGCTGTCGGTCTCTGGATCCAGGAAAAGGGAATCTGCCTTGAGCGTCACATCCTTGGCAGGCAGGACTATCTTGTCCGATGTGCCCGTTTTGTCCGAAGACTTCTCGACAGGGGGCGCCTTCGTGAAAGACATCGCCTTGTCCTTGCCGTGGGCAAGGGTCGCTGACAACAGCAGGTATGTAACAAGCCACAAGGCTTTTGCAGGTTTCATCGGACTCCAACCAAAAGTAAGTTTCATCGCTGTGACCTGTCAGACTGAGTCCGACCGTCGGCCGCACCGCCTTTAACCTCGAAACGGCTCGAAGCTACGTGACTTGAGGTGGCTGCGCGCCTCACCCACGGTGAACAGGGAGCCGCAGACCAGGATCAGGTCGTCGTCCTGGGCCAGGTTGCGCGCCAGCTCGATCCCCTGCACCACGCTTCCCGCCTCCATCGCCTCCACCCCGGCACCGAAACAGTAGGTGGCCAGCTCCCCCGCAGGGAGGGCCCGCTCCAGGGCCGGGGCGACAGCAAAGACGCGGTCGGCCAGCGGCAAAAGCGGTGCCAGTATCCCGGAGAGCTCCTTGTCGGCCATTACGCCGACCACGAGGAAGAGCCGCCCGCGCGGGATATCGGCGAGCGCATCGGCCAGCGCGGCCGCGCCTGCCGGATTGTGCGCACCATCGAGCAAAAGGCGCGGCGGCCCGGGAAAGAGTTCCATCCGGCCCGGCCAGCGGGCGTTGGCCACGCCGGCTATCATCGCCTGGGGTGTTACCGGGAACCCCACCGCCCGCAAGAGTTCCGCCGAGGCGAGGGCAAGCGCCGCGTTGCCGCTTTGGTAGCGACCGTACAGACCGCAGGAAAGTGCGTCTAGCGTGACGCCGATGCCGCGGTAGTTGAGCAGGCCGTCCAGCCAGAAGGCGTCGAAAGACTCCCCCTGACGGTACAGCGGCGCATCGAGTTGGGCCGCCTGGTGCTCGATGATGAACTGCGCGTCGCGGTCCTGCCGTGCCGAGAGAATGGGCGCACCTGGCTTGCAGATCCCAGCCTTCTCCGCCGCGATATCCTCGATAGTTTTACCAAGATAATCGGTATGTTCCAGGGAGATGGGCGCGATGGCGCAGAGCACCCCCGGCAATATGTTGGTGGCGTCGAGCCGCCCCCCCATACCGGCCTCGAAGACCGCGATCTCGACGCCTGCTTCGGCGAAATGGAGGATGGCGAGCGCCGTCACAATCTCGAAAAAGGTGGCTTCCTCTGGCGCGGCTGCCATCACCATCTCGGCGAAGCGGACCACGTCCGCCTCCCCTATCTCGGTGCCGTTGACCTGGATGCGCTCGGTGAAGGAGATCAGGTGCGGCGAGGTGAACAGTCCCGTCCGGTAGCCGCCGGCCTTAAGGATGGAGCAGAGGAAGGAGGCCGTCGACCCCTTGCCGTTGGTGCCGACTACGTGGACCGCCTTGAAGGCGTCCTGCGGGTTGCCCAGGGCGGCAAGCAGACGGGTGATCCTGTCCAGCCCAGGCTTGATGCCGAAGCGGCCAAGGGCATAGATGTGCGCAAGCGTTTCGGCGTAGGTCATGACAGGCGGGGATTATAGGTAAAGAAGGTGAAAAAGTCCATATTAATCCCGGTCGCCGAGTTACCGCTCGGGCCAGGCCAGACGCAGCCCGAGGCCGATCAGGATGCATCCCGCACCCTGCCCGATCCTGTTCCCGGCGCCGGCGCTACGGTTGAGCCAACGCCCGATTTCGCCGGACAAAAGCGCGACCACCCCGAAGCCGAGCATGGTGAGCACGACGAAGGTGGTGCCGAGGATGAACATCTGCATGGGGACGCCCCCGCGCCCCCGGTCTACGAACTGCGGGAAGAAGGCGAGAAAGAAGAGCGCCACCTTGGGGTTCATGATGTTGGCCAGGATGCTCTGCCGGAAGATTACCCGGCTCTCAAGTTGCCCCGCGGCGCCGTCTGGGACCAGTGAGGTGCGGCTTTTGAGCATCTTGTAGCCGATGTACATCAGGTAGGCTGCACCGGCGTAGCGGACACAGGCGAACGCGGTCGCCGACGAGGTGATCAGGGCGGAGAGACCGACGATGGCGAAGAAGGTATGGGCGAAGTTCCCCAGGGCAAAGCCGGCAGCGGCGGCCAGCGCCGCCTTCCGCCCCTGCGCTACCCCGCGAGTCATCACGTAGATGATGTCGGGACCGGGGGTGAAGATGAGAACGGTGGAGGTGAAAGCGAACAGGGCCAGTTGGGAAAGGGAAACCATGGTGACCTCAGGTTAAGGTTAAGGTTAAGGTTAAGGTTGAGGTTGAGGAGCAGGTAAAAAGAAAGGTTAAGGCTGGGAAGGATGTAACCTTCTCGACCTTAACCTTTCCTTGCTACGGTCGCGGTTTACTCAACCTCAACCTTAACCTCGACCTGCTTTAGTTTCTGTAGAGCATCTTGAGAATGCTGGAGAGCTGCGCCTTCATCTTGCCGCGCTCAACAATGACATCCACCATGCCGTGGTCGAGCAGGTACTCCGAACGCTGGAAGCCCTGCGGGAGCTTCTGGCGGATGGTCTGCTCGATGACGCGGGGACCGGCGAACCCGATCAGCGCCTTGGGCTCGGCCATGTTGATGTCGCCCAGCATCGCGAAGCTCGCGGTGACGCCACCGGTGGTCGGGTCGGTCAGGATAGAGACGAAGGGGAGCCCCGCTTCGCGCAACTTGGCCAGCGCCGCGGAGGTCTTGGCCATCTGCATGAGCGAGAGGATGCTCTCCTGCATCCTGGCGCCGCCGGAGGCGGAGATGATGATGCACGGGGTCTTCTGCTCCAAGGCGCGCTCGATGCCGCGGGTGATCTTCTCGCCGACCACGCTCCCCATGGAGCCGCCCATGAAGGAGAAGTCGAAGACGCAGATCTGCACCGGGGTCCCTTCGATCTTGCCCGACCCGCAGACGATGGCGTCCTTGCTGCCACCCTTGGCCAGCGCCTGGTCGATGCGGTCCTGGTAGCTCTTGCTGTCCTTGAACTCGAGGAAGTCAACCGACACCATGCCCGCGTCGAACTCGGTGAAGGTCCCCTCGTCGATGAGGAGTTCGATCCTCTTCTTGGTGGAGATGCGGTAGTGATGGCCGCACTTCGGGCAGACGTTAAGGTTGCTCTCGATGTCCTTCGTATAGATGGTCTCGTTGCAGCTGACGCACTTCGTCCAAAGCCCTTCCGGAACCTTTACCTTGTGCTCCCCAGCCTTCGCCATCGGCGGATTATCCCTTTTGAACCAAGCCATATGTGCCCTCTTTTGGGGGAATGCCCCAAGCTGTTTTATTACGTCGTAAAACAGCGCTGATTCTTAGCAGATCGAACCTGCTATGTCAAACAAAACGGTGCGACGACGCCGCTAAACCGCTGAAAGAATAACCGATTATTTCTACGCTCCCTGCAGCACCCCTTGTTTTAAAGCGGAGACGAAAGCAGAGACCTCACGCAGCAGTTCCTCGCCCTGGTACTTCTCGAAATACTTGACCAGAGCGCTCCCCACCACCACGCCGTCGGCGACCTTGGCCACCTGGCCCGCTTGCTCCGGTGTGGAGATGCCGAAGCCGACCACGAGGGGAAGATCCAGCGCGTTGCGCACCTCGGTGACGCGGTCGGCAAGGGTATCGGCAACAGCGGTCCTCGCGCCGGTGACGCCGGTGACGGAGACGTAGTAGATGAAGCCCGAGCCTTGGCGGGCCACAGACTCGACACGCGAGGCGTCGGAGGTGGGGGTAAGGAGGAAGATCAAGTCCAGGCCGCAGCGGTCGGTATGCTCTTTGAGTTCGGGCGCCTCCTCGGGGGGAAGATCTACCACCAGCAGGGCATCCACGCCGGCCTTGGCGGCGTCGCAGGCGAAGCGCTCGGCGCCGTAGGTGAAGATGGGATTGAAGTACCCCATGAGGACGATGGGGACCTGGGTCCGGGTCCTGAGCCGGGTCACCAGTTCCAGGATCCCGGGGAGCGTGGTACCCGCTGCCAGTGCGCGATCCGAAGAGAGCTGGATGGTCGGCCCGTCGGCCATGGGATCGGAGAAGGGAACCCCCAGCTCGATCAGGTCGGCGCCGGCCTGCTCCAGTGCCAGCACGACCTTTTCGGTGCTGGCGAGGTCGGGGTCACCCGCGGTGACGAAGGTCACCAGCGCCTTTTCCCCGCGCCCTTTCAGTGCTGCGAATTTATCGGAAATCCTGCTCATGGTCACTCCTTTCAAACAGCAGAACACGTGCGACGTTCTACCGTTACTGTCGCACATGCACTTAACAGAGGTAGCAGCCGCGACCTCCACGGCAGGCCTCCCCTTATAACAAAAAAAGTCCCCCTCGGGGAGAGGGGGATTTGGTCGGTACTGCAAAAAATCGGTGGAATGTGTCCTAGATCTTGAACGCGTCCATCTCCTGCTTCAGCATCTCGGTCTGGCGGAAGAGCTTGTAGACTGCCTCGTCCATGACGCGGGTCGCCTCGAGGTTGGCGTCGGTGGCCTGCTGGATGTCCTCGACCGACATGACGATCTGCTCGGAGCCGCGGGTCTGCTCGTCGCAGGCGCGCTTGATGTGGCGAATCATCTCGGTGATGCTCTCGGTGGACTGGGCGATCAGGTTCCCCACCTTGTTCTGCTCGCGGGTGGAGGAGAGCACCTGGGAGGTCAGGCTCTTCATGTTCTCGACCGCACCCATGATCAGCTCGCTTCCCTGACCCTGCTCCCGGGTCGCCTTGGCGATCTGGGCCACCATCTCGGAGACCTGCTCCATCGCCTCGCGGATCATCTGGCTTCCCTTGGCCTGCTCGACCGTGGTACGCGCGATCTCGCTCACCTGGGCGGTGGCCTCGGTAACGCCGACCACTATCTTGGTGAGCGCCTCGCCAGATTTCTGTGACAACAGTTCGCCGTCGGCGATGGAACGCTCGGCCTGGTCGATGGCATCGACGGCGCGCTGGGTCTCTTCCTGCACGCCACGGATCACCAGGGAAATCTCGCGGGTTGAGCTGGAGGTGCGCTCGGAAAGTTCCTTGATTTCGTCCGCGACCACGGCAAAGCCCTTGCCGTGCTCGCCGGCCTGGGCGGCGATGATGGCGGCGTTCAGAGCGAGCAGGTTGGTCTGCTCTGCCACCTCGTCGATCACCGAGAGGATGTCGCCGATATCGGCGGCGCGCTCGGAGAGAGTGGTGATGACCTCGCTGGTAATAAGGGAGGCGCGCTTGATCTCCTGCATGCCGTTGATGACGGCGTCGACCGCCTCACGCCCGGTCTCGGCGTCGATGCGTACCGCCTTGGAGATGGCGGCGGTCTCGTTGGCGTTTCTTTCCACCTGCTTGATGGAGCTGTCCATCTCCATGACGGAAGAGGCGGTGGCGGTAGAAACCTCCATGAGGCTCACCACGCCGTTGCCGACCTGCTTGATGGAGGCGCCCATTTCGACGATGGAGGAACTCACCTCGTTCACCGACAGGGCCAGGTTCTCCATGTTTTGCACCACCTCTTCGACGCTGGAGGCCATCTCCAGGATGGAAGAAGAGCTTTCGGAGGCGGAAATGGAGAGGGAATCGACCCCCTGGGCCACTCCCTTCACCGAGGTATTGATCTGCACGATGGCAGCGGAGGTCTTGGAGACGCTCTCGGCCTGGGTCTTGGCGGAGCCGACCACCGAGTGGGAGGCCTTGGCCATGGTGTCGGAAATGCCGGCCAGCTCGTTGGAGGAGCGGGAAACCTTGCCGATCATCCCGGAGAGCTTGCCCACCATCTCGTTGAAGTCGCTTCCCAGCTTGCCGATCTCGTCGTGGATCCCCATCTCGACCCGCGCAGTGAGATCCCCTTCGGAGCCGCTGTTGACCGCCGCTCCCATCACCGAGAGGCGGGACACGATGTTGCGCGTGATGAGCAGGCCGAGCAGGATCGCCAGGGCCACTGCCACCAGGATCACCGCGGCGAAGGTGATCCCCGCGGACTGCTGAATCTCGGTGACCTGCTTGTTGGCATCCGTCATCCGGTTGCCAACTTCGACCAGGATATCGTCCAGGTCCTCCTTGGCCTTGTCGTTGGCGGTGGCAATCTCCTCGTTGGCGAGCTGGTTCAGCCGCTGGTCGGCCAGGGCGTCCTTGGCCGCCTGGCTCATCACCCCGGGGGGAACCCCTTTCATGAGCGCTTGTTTGCGCGCAACCAGCTCGTCAGCCACCTTCTCGAACTCGGCCCAGCTCACCAGGAACTGGCGGGTCCTCTTCTCGACCACGCTTCCCTTGGCCACCGGGAGCACGCCCAGCTTCTTGTTCCCTTCCAGGATGATCTGGGCCTGACTAAGCAGGGTGTCCCGCTTCATCTGGTAGTCGTCGATGTACTCCTGGAGCTTCTCCGGGTCGTTGGGGACCAGGGCGGCCTGCATCAGGCTCACGTGGCAGTACTTCTGGGTCACTCCCATGAGGAGCACCAGCTTTTGCTGTTTGGCGAGCTGCTCGAGGATGTTCTGGATCTGGCCGCCGACCCTCTTGATGTTAAGGGCACCGAAACCGCCGGTGAAGGCGACCAACAAGGCCATGATCAGGAAGGACCCGATCAGGCGGGTACGCAAGGTCAGGTCTTTCATTATAATTACTTCTCCGCTTCAGCGAGGAGGTAGTTCATCAGGTCCACGGAGGCCTTCACTTCGGCCTTGCTCATGTTGGAGTCGGGCTTTCTGAGCATCTTGATGCCGTAGGCCTTGGTCGCGTTGCGGTCGAAAGGCTGGCCGGAGATGGGGGCGACACCGGTCTGAATGGCAACGATGGTGCGCTCCAGGGTATGACATTTCACGCACTTGACCCTGACGATCTCGTAGTTGGCCTTCATGGCCGGCGGAAACCCGGAGGGGTCGAGACGCATGGCATCACCTTTGCCGATGACCTTGAGCCCGGCATGGGCGGTGGCAGCGGTTGCTGCGATAAGAAGCATGGTAACCAGGAGTTTTTTCATAATACGTCCTCCAAATTTTGTCGGCGGCGGCCGCCGTTTGGGCATGTCCGGACCGTCAGCTTACATGCTGAAGGCGATAGAAGCAAAGGCTATGTTGCCGGTTCCTTCCGGGGCAATGCTGTGAGTGTATTCAATGGACATCCGCACGTTCTGCAGCGGAGTGTAGGCGATGGCGGGGGTCAGGCGCTTGACGGTGCCGTCGCCGGTGTTCAGGTATTCGTAACGGAACACCGGAACGACGTTCACCGGTGCGCCCAGGTAGTACTCGCCCTCCAGGGTGTAGGCCCTGCTGTCGACTGCCGCGCTCATGAATCCAACATTGGTATCATGACCGAAGCTGCCGCTCCCCTTGAGGTGCAGCCGCTTGTATAGAATGTCGGCCTCGGCGCCGATACGGCGGAAGTTGTTCAAGTTCTGCGCGACGCCGTTGGCGTTGAACTCGCCGTTTTGCCCCCAGTAGCCGAAGCCCCCCAGGGTAACGCTCAGGTAATCCCAGATGCTGTCCTTCTCTAGGTCGACTTCGGGCTCCTGGCCCTTCAGGTCGGTGCCGCCGATCTTCAAGGAGATGTGCCCGTAGCCGTCTTCCCGATCCTGGCCGTTGCGATCCACAACGCCACCGGCGACAAAGAGGCGGTTACCCAGCAGGGCGTTCAGCTCCACCCCGTCCTCGGTGGCATCGCTGCTGAAAGGGGAGAGGCCGACGCGGTAGGTGGTGGACGCAAAGGAAGGAACCGGCAGGATGCGGTTGCTCTTTTTCCACAGCGAAAGTTTCGGCTCGAAGCGACCCACCTTCATGTTGACCGGGGAACCGAAGGCCTGGCGCCAGACCAGGAACAACTCGTCCAGATCGGGGTCGTTGCCGGGGGGAACGTTGGTGTTGTTAGCAGGATTGACGAGCGACGAAGACCGCTGCATCCCCTGGGAGTAGAGGTTGTAGGTGGCGAAGAAACCAAACAGGTCGCGGAAGGAGCCGCCGGCCTGCAAGGTAATCGACCTGGTGGAAAGATCGAGCTTGTTGCCGTCGGCGGCATGCTCGTCATAGGCAAGGTCAGCGGTCGCGGTAAGCGACAGCGGTATCTGCTGGGGCAAGCCAGAGATGAAGGACCACTCGTTGCCCGGCTCGGCACCTTGGGTTGCCCCTTTCGCCGCTTCCTTCTTGTGGGGGTACACGTACCCGTTTTTCAGGAAGGCGTCGCCGAATTCGTTGAGCTCGGGGTAAATAGTGTGACAGGTGGAACATTCAGTCTTGTGCTGCCGACTGAAGGCCGGGATGGCGTTTGCCGTGCCCGGGGCCAGCAGGGGCGCACAGGAGATACCGAGAAGGAACATGACCGCTACAGTATACTTTTTCAGAAACATAGTTGGTCTCCTACACTGCAACCAGCACTTAAATTAGATTAAATTAATACTATTAGAGCGGTTCAATCCCCTACCAAATGCATACTTGACGCAATTGGACTGGTGATTAATACAATATTGCAGAAGTGAAGTCAACTTAACAAAAAGGGAACCAAGGCTGCTGTGAGCTAACACTCATTTTTCTCTACTTTTTTGCTATAGAAGATGCTATAAGGTAGCGTCTTAAACCTTTGGGAGGGCACGCTATGCTGCTAAAAAGCCTTGTTTTCCTCGTTGTCACTACGCTCCTCGTGGCAGGGTGCGGAGGTGGTTCCGCCAACAACGCCACCGGAGTCTCGAAGCTTGCCCAGTCCCAAAAGTGCATGGACGCAAGCTGTCACGCCGGCTCGGTCTCACCGGGAACCGGCGCGTTGATCGTCCAGGAGTGGATGAACTCCACGCACAACACCCAAAACGGAGCGGGATGCGCCGACTGTCACGAGCCCCACCCCGGTCACCCGGAGTCCTGTGCCAAATGTCACGGCGGCGGTAGCGGCGTGGCGACGCAGAACCCGGATTCCGCCGGCAAATGCGACAAGTGCCACGGGCTCTCGCACCCCAACGACATCCAGGTGAGACTCGCGCCGCAGCATTTCGGCAACATGACCACGAGCATCAACAACAGCACCTACAGGGCCTCGTACCTGAGTTCCAATTACATCCGCAACTGCCGCAACTGTCATAACCCGCACGACCCGACCACGGCGATGGCGGCCAACGCCGAGTGGGCAGAGTCCGGACACGGCGACGTGCTCTCCGGAGCGAGAACCCGCTACGACTTTAAGACCCGCGGCAGCTACGAACCGTACAATCTGACCTACCAGTACTACTGTGTTCGTTGCCACACCTCCACCGGGTACATCAACTTCGTCACCAGCGGCTTCTCCGACGTGAGACCCTTCGCGGGCCCGGGATACGCGGTGGTGCAGAACTACCCGGTCAAGGTGGCACCCGGCGCCGCGCAACCCGCGGATGCACCGTCCCCGGACAAAACAAAAGAAGTTACCGCCTGCAACGTCTGCCACGACAACGGAGCCGGCCGGGCCTACAACTGGGCCACCCGCGTCGTGGGTGCCTACCGCGGCTATTACAACTTCTCGTCCTCCAACAGCTCTCCGACGGTCAAGCTCAATAACAGCGTCACCGTCTACCCCGACGTGAACGACTCCAACGTCTGCGTCCCCTGCCATTCCGGCCGCGGCATCGGTTCCATGATCTACGCCGCGCAGGCCTCCGGGATGGACTTCAGCAATACCTCTGCGCCGGGAGCACACGATCGCGCCGCGGCAACCCTTATCTTCCGGACCGGAGGGTACGAGTTCATCGGCAGGAACTACGTACCTGATTACTACCTGCACAGGTACATCGGCGTGGGGAACCAAAATGGCACCGGCAACAAAGGTCCCTGCGTGACCTGTCACATGAACAGCGCGGCCCCCCACAGCTTCCTCCCCGTTGATAAGGACAGCACCGGCACCATCACGGCCATTGTCAGCCAAACCTGTGCGCACTGCCACACCGGTGACCATGCCCTCTCCCCTGCCTTTCTGCAGAACGAGAAGAAAGGTTACGCAGCGGCCATCGCCATGCTGAACGTCCTGAAGACCGATCCGGCCCTGCCGGCCAACACACTGAATCCAACCCGTTCAAAGGTTAGGCCCCTGGCCAACAAGAACTCCGACTACAACGCGGCCTTCCCCGGCGGCGGGGCCAACACCATGGGAGCCTTCTTCAACTCCAGCCTGCTGCAGAACGACCCCGGTGCCTTCGCCCACAACCGTATTTACACCAAGAGGCTCATCTACGATTCCATCGACTGGTTGAGCAACGGCGTTATGGACAACGACGTGGAGAGCGCGATCAACAATGCGACCCTGGCGGTCAACAGCAATACCGGCAAGGTGTCCCTCAGTAACCCGATCCTGGGCGGGGACTACATCACGGCACGACTCCCGACCGTCGACTATTCGGCCGCCTTCGCTCAGGTCAAGGCAGACGCCATCACCTACCTGCTTGGCGGCCCCGGCGGGGGACGCCCGTAAGGGAAGAGTATGAAGATACTGCTGCACATCTGCTGCGCGCCCTGTGCCATCTACCCGGTCAAGGAACTCAGATCCGCCGGGCTCGATGTCACAGGGCTCTTCTTCAACCACAACATCCACCCGTACACCGAGTACAAGCTGCGCATGGAGGCCCTGAAGACCTATGCGAAGCTGGTGGAGTTGGAGGTGCACTACCGGGAGGAATACCTCCTGGAGGAGTTCCTCACCAACGTGGCCGGCGAGCCCCAGGGGCGCTGCGCTTACTGCTACCGCTCCCGCCTGGAGGAAGCCGCACGCACCGCCGCAGAGATGGGCTTCAAGAGGTTCACCTCCACCCTGCTCTACAGTCGCTATCAAAACCAGCAGCTGATCCGGGAGTTTGGTGTCAAACTTGGCGAGCGCTACGGCGTGGAGTTCCACTACGAGGATTTCCGCACCGGCTGGCAGGAAGGGATCAACCTCTCCAAAGAGATGGGGCTGTACCGTCAGAAATACTGCGGCTGCATCTACAGCGAAAAGGAACGCTACGTCAGGAAGTAACGAGCCAGGCGAAAATGTAAAGGGGACTGGCTCCTAAGGTGCCAGTCCCCTTTTTTAGTTTCACACAACAACGTGGCGGTGTCCTCCCCTCGCCCTCCGGGAGAGGGTGCCCGCAGGGCGGGTGAGGGCGATGCCACGAAGAGAGAGAGGCGCCCGCCGCTACGCCCTCATCCGGTCAACGCCCGTCAAAGGACACTCCATGCCCTCCTTCGGAAAATCCCTCATTGTCATCGGCCTGATCATCGCCGCCGTCGGCGCGCTCTTCACCCTTGCCGGGAAGATCCCGTGGCTAGGGCGTTTGCCGGGCGACATATACGTGAAGAAGGAGAACTTCACCTTCTACTTCCCGCTTGCCACCAGCATCATCATCTCCCTGCTGCTCTCCTTCATCCTCTGGCTGTTCCGGAAGTAATCCCGCCCCCCTCCCTAACCCTCCCCCTCCGGGGGCGGGAACACCGCGCCCTTTTTACCAAGGTCGGGAGGTTAAATTACTCCACAGCCCGAGAACCAGCGTCCCCCCCTTTGCGAAGGGGGGACAGGGGGGATTTGTCTTTATCTGCCATCGCCACGATCTTCCCTCCCTTCTCCAGGAGGAACAGATCGCCGCGCCAGCGCACCCGGTTGCCGATCAGCGACAGCGCCCACACCCCGAAGGAAAGCCCATCCCTCAACGGCAACAGCCACAGCCAGCGCGGCAGGAGCCTGTCCTTGACCAGCGATTGGCTGTAGCTGGTGCAGACCAGCGACCGCACCAGGTACAAAAGCGCCGCGGCGCCCCACCCCGCCAGGGAGAATCCTGAGATAAGCAGCGCGAGGAGCGCCCCCGGGAACGGCAGCGTGATCCCCGAAGCAAGGTACCCTCCCGGGCGGGAGACCCGCATGGTGCGACCCCAGCGCAGCTGCCGCGACAGCAGTTCGGCGAGCCTCTCGTCCCCGCGCATCATGCTCTCTACGAAGTAGGGCGACAGTTCCAGCCGGTAGCCGGCCTTGTGAATCATGTTGCCCAACTGGTAGTCGTCGGCGAGGTAATCGACCAGCGCCTCGAAGCCTCCGATCCGCTCCAGTGCCTCCCGGCGCACCGCCATCGACGCCCCTAGTGCAAAGGAAAGCCCCTCCAGCTTCAGCGCCGCCATCACGTTGGGAATCATCTCGCAGCAAAAGCCCAGCGCCTCGATGGCACAGCCGGTTCCCGCCACCTGCGAACTGCGGTACAGCGAGGTTACCAGCCCGACCTCGGGGTCGGCAAAGGAGGCGCAGACCTGGCGCAGGTACTGATCCTCGACCCTGATGTCGCTGTCGCAGACCACCAGAAGGGGGTGCTTCGCCTTGGCGTAGGCATGCATCAGGTTGCACACCTTGTAGTTGGCCCCGTGGATGGCGGGATCGACCACCAGCTCGATGTCCGTCTCCGGGTAGGTCGTCATCAGCCGCCTGATCACGGCAATGACGGGATCCTCAGGCGAAGCGACCGCAAAAACGATCTGGTAGCAGGGGTAGTCCTGGCGGCAGAAAGAGGAGAAGTTCTCGAAGCTGTCGCCGTCGAGCCCCCGGACCGGCTTCAGGATGGAAACCGGTGGCGCGTGGTCGGCCAGAGCGACAGGCGCGGCGAAGAAGCTGCGGCCGCAGAACAGAGTGATGCCGGCGTAGGCCAAGGCAGGTGCAACAGCTAAAAACGGGAGGGCTTCGCGCAGCATCAGCGGATCCTTTCGATCAGCACCAGGTACGGTGCCGTGTCGGGGCGGTTCAATTGCCGGTGCCGCCAGACGTTGAATCGGCCCGGGTGCAGCGCGGCAGCCCAGCCTTCGACGGCGGCCGCTTCCTCCGGGCCGCCAGCGTGACCGGTGTAGAGGGCGACGGTGATGATGCCGCAGGGTGCGAGCAGTTGCGCCGCCTGCCCAAGAGCGGAGACGGTATTGGCCGGGTCAGTGATCAGGGTGGTGTCGCCGCCGGGAAGGTAGCCGAGATTGAATGCCGCCGCCATGATGCCTTGCGGTACGAACTCGGCCGTCCGCTCGTGTCCCGCCTCGACGAGCCGCACCTGGGCCAGCCGTCCTTCCCGATCCAGCAGTTCGCGGGTGGCCGAGATGGCGCGCGACTGGACGTCGAAGGCCCAGACCATCCCCCCCTCCCCGACCAGTTCCGCGAGCAGGAGGGTATCAAGGCCGTTGCCGCAGGTTGCGTCCAGCACCTGGTCTCCCGGTCGCACCCGCTCCCTCAGGAAGTAATGCGACAGCGGCACCGCCCCGCGCAGCGTCTCCATGCTTGCTCCTCTTAGAACCTGCTCCTCTTTATAAATCATTGAACGCGCTTCGTGGCATTGGCGTCAGGTCTTTATTTTTTTGCCGCCAGCGTGAGCACCGCCGGCAGCGTCACCATGAACGCTATCTGGCAGGCAACCATCCCCAGCGACATCACCGCCCCGATGCTGAACACCCCCTGGTGCCGCGCCACCATGAGCGCCCCGAAACTGGCCATGATGGTCAGCGTGTTCAACAGCACCCCGACCCCGGTGGAGCTCAGGATCACACCCGCGGCACTCCCCTCCTCGCGCCGGTACCGGTTGATGATGTAGATCCCGGAGTCGACCGCGATCCCCAATACCAACGGCATCACGATGATGTTGGCCGAGTTGAAACTGATGCCGAAGAGCCACATGCCGCTCACCATGAACAAAAGCCCCACCAGTAGCGGGACCAGCCCGATCAGCGCGAATTTCACACTCCTAAAGGCGAGCAGCAGGATCCCGACGATGGCCACGAAGGCGTAGATGAAGGCGAGGCGATAAGAATCGCGCATGATGGTCATGGACTCGTAGACCATCACCGGCTCCCCGGTGGCATGCGGTTCCACGCTTCTCACCTCGTCGATGAAGGTCTTGAGCGGTTCGCGGTTGAAGATCTCCCCCTTGGGAGCGACCTGCAACATCAGCTTCCCGGTTTTCCCCACGAAACGGGAACGGAGTTCCTTCGGTACGTCCGCCTCGGTCACCGGCTTGGCCGTGAGACTCTGCTTGAGAAGCTCGATCTTGGCCGGGAGGTCCTTGAACATCCCCCCCTGGAAATCCTGGAGCATCCCCACCGCGTTCTTGTCCCGCTCCTTTTCCAGCCCGGCAAAAAACTTGTCCAGGGTCGCCACGAAGGCCGCCGCCTGCTTCGCTTCCGGGCGCCGCTCCTTCTCCAGCCGCTCCTTGAGCGCGACCGCGGCGTTCCTAAAGGCCTCGAAGACCTTGGGAAGCTCCATGAGCGAGAGGTTTTCCTCGTACGGTGCCGGCTTCACGTCGGCAAGCTCCCGTTGCAGCGCGGCCAGTTCCGCGAGCTTTTCCGGCTGGTGGTCCGGCACCAACGTGTTCAGGCTCACCACGTGGTCCACGCTCGGCAGCCGCTCCAGCTTGGCCGTTTTCGCCTGGGCGTCGGCGGCGTTATCGGCCATGACCACGGCGAAGTAGCCGCTGTTCTCCTTGCTTCTCATCAGCTTGTAGGCGTAGGTAACCGACTCCAGCCCCTTGGCCTGCAGGTTCATCAGGTTGTAGTCGAAGGAGACCCGTGACAGGGGATAGAGCGAGGCGACGCACAGCGCCAGGGTCAGGGCGATGACCAGCCGGGGACGGTCGAAGAGGAGCCGGGACAGCGCCCCGTGCTCGCTGGGGCGTGCCGTGGCGGCGGCGGTGCGTACCTTGCGGTAGCGCGCGAGGAGCACCAGCAACGCGGGGAGCACGGTGAAGGTGACCAGGACGCAGATGACGACCCCGCCGGCCGCGATGATGCCCAGTTCGGCGATGCCGCGGAAGTCGGTGAAGACGAAGGTGAGGAAGGCGGCGGCGACGGTGGCCGCGGCCATGATGATGGCCCACGTGTTCCTGGTCACCCCTGTTTCCAGGGCAACCATTTCACCCGCCCCCAGTTGCAACTCCTCCTGGTAGCGCAGCACCACCTGGATGCCGTACTCGATACCGATGCCGATCAACATCACGGCAAACACCATGGAGAGTATGTTCAGGTGGCCGACCGCGACGGTGGCGAACCCGAACGAGAGGGAGATGGCGACCAGCAGGGAAACCATGGCGGCAAAGACGTTGAGGACGCCGCGGAAGGCGAACAGGAGCAGGACCACCGTCAGCACCAGGGAAACCACGGTCGCCAGGGTGATGTCCTTCTCGCTGGTGGTCATCTCCTCGTGCTCGAGGACCGGGGTCCCGGTGAGCCCCACGCTGATCCCCTTGTATTCGGGCAGCGCCTTCAGGCGTGCCACCTCGGCGCGGACCACGGCTATGGCCGCCTTGGCGGGGACGAATCCCGCCATGTCCCGTACCGGGAGCGCGGTCAGTATCTGCTGGCGCCCGGCGCGCGCGAAGGCGGAATCCTGGTTCATGAAGACGCTTTCCATCGAGGGAGCGCTCCCCTTCCCGGTCCCGAAACTGGTGAAACCGGCGCCCAGCTTGTCCAGCATGAACATGATGCCCGGCAGCTGCTTCTCGTCGCCGGCCAGGTAGCGGTCGATGCTCCCGGTCATGTGGGTGAAAAGGGTCTGCACCGAGGGGGACGCAGAGAGCGCCCGCAAGGCTGGCGCCGCAAGGGTCAGGTTGCGGCGCAATTCCTTTATCTCGTCCAACGACATGAACAGCAGACCGTTGTCGCGGAAATAGGGGAGCGCGAAAGGATAGAAGACATCGGAGAAGTGAGCCCTGTCCTTGGCGAGCGTGTCGTGCAGGCGCGTGCCGAACTCTCCCACCTTCTCGGCATCCTGCCCCTCGATCACCACCACGATATCCTCCATGCTGCCGAACTCGGCTCGGAAGGCGCGGTAGTCGCGGTTGAAGGAGGTGTTCTGCGGCATCAGGTCATCGCGCCCGGTGAGAAACTCCATGCGCTGCGCAGTGAGCCAGATCGATAATGCCGAGACAATAAGTGCCAGGGTCAGCACCAGCCAGGGGCGGCGCGCCGCGAGGGAGAAGAGCAGGCTAGGTTTTGGGGCTTCATTCATAGTATCATTGACCTTTTCCGCACATAAAATTAAGCCCCAGCAACCTAGCACACACCGGCCGCACAATCAACTGCACCGACCAAAATCCCTGTTTTCATTAGGAAAAAAATCAAGTCACCGGAAAAAACAGTGTACCTTTTGTCAAATCCATGGTAGATTTCCAGCCTTGTAACTATGAGTAAAGCAGTTACACTGAGTTAATTAGCACCAATCCGGCAGAAAGGAGTATGTGGTGACGTCCCCCTTCAAGCACCCCATATCACATGCACTCACCTCATTCAGCGGCACCGTTAGTGAGCCGGAGTTGAACGTCGAACACAAGGCAGGGGCAACGGTCCACCAGTTCCCCCCCGCTCTCTGGAAGAGTAAACCGGGCAAGGCAAAGAGCCCTCTTGACCTCGCCATTGAAGGAAGCCGCGACTTCTTCTTCCGTGAACAGCTCCCCAAAGGATATTGGTGGGCCGAGCTGGAATCCAATGTCACCATCACCGCAGAATATATAATGCTGCTCCATTTCCTCGGGCTGGTCGATCACGAGCGCGAGCGCAAGATGAGCAACTACCTCCTCTCCAAGCAGACCGAGGAGGGATTCTGGACCATCTATTACGGCGGACCGGGCGACCTTTCCACCACCGTCGAGGCCTACTTCGCCTTGAAGCTCGCGGGCTACCCGGCCGAGCACCCGGCGCTCCAGAAGGCGCGCGCCTTCATCCTCTCCAAGGGTGGGGTGATCAAGTCCCGCGTCTTTACCAAGATCTTCCTGGCCCTGTTTGGCGAGTTCGACTGGCTGGGCGTGCCCAGCATGCCGGTGGAGCTGAACCTGCTCCCCAACTGGGCCTACATCAACATCTACGAATTCTCCAGCTGGGCCCGGGCCACCATCATCCCGCTCTCCATCGTGATGTACAAGCGGCCGGTGCACAAACTCCCCCCCGCGCAGCGCGTACAGGAACTGTTCGTGCGGCCGCCACGCGCCATCGACTACACCTTCACCAAGGAAGAAGGGATCTTCACCTGGAAAAACTTCTTCATCGGCCTGGACCACATGCTCAAGGTCTACGAGCGCAGCCCCATCCGCCCCTTCCACAAGCGGGCCATGGCCAAGGCCGAGGAATGGGTGCTGGAACACCAGGAGGAATCCGGTGACTGGGGCGGCATCCAGCCGGCCATGCTGAACGCGGTGCTGGCGCTGAGCGTCCTGGGCTACGAGAACGAGCATCCGGCGGTGGCCCAGGGGCTGAAGGCGCTGGAGCACTTTTGCATCGAGACTGAGGAGCAGTTGGTGCTCCAGTCCTGCGTCTCGCCGGTGTGGGATACGGCACTTGCCCTGAAGGCCCTGGTCGACGCCGGCGTGCCGTCCGACCACCCCTCGCTGGTGAAGGGCGCACAGTGGCTTTTGGAGCGCGAAGTGAGGCGCCCGGGCGATTGGAAGATCAAGTCCCCCGACCTCGAGCCGGGCGGCTGGGCGTTCGAATTTCTGAACGACTGGTATCCGGACGTCGATGACTCCGGCTTCGTCATGATCGCCCTGAAGGGGATCGAGGTGAAGGACCGCAAGGCGCTCGACGGCGCGGTGAAGAGGGGCATCACCTGGTGCCTGGGGATGCAGAGCAAAAACGGGGGCTGGGGCGCCTTCGACAAGGACAACACCAGGCACATCCTGAACAAGATCCCGTTCGCCGACCTTGAGGCGCTCATCGACCCGCCCACCGCCGATCTCACCGGCCGGATGCTGGAGTTGATGGGGACCTTCGACTATCCCATCACCTACCCGGCGGCGCAGCGCGCCCTGGAATTCCTGAAGAAGAACCAGGAGCCGGAAGGTCCCTGGTGGGGGCGCTGGGGGGTCAACTACCTCTACGGTACCTGGAGCGTACTGTGCGGCCTTGCCGCCATCGGCGAGGACATGCAGCAGCCCTACATCAAGAAGGCGGTCAACTGGATCAAGTCGCGCCAGAACATCGACGGCGGCTGGGGCGAGACCTGCGAGTCCTACCACGACGCCACCTTGGCGGGGATGGGAGAGAGCACGGCATCGCAGACCGGCTGGGCCCTTTTGAGTCTCATGGCGGCCGGCGAGGCCCACTCCTCCACCGTGGTGCGCGGCATCCAGTACCTGATCTCGACCCAGAAGCAGGACGGCACCTGGGACGAAACGCAGTACACCGGGACCGGGTTCCCCAAGTACTTCATGATCAAGTATCACATCTACCGCAACTGCTTCCCGCTCATGGCGCTGGGGACCTACCGCACCCTCACCGGCGCGGCGGAGTAGCGGCCGGATATGAAAGCCTTCGTCACCGGAGCCACCGGCTTCATCGGCGCGAGCATCGTGCGCGAGCTCCTGAAGGATGGCTGCCAGGTACGCGTGCTGGTGCGCCCCGGCTCGGACCGGCGCAACCTGGCCGGGCTCGACCTGGAACTGCACGAGGGGGATCTCTCCGAGCGCGAGCCGCTGGTCAGGGCACTGTCCGGATGTGACCTCCTCTTCCACGCCGCCGCCGACTACCGGCTCTGGACGCGGACGCCGCAAGCGATGTACGACGCCAACGTGCTGGGCACCCGCAACATCCTTTCCGCCGCACTCGCCGCGGGCGTTGGCAGGGTCGTCTACACCAGCAGCGTGGGGACGCTGGGCAACCCCGGCGATGGCACCCCCGGTACCGAGGAGACCCCGGTCGATTTCGTCGACATGGTCGGCGATTACAAGAAGAGCAAGTTCCTCGCCGAGCGTGCCGCCGAGTCATACCTGGAGAAGGGGCTGCCGCTGGTGATTGTGAACCCGTCCACCCCGGTCGGGCCGATGGACGTGAAGCCGACGCCGACGGGAAAGATCATCGTCGATTTCCTGAACGGCAAGATGCCCGCCTACCTCGACACCGGCTTGAACCTGATCGACGTCGAGGCATGTGCGCGGGGGCACCTGCTGGCGGCCCAGAAAGGAAGGATCGGGCAGAAGTACATCCTGGGGAACCGCAACCTCACCATGGCGCAGATCTTCGAGATGCTCTCGGCGCTCACCGGGCTGAAGGCGCCGCGGGTGAAGCTTCCCTACTACCCGGTCCTCATGGCCGCCTATGCCAACCATGCGCTCTCCGCGGTGACCGGGCGCGAACCGCTCATCCCGCTGGCGGGGGTGCAGATGGCGAGAAAATTCATGTATTTCGATTCCGGCAAGGCGCAAGCAGAGCTGGGGTTGCCGCAGACTCCCGTTGAAGACGCCCTGGAGCGCGCGGTGAAGTGGTTCAAAGACAACGGCTATGCCCCTTCGCCCTAAAGGGCTACGGGGCACAAGTGTCCCTTTGCCGTAAAGGCTACGGACCGTAAGACGTGGCCAAGGGTTTCGGGTTTTAAACGGTTTTTCAGAAGTTTCAGATGTTCTCCGTGGCCAATGGTTTTGTTCTTTAATCGTAGGGTTCTCAAGGAGATCCATGTACACACTGCTCAGCAAGATAAACGGTCCCGACGACCTGAAGAAGCTGGATGCCGAGGAGCTGGTGCTGCTCGCTGACGAGGTGCGCGGCTTCCTCATGGATACGGTGGCGAAGACCGGCGGACACCTGGCCTCCAACCTGGGCGTCGTCGAGCTCAGCATCGCTTTGCACTACTGTTTCGACTCCCCCAAAGACAACATCGTCTGGGACGTCGGCCACCAGGCCTACACCCACAAGATCCTCACCGGGCGCCGCGACAGCTTCCACACCCAGCGCTGCTACAAGGGGATCAGCGGCTTTCCCAAGCGCTCCGAGTCCCCCCACGACGCCTTCGGCGCCGGCCACTCCTCCACCTCGATTTCGGCCGGGCTCGGCCTTGCCGTGGCCCACACGCTGAAGGGCGACAACGCCCGTGTCATCTCGGTGATAGGGGATGGCTCGCTCACCGGCGGCATGGCGCTGGAAGCCCTCAACCAGGCCGGGCACCTGAAGAAGAACCTGATCGTGGTCCTAAACGACAACGAGATGTCCATCTCCAAGAACGTAGGCGCCCTCTCCTCCTTCATCTCCCGCAAGATGACCGGCACCTACTACCGCAGCCTCAAGAAGGAGATGGAGGGACTTTTGGCCGGCATCCCGGCCATCGGCGGCAACATCCTGCACTTTGCCAAGAAGGCGGAGAACTCACTCAAGGGATTCCTCACCCCGGGGACGCTCTTCGAGGCGCTCGGCTTCGAGTACGTCGGCCCCATCGCCGGGCACGACATCCCCACCCTCCTTGGAGTACTGGAGAACGTGAAGCGGCTGGAAGGCCCGATCCTGCTGCACGTCATGACCAAGAAGGGGAAAGGCCATGGTCCGGCCGAGGACATGCCGGACAAGTACCACGGCGTGGCCCCCACCAAGCCCGCCAGTGCTACCCCGAGCAAGCAGGCTCCCCCCTCGTATACCAGCGTCTTCGGTAACACCCTGGTCAAGCTGGGAGAAAAGGACGAGAAGATCCTGGCCATCACCGCGGCCATGCCCGACGGCACCGGGCTCACCCCGTTCGGGGAACGGTTCCCGGACCGGTTCTTCGACGTCGGCATCGCCGAGCAGCACGCCCTGACCTTCGCGGCGGGGCTCGCGGTGGAAGGGTTCCGCCCGGTCGCCGCCATCTACTCGACCTTCACCCAGCGCGCCTATGACCAGATCTTCCACGACATCTGCCTGCAGAAGCTCCCGGTGACCCTGGCTCTTGACCGCGCCGGCCTGGTTGGCGACGACGGCCCGACCCACCACGGCGCCTTCGACATCTCGTACCTGCGCCACCTCCCCGAGCTCACCGTCATGGCCCCCAAGGACGAGAACGAGCTGCAGCACATGCTGAAAACCGCTATCTACCTGGGCCGCCCGGTCTCGCTACGCTACCCGCGCGGCGCCGGATTCGGCGTGGCTATGGACAAGGAGCTGAAGTCGCTCGAAGTCGGCAAGGGGGAACTGCTGGTCGAGGGAACCGACCTGACCCTGGTCGCCATCGGCTCCACCGTCTATCCTGCGCTGGAGGCCGCCGCCATCCTGAAGCAGAAGGGCATCTTCGCCTCCGTGATCAATGCCCGTTTCGTGAAGCCCTTGGACCGCGACCTGATCCTTGCCGAGGCCGGACGCACCGGCTGCGTCGTTACCGTCGAGGAGAACGCCCTTCTGGGCGGATTCGGCAGCGCCGTCCTCGAGGCGGTAGCCGACGCGGGTCTCACCGGGGTGCGGGTGAAGCGGATCGGCATCCCCGACAGCTTCGTCGAACAGGGAAGCCAGGCCCAGCTGCGCGCCGACCTTGGGCTCGACGGCGCCGGCATCGCCGCCACCTGCCAGGCCTTCCTCAAGGGAGCCGGCAGCATTCATCCGCAACTAACCGTGGTAAAGTAGCAGCGTTTTCGTTACACTCAGGCAGCTAACGCGGGACAGGCTGAAAGCTTCATCTCCTCGGCCTGTCCCGCAGCCGTCTTTATCAGTCGTCAACCAAAGAACAGCCGGAAGGATACTCTACAATGCGTTTTCCGATGCGATTGAATTACGATCTCACCCGTTACATCATGGGCAACAAGATGAAGAAACAGGAGAAGTATCCCCTGGTCCTCATGCTGGAGCCGACCCACCTGTGCAACCTCGCCTGCTCCGGCTGCGGCCGCATCAGGGAGTACGCCGATACCATCCAGGAGATGATGAGCCTCGAAGAGTGCCTGGACTCCGTTGACCAGTGCCCGGCACCGGTGGTCACCATCACCGGCGGCGAACCGTTTCTGTATCCCCACATCTTCGAACTTATCGACGCCGTGCTCAAAAGGGGCAAGCACATCTACCTGTGCACCAACGCCCTGCTCCTCGAGAAGGCGCTCGATACGCTGAAGCCGCACCCGAACTTCGTGCTCAACGTCCACCTGGACGGCATGGAAGAGACCCACGACCGCATCCTCGAGCGCCCCGGTACCTTCAAGATCGCCATGTCCGCCATCAAGAAGGCCAAGCAGCTCGGCTTCAGGCTCTGCACCAACACCACCATCTTCAAGGAAACCGACCTGATCGAGATCGAGATGCTCTTTTCCCACCTGAGGGATATGGGCGTCGACGGCTTCCTGGTCGCCCCCGGCTTCGGCTACGAGGCAGTCGGTGAGAAGCTGTTCCTGGAGCGGCGCGAGATCCAGAAGAAGTTCGAAGCCGTGTACGAGATGAGCAAGCGTTTCCGCTTTTTCTCCACCCCGATGTACCTGAGGTTTTTGAAGGGGGAGAAGGACTTGCAGTGCACCCCTTGGGGCAACCCGACCCGCAACCCGCGCGGCTGGAAGGCACCCTGCTACCTCATCACCGACGAGCACTACGGCAGTTTCGCCGAGATGATGGAGAAGACCCAGTGGGACAAGTACGGCGTCGGCAAAGACCCGCGCTGCGCCCAATGCATGATGCACTGCGGCTTCGAGCCGACCGTCGTCGAGGAGATCGGCAAGAGCTGGAAAGAGATGTGGGAAATGTTCCTCTGGAACTTGACCTAAGATTGGTCCTCCATCAATCTTGAAAACAATAAGGGGCAGCCGTGAGGCTGCCCTTTTTTTGTTCGTTCACCATCGCACCGTCGACACGTTAAGCCTCAAAATCTAACGAAGCCGCCCAGCTCCTATATGTGACACGGCCGACAAGGAAGTAACGAAGTCATGGCTCTGCATAGGACTGAATTGAAGAAATGTGGAGTCAAGGATATAATCTCCCGTGTTGATGGCCTGAAGGGACTCTCTGACTAAAGTTCAATTTCACCAATACTGTTCTGTTGAGGCAATGCGTGCGCTACACTCTTAAAGACCTAATTGATGTTGCCAAACTTCAGGAGCTGCTTGATTCGCTGGATGAAGTCCACAGCCTCCCGTCTGCCATTATCGATACCGAAGGCACCATCCTCACTGCTACGGCCTGGCAGGACATCTGCACCAAATTCCACCGGGTGAACCCCACCACTGAAAAGAAGTGCATCGAAAGCGATCAGCATATTGGGGCCGAGTTGTCCGAAAATAGGGCTCATGTTATCTACCGTTGCCCGATGGGACTTGTCGATACAGCAACACCGATCATCATTGAAGGGAAACATCTTGGCAATGTCTTCACCGGCCAGCTTTTCATAGAGCCGCCCGATGAGTCATATTTCAAAGAGCAAGCCCATAAGTACGGATTTGACGAAAGTGAGTATCTGGCGGCGGTACGCAAGGTGCCTATATTCACGGAGGAGCAACTTCACAAGAACCTGGCTTTTATCGCCAAACTTGCCCGTATGCTTGCAGAACAGGGATTACAAGCAATAAGACAGCAAGAGGCCCTGCAGGCACTGCAAAAAAGTGAAGAGTTCAACCGGAGCATAATATCGAGCAGTACCGACTGTATCAAAGTATTGGACCTCGAAGGGCACATATTGTCACTCAGTGAGGGGGGGCAAAAACTGCTTGAAATGGAAGATGCAACCCCCTATCTAGGCCTCTCATGGGTAGATTTCTGGAAAGACGGCAAGGAAAGTGCCCAGCAGGTAGTTGATAAGGCGGCACGAGGAGATGTCGGCATCTTCAATGGCTATTGTCCCACCGCCAAAGGCACACCAAAGTGGTGGGAGGTTATCGTCAGTCCAATCATGGGTGCTGACGGTACCATTGAAAAGCTGCTGGCTGTTTCGCGGGACATGACTGAACGCAAACAAGCCAAAGACGAGCTTCAGCGCCTGAACCGGGAGCTTTCGGCTATCAGCAACTGCAATAAGATTCTTATACATGCACAAGACGAGCATGCACTTCTTAAAGACATCTGTACCGTTGTGTGTGAAAAGGCCGGCTATAGCTTTGCGTGGGTCGGTTTCGCGGAACACGACGAAGCCAAAACGGTTCGACCTGTCGCTTTTGCAGGAAATGAAGACGGGTATTTAGACGGCGCGAAAATATCCTGGTCTGATACCACGTGGGGGCAAGGCCCCACCGGAACAGCAATTCGCCAGACGGAAGCCATCTATACCCAGGATTTTGCAACTGACCCTCGCATGGCTCCCTGGAAAGAAAAAGCCTTGAGGCATGGTTTTCATTCGAGCATTGCCTTACCTCTCAAGGGGAAAAGCGGCGGAGCTTTCGGTGCACTTACAGTCTATTCTTCCGAGTCACACGCATTTACGCAGATAGAAATACAGATGCTGAGCGAGTTGGCCGACGATCTGGCTTTTGGGATCACGGTGTTGCGTGTCCGTAAAGAACAGGCATTAGCTGAAAAATCGCTTGCCGAATCCCAGAGCCTTCTTCACGGTATCATCGACAGTACAGCGGATTTCATCTGGTCCGTTGATCCTGTGACATTCAGTATTTGTTCATACAATCATGGTATCAGCGAATATTTCTTTAATAAGCTTGGCATCCACCTTGAAAAAGGTATGCGGCCGGAGGATCTTTTCCCCCCTGGTGAATATGTTCAACGCTGGCACGATTTATATAGGCGTGCTTTGTCTGAAACCTCTTTTACGACAGAATACACCACCTATGCAGGATCGATAATATTGGAACTAAGTTTCCATCTTCTCAAGAATGATAACGAAGTGTTTGGCATTTCAGTTTTTGGGAAGGACATCACCGAGCACAAACGTTCCACCCAGATGCTGACGCAAACACTTCAACTCTCCACTTTGCTTGCAGAGCTCTCTACTCAATTCCTGGACGTAACAGTACAGGAACTGGATCAAAGGATAATTGATTCCCAACGCAGTATCTGTGAATTGCTGAATTTTGACCTCTCAGCTATTTTCCAGCGACTGCCCAAAGGCGTACCTGGATTCAAGTTAACTCACTTGTATCGAAATCATGACGGTCCCGTGCCTCCGGAAACGCTTTTAGCGGAGGAATCTTTCCCCTGGATCGAGCAACAAGCACTTTCAGGCAAAATTGTTGCGCTCAATTCAATGGATGATGTGCCTGCCGAAGCAGCACGCGACAAGGAGAGCTTTGGCCATTACGGCATCAAGAGCTCGTTGGTCTTTCCGCTCAGCGACAAGGGAGCAAAAATTCTTGGCTCTATATCTTTTGCCATGGTTCGGGAGGAACATGTCTGGGCAGAAGAGCTTGTGAAACAGCTTCATCTTGCTGCGCAGCTCTTTGCAAATACGCTTTCACGGAAACATGCGGAGGAGGAGAAATTACATCTCGAAACACAGCTGCACCAGGCTCAGAAGATGGAGTCTATAGGAAGTCTTGCGGGTGGAATCGCCCATGACTTTAACAACAAACTGACTGCCATTCTTGGCTATTGTCAACTGGCCGATATGGAGCAAGACACTGCCCGACTGCAGGAATATTTTATCGGTATACGCAAGGCAGCAGAACAATCGGCTGATCTTACTCGGCAACTGTTAGCCTTTGCCCGCAAACAAACCATCGAACCTAAAGTACTTGATCTCAATGAAACCGTATCCGGGATGCTCAAGATGTTGCAGCGCCTTATTGGCGAGCACATCAATCTCAACTGGCACCCGGCACCCAACCTGTGGGAGGTAAAGCTGGACCCGTCACAGGTCGACCAGGTTCTTGCCAATCTTTGTGTCAACGCCAGAGACGCAATGACTGATGGTGGCACAATCACTATTGAGACCGGGATCAGCGTCATAGACGAGGAATACTGTGCCCAAAATGCCGGTTTTACTGTTGGCGAGTACGTGCGACTTTCCGTAAGCGATACTGGCTCTGGAATGGATAAAGAAACCTTGGCGCAGATCTTTGAGCCATTCTTTACTACCAAAGTCGTTGGAGAAGGTACAGGCCTCGGACTGGCCACCGTGTACGGCATCGTCAAACAGAATAATGGCAGTATCAACGTTTACAGCGAACCTGGCCTGGGGACCACTTTCACGATTTACCTCCCTCGCTACAGTGGAGCTGCCGTGCCGGCCCCGACGAAAGAAGCCGTCGAACCGGCGAAGCGTGGCCAGGAGACTATACTTTTGGTAGAAGACGACCTGACCATCCTGAATATTACCAAGTCGATTCTTATGAACCAAGGCTACACCGTGTTGGCTGCCAATTCGCCGAGCGAAGCCATTCGGCTTGCCAGTGAAAAAACCTGCCAGATCGATCTACTCATAACCGATGTTGTCATGCCGGAGATGAATGGACGGGAATTGTCAGCAAAGCTGAAGTCTATGTGTCCACAGCTTAAATGTCTATATATGTCAGGATATACAGCAAACGTCATCGCCCACCACGGAGTACTCGACGAAGGGCTGTATTTCATACAAAAACCGTATAACGTGAACTCTTTGGCCGACAAACTGCGCGAGGTTTTGGATAACAGTTAAAAGATGTCATTCCCCCCCTGTCACCTTCATTTCCACTTTATCCAGGGACACCTTCCCTTTCAGGTCGAAGCGGTATAGCTTCCCCGTCTTCCAGTCCTTGTCGAAGCGAAGGCGCATATCGCTGCGCCCCTTTCCCGGGGTGCCGTTGATGAAGACCTCGCCGTTTTGGTAGTGGAGTGAGATCGTGCGGGTTTCCGCCCCGGACTTGACTGTGAGCTCCCGGCTCTCGCCCTCGGCAATACGCACCGTGGCTTGCTCCACCTGCTGCTTCTTGCCCTGCACCTTCAACTCCCCCGCGAGGAGGGCGACCGCCACGGTGCGCGGAGGACGCACCGTCGCGGGGGCCGCCGGCTGACGCACCGGCGCTTGGTTACTAGGCTGGCCCACCGGTGCTTGGGTGGCCGTTTGACGCACCGGTGCAGGGGATGCGGGAGTTACCGGTTGAGGTTTTGGCCGCTCCTTCTCGACTATGATCGTAGGCGGAGGCGCTGGGCGTTCCCTTTCCCTGATTACCACCGGCGGCTCATCCCGCCTGATGACCAGTCTTGGCACCTCCCGCTCGAATCGAGAGGAACGGTCGTGGACCTGAACGAAGACATCCACTCCCCGTAACGCCAGGGGTCCGGAGGTGCCGGTGTCGGTATAGAGTTCTCCCCTCGCCCAGCGCCGCTCATAGGGAAAACGGAGTCCTTCGAAGGTAAGAGCACCACCGGCATAGGTTACGGTGAAATCCACCGCCCTCCCCTTGTGGTCGGCCACGCCGATCCTGCGGGTTTCACCGTCGGCAATGGTGAACGTCAAGGGTTCGTAGTGGTGGTGCCGGTCGCCGATCTTGATCTCCCCTCCTTGCAAGCGAACCCGGATCAGTTCCCCAAAGGCACCCTCACCCCTGTGTATTGCATCGATACGTTCCTGCCGCTCCCGCTCCAGCGCGGCCTGCCGTGCCCTTTCCCGCTCACGTTCCACCGCCTGGCGCCGAGCCCTCTCCTCCGCAGCCTGTCGGCGTTCCCGCTGATCCTGCTCGTACACCCGTATCGCCTCAATCCGCTCCGGTTCGCTCATCCGGTCCCAGGATTCTTGGGGTACGCCATACATGTACTGAGTGCAGCCCGCAAGCAGGGAAGCCAAGACAAGACAGGTGATGGATAGTTTTTTCATGATATGTATCTCCAGGCGGGCGTCCTCCCTATGTCCCTAGGCGGTCGCGTTGAAGCTCACTGCTTCTTGACTATGTCGACGGAGATTTCCACCGCTGGAATCTCCCCTCTGTTCTCAAGCCAGTGTGTGGTATTCCTATCCTCGGGCCAACCAACTCCCGGCCCGTACTCCGTCGCAGCCCCATTTCGATGGTCGGTAATTGTCCCTTGCAGGATATAGACCGTGCCCGGTCTGTCTTTATGGTCGTGTAATGGGCCGAAGACACCTCCGGGATCGATCGTCACCATTCTCATTCGGAGTTGGCGCCCCTCCATCCCCTCGATCTCCGGGCCGAGATCCACCGTTGCAAGTAACTGCACCGAAACACCTCTCGTTTCAGGAACCTCTTCATTGCTCATAGTGATCTCCTCTCTATACGCAGTTCCTAACAAAGAACAAAGAAGACATTGTCAATTTTTTTGAATTTCCCCTCGTTCCTTGCGCGTCTACTGACAAGTTTCATTATGACATCGGTTGCCTGATGATTGTTTTCCATTTTTCGGGTACAGCACGGCGCATATCACTTAGATATATCTCGTGGTGTTTTCCTGTCTTTTGACTGCCACCGCTTTCTATGAAGGAATGAACCTTCTCGATTGTGGGCCCTTCCTCCGTGAACGGCCCGATGTGCAATGTCTGTGCTGCTTTTCCCTCTTTGAAGGCCTCAAACCTTGCCAGGGACAGAGATGCCAGCTTTTTCTTCCGTTGCACTTCCTTTGTCGCCGCGTCTACCAACGCAGGTGTGATGAAATCCGGTTGCATAACCATCACGGTCCATTTCCAAAGTTCCTTTTTCCCTGCCGTGAATGCAAAAGGATCATCAGACCACCACAGCGCCTCGAGTGGCAGCACGCCGTAATCGATGCCCAATTCTCCTTTTTTCAGCATGAACTTGAGCGTATAGGAGAGCGAAAACAGGACCTCTACAGCATCCTTGAATGCTTGCGACGTATTCGGATCCCCTTCGCCGTCGACCATGAGGAAGTTCATCCCGGGGACGTCTACAATTTCGACCTTCTTTGCAGACGGACCGTAGAGGTGCTTTAACTTATTCAAGAAGTCCATCTTTCCCACGTTCACCTCCACTTTCTGCTCACGTCTGGACATGAGCGGAAACACCTCTTGGATGGTAAGTTGAGGACGATCAAGAAACCTCTGCAGTTAGGCACTTTAAATTAACGCCCCCCCCTGTTCAAGTTAATTTTCCCCACTGTTGTCCAGTCGAGGTCCTCCAAGCGCTTTGGGCAATTCACTTGCCACGTCGGGCGACTCGCTCTGCGTGATGAGTGACTCGCTCGGCGTGATGGGTGATTCGCTCGACGCGACGGGTGACTCGCTTGGCGCGACGGGTGACTCGCTTGGCGCGACGGGTGACTCGCTTGACGCGACAGGTGACTCGCTTGACGCGACGGGTGACTCGCTTGGCGCGACAGGGGACTCGCTTGGCGCGACGGGTGACTCGCTTGACGCGACGGGTGACTCGCTTGACGCGACGAGTGACTCGCTCGACGCGATGGGTGACTCACTTGCCGCGATGAGTGACACACTCAACGCGTTAGACGACTCACTTGCCGCGCCTGCCTTTGGAGGGGAGAAGATGGGTGGAAAATGAAGCAAAATGGCAGGGGGATGCCTAGCGGCATCCCCCGGTTTGAACTTCGGGGCATTGGCCCTTGTGGCGGAAGTTGGAATATTAAGCGGGGATACTGTTTTTGCCGTCTTCTTGCACGGTCTGAGTTGTTGCAGTTGCCTTCGACCTCGTGTGCGCCCTTCGTTCTTTGGCAAGATGGAAACCTGAGATGATGAGAATCTCTGGGTTACGCAGTGCCACCAGCTCCAGGAAAGATGCCACTTCATCCATCAAAATGACAAGTTTTCCCTGGCTCGCCTCGCGCTCCGCAATAACGACTTTGCTCCCCAGCATCGACTCGTGATAAAGTGCATCGTGCTTTTCCGATGCCGCCAGATACGCCTCCAGCACTGTTTGCCGCGCCGTCCAGAACGAATCAGGGAACCTCGTTTTGTCGGCTAATGCATTCCTTACACTCTGGTTGATCGAATGAAACTTCGTTGCCCCCGCGGTCCGGTAATCCCGCAGTATTCTTTGGGGTTGAGGAGTCACATCGCACCTCCTTTTTCGCATGCTTGAACAAGTAGTTTAATTAGCTGTGGCCAATCTTCCGCCTCGTCGAATACTACTATCCTGCGTGAGGTATGCAAGTGGAAGAGGCATAAATTTAACCGGCCGAGCATCCGCAGAAAATGCTCTCAGACGTGCGATGAACTTATCCACCTATCAAGCCATCTATGCCGTCGTTTCCCGCATCCCCAGGGGACAGGTGGCGACCTACGGGCAGGTCGCTGCGCTGGCTGGCCTGCCGGGACACGCCCGCCAAGTCGGCTATGCCCTCAGCGCGCTTAACAATCCTTCCGTCCCCTGGCACCGGGTCATCAACGCCAAGGGGGAGATCAGCCTGCGCTCCGGCGGGAGCGAGGGGGATGAACTACAGCGTGTGCGACTGGAAGACGAGGGAGTGCATTTCGACTGCCATGGGCGCATCCCGCTCGACCTCTACCGGTGGCGACCGTAATCCCCCCCCACGGTCGTGCCTGCACCTACACTGCTCACAGCCCCAGTACAGTCGGCCAGCCGAAGGTGGAAAACGCAGTGTGCAACAACCGATTGACACCATAGATAAAAATAATTAGAGTAGCCCCATCGTACTTCCCCTGTCTCTAACACGCAACAATGGCATTGGCATGTACAGCTTGTTCTGATCGGATCACTCCCTTGGAGGCTGCTGTGGATACCCATTTCGCTCCTGCCGAACGCACCACAAACGATCAACTACAAGAAGAAATAGCAGCCGTCACCACCAGCCCCATCATCAAGGAACTGCTCCACTCGATCGGCGGTTTGATAGCGGTACTGGATGGACACCGCCAGGTTGTCGGCCTCAACGACTCTTTCCTGAAAACGTTAGGCATCGACGACCCTGGTCCAGTGCTGGGACTTCGCCTGGGCGAGGTGCTGGGATGCGTGCACAGCAACGATGAACCTGCCGGTTGCGGGACCACGCGGTACTGCAGTACCTGCGGTGCCGTCATTGCCATGGTCGCTGCACTGAACGGCGAGGGGCCGACGGAAGAGTTGTGCTCGCTCAGCACTCTTAAGGATGAGACGGCGGCCGAGTACGCGATAATGGTTCGCGCCAGTACCCTGAAGCTGGAGGGACAGACCTTCATACTGCTCTTCCTGCACGACGTTACCCTGGAACATCTGCGCGCCGCCCTGGAGAGAACCTTTTTCCATGACATGGGCAACATGTTCACTGGTCTGCTGGGCGCGAGCCAATACCTGGTAAGGGAAGACAAGTCGGAGATGGCGGCGATGATCTACCGCGCGGCCCTGAGGCTGCACAAGGAACTCGAGATCCAGCGGTGTCTCTTCAAGAACGACTTCCTGGAATACCGCCCGTCACGCGACGACACAACGGCCGGCGAGCTTCTCGCCGAACTCCGTGGCATCTTCGACAAACACGACGCAGCCACGGAGAAGTCCATGCTGCTCCCTGAGTCGCTGCCGCTGCTCAGCGTGAAGACCGACAAGTCACTGGCCTTGAGGGTCATGTCGAACATGGTTCTCAATGCCCTGGAGGCAACGGAGGAGCACGGTGCGGTGAAACTGTGGTTCGAGCAGGAGCCGGACGCCTTGCGTTTTTGCGTCTGGAACGAAAAGGCCATCCCCGAGGAGGTGCAGTGCCGCATCTTCCAGCGCAGTTTCAGCACCAAGGATGGTTCCGGCCGGGGGGTGGGCACCTTCTCCATGCAACTGATCGGGGAGAAACTGCTGGGAGGCAAGGTCAGCTTCTCCTCCTCCACAACCCAAGGAACGCTGTTCAAGTTCCAGATCCCGGTTAACTGACCTCACACTCGATAACGTTCCCCCGCCCCGAAAAGGTTGTTCCTGCTTTCGGAGTGATACATGCCTCGCCTTCTTTGATAGCAAAGCGAAGACACGGTGCTATAGTCATAGCTGTGATTATTTCGCTATCAAGAGAGGAGAAGGTTATGAGCCAGTACCAGATAGCCATTATCGTAGGGAGCCTGCGGCGCGACTCGATCAACCGCAAGCTCGCCAATGCGTTGATCAAACTCGGGCCGGCGGATTTCTCGTTCAAATTTCTCGAGATAGGCGACCTGTCACTGTACAACCAGGACGACGATGACAACCAGGCGCAGTCTGTCGTGCGCCTGAAAAGCGAGGTAAAGGCGGCATCAGGTCTCATCTTCGTGACGCCTGAGTACAACCGTTCCGTGCCCGGCGTGCTCAAAAACGCCCTCGACAACGCCTCGCGCCCCTACGGCACCAGCGCCTGGACCGGCAAGCCCGCCGGCGTCCTGGGCGCCTCCATCGGGCAGATCGGCACCGCACTGGCCCAGCAGCACCTGCGCAACACCCTCGCCTACCTCGATGTACCCACCATGGGACAGCCCGAGGTGTTCATCCAGGTCAAGGAAGGCTTCTTCGACGCGGCGGGCGACATCACCAACCCCGACACCGTCAAGTTCCTGCAGGCATGGATGGACCGCTACGTCCAGTGGGTGAAGCGCCACGCACAGTGACCGTCGTGGCAACAAGCAACGCGGACTTTCGAAACGGCCCCCGGCGTAAGTTGGGGGCCGTTTCGAAAGCCGCGACGATGCAGCTGGACCGCGGAGGGCGAACATAGCGGGTTTCCTTTTATCGGCAAACGTGCTATTAGTGAGCGCTATCGAGCCCCCCTATGAGACGCAATCACACCGCTCATATTCGCCCCCGGACCTTCGTGATATTCCTGGTCACCCTCGCCCTGCTCTGTGCCGGTGCCCGGGTGCCCGACATCTCGCGTCCCCATCGCCCCAAGCCGCTCCATCGCGTCACCTTCGAGCTCCAACAGAAGAATATTTCGACTCAGCTGAAGCAGCATCACGATCTGGTCGCCGTGTTGCCGCAGGTGGTGGAATGTGTTTCCGCCCCCACGTACGGCGCCGTCATCCACGCCATCCCAACGCTGCATCCCTCATCCACGGTCATCCCCCACTCCGGCCGCGCTCCCCCAGAATTCCAAGGCTAATCCACAACTAGCATCGTGCACAGCTGGTGTCAGTGCAGGAACTGCCGCCCCTCGCCACCGCGCCCCGTGCCCGCGTTCGCCCGCGTGCCGCTCGGACCATCACGTCCGCACCGCGCTCCAGCATGCGTGTGCGGTCCCAGCTTCAGGCGCCGTATTGTGCGGTGTTGCGCCGTGTTGCGCCGCTCCGCCTGCTCCCGCCGGCCGGCTGACGGCCGGCGTCCGAGCTTTGGTCCGCGCATTTCCCGGGCCGGGCGACCACGCCTTATGGAGACCCCTATGAAGAGCTGTATGTTGATCTTTTTTTTACTGACGATTTCCGGGATCCGGACATCTTATGCCGCCTGCAACTGCGGGGACTGGATGGACAAAGGGGGATATTGCGTTGATTACGTCAAGTCCAGGATCCCCTCCTTTCCCATGCCGACCCGCGACGACATGCCAACCCTCAAAAACGTTGACATTGCCGAGGTCACCGAGGGGGATGTCGCTATCTTCGCCATCAAGAGCTACTGGCATGTCGCTTACGTGGAGAGTGTTCACCGCAACGCACAGGGCGAACCGCTGACGATAGATGTGAGCGAGATGAATTTCGGCAACGAGCCGTCCTTCGTCGAATTCAGGTCCAGATGGAAATTGGCGAGCAGGGACGAGTGGCAAAGAGCCCTTTGCTGCGGCATCACTGACAACTACGATGAAATCACGATGCGCAAGAACGTCGACGTGACGACCGTCCGCCAGGTCTGGTCACCCGACGATGCCGCGCGCGAAGGGACCGCCCAGGCTCGGTTCAAGGCGCTAATGGGAAGGGTAAAGGAAGTGATCAACAGCTTCCGTGAACTGGCAGACATCTAGGCGGAGTCCACCGCTGGGAGTCGGGGCCTGCCCGCAGCACGGTCAGATGACCCGCTTCGCCCCCAGGTAGCGTGGGCGGTAGTAGTCGCTGTTCATGTCGGAGATGGTGACCTCCCCTTTCCCGGAGGAGGCGTGGATCATCTTGCCGTCGCCAAGGTAGATGCCAACGTGGGACGGGTACTCCGCGTAGGTCTGGAAAAACACCAGGTCCCCTTTGCGCAGTTCGCCCGCTGGGACGTCACTGCCGACATTGATCTGCTCCCGGGCGGTTCGCGGCAGGTCGATCTGGTTGGCGTGGAATACCTGCTGCACGAAACTCGAACAATCGATGCCGTCCGCCCCTTCTCCGCCGAACCGGTAGGGCGTACCCAGGTAGCGCGCCGCGGTCGCGCCGATGTGGTCGACCTCGTCTGCCGTGTCGCTGGTCACCGGCGCACGCGCCGAGGGGACCGGTTCGCCTTCCGCCTCGGCCGTCTCCAACGCCGCGCTGCCGAGGTAGGTGCCGGGGAGACCGAGACCGTACCCGAATCCCGGTACCGACTGCGATGCAGCACCGGAGGCGGCATTTGATCCTGAGTCCGAAACCGCCAGGGCCAGCGTGCTTTGCATCATCTGAACCCGGAGCATTTCGGCCGCAACCCGTGGAGAAACCGTCTCCGTGTCGGACGCACCGGTAATGGACTGCAGCAGGGACTGAAATCCCGAAGAGGTGGCGGGAGCCTTCTTGTCCAGGCACGCGTCACGTGGTAACGCGATAGGGGATGTTGCCTGCAAGTAATTTATGGTCATGGTGAACTCGTCTCACGGCTGCCGCACAGCGAGGCGCCGCAGCAGGCGATTTTTTGACGCAGGGAGTCATCGCTCCGTCACCGCCAGTCGGTCTGGAGCACGGGACGGCCCCGGTTCAGTGGTCTTTTTTCAGCGCAGGAGAACCACGATGACTTTACTTTGCAATTTGGCAGCCAAGATAGGAAGGAAAGGAGTGGAGGGTGACAATGCCGGGCTTGGCCGGGGGCGGGAGAAGAATCAGTCGCCGAAGGCCTCGCTGTCGGAAATCTCCGCGGACTCGCGGGAGGTCTTCACGACCGTGCCTCGATAAAGAATATACTGCCGCTGGCAGGCGCAGGAATAGGACAACCGAACGCTCCAATGGGCCTGCACGTAAACCGGGTATTCGTTACGCAGCCCGCACTCACAGGTAAAACCATGCTCGTCGTGTTCTATGTTCGCCATGAAGTCCCCCTGCCCTGCCACAACATATATAATGAAGAGTTAAGCCTCACATCCAGTTCAGGTTTTTCTTCGTCATATCAACTATGGTAACATGAACGAGGCGCCGTCGGTCCCATTAAAAACGGGCCGATTTTTTATGTATACGATTCTATGCAGCTCCACATGAAAGTCAACGACGAATTGAAAAAGGTGGCTGTCCGCCACCGGCTTGTGCCCCGGCAAGGTGGGCGGCCGGCACGGTGACGTTCCGGGCAAATGCCGGTTGCTTTATTGGGGGGAGATAGTGTAATGTATTCAACGCCCTACACATAGGTGTCCGGCTGCCACCGGCGCCCCCAGATACAGATCGATACACGATAATACTAAACCACCCGCGAGGGTGGGGCGGAAAGCCCATTGGGTCTCACGAAGACAGCCGGGTTGCCGAAATATCTATTAGGCAACCCGGCTTTTTTTTATTCGGTAACCGAGTAGCGGATACTGGAGGTCTTATGCTGGCACTCGATAGTACCCAAGGCTGTATCGAAGTATCCGAATCCGACGTCGTCGATCTCTACCGCTCCGCCCCCATCACCCGCAGTTCCGACCAACGCACCGAGGCTATGGAGGCCTACATCTGCGCCATCAGGAGAAAAACGCTGGTGAAGGTGTACCTCGCGCTGGTGGTGAACGACCACAAAATCTACGTCTACTCCAGCCCCGGCAAAGGCAAACGGGAGCAGGAATATCCCGAAGAAATCGAAAAAAGCCTCAGCTGCGCCAGTGCCATGGGATTCAGCCCTGAACGGGTGGATCTCAGCTACAGCCCGGCCATGCGCGAGGTAGTGGTGCGCAACACCAAGGTCCTGCGCCTTCCCGGCAGCAAGGGGGCGGGCCTCAAGCACGGCCTGGCCGGTGCGCCGGTCCTCCCCATGCTCCTGAAAAGCGTGACCACCGCTGATGAACCTGCTGTGCAAAACACCCCCGCTCCGGCACCGATTGTCGCTGCGACGGCAGTGGCTGCGGTGCAAAAAGACGGTGGGGAACTGCTGGCAGCGCTGGCCCGGATGCAGCACGAGCACCAGACGCTGACGGCTGAGCGTGATGCCTTGGCCAGGCAACTGCAGCAACTCTCCACCCAGCAGCGCGAGACCGACAACGAACTGAGCGCTCTCCGCAAAGCCAGTGAGGACATAGCCGGGGCAAAAGACGCGCTGCGGTCCCAGCAGCAGACGGACGAGTTGCTGGCGGCGAAGGATGCCGTGATTGCCCAACTGCAAAAGCAGGTCGCCGAGCTGGCCCTTGAACGTGAGGCACTGTCGACTAAAAACGCCGAACTGTCGCGAACCCACGACGCGATGCTGGAAAACCTGGCCCAGGCCAGGCATGACATCGCCGCGCTCTCCGCGCAACGCGATGCGGCCTTGGCAGACTCGGGGGCGGCGCTGCTGCAGCACCGCGAAACCGTTTCTCAGCTCGACGAGGCCCGCCTCGAGGTGGAAAAGGTGTCCGGTGAGGCCGCCGGCGCCCGGCAACGGGCCGAGGCGCTGGAAGAGTCCACGCGGAGCAAGGATCAGGCACTGGACACCCTGCGCCGGGAACTGGCCGAGGCAAGCTCCGCACGGGATGCGGCGCTGCAGCGACTGGCAGCGCAGAGCGAACAGACGGGAACTGACGCCGAACTGGGGCTGTTGCGTCGGGAACTGGTGCAGGTCGGGGCCGAAAGGGACACCGCTCTCGCACGGCTGGCCGCCAGGGACGAACGACAAGCGCGCGAAGCCGAGGAGACGCAGGCGCACTTACGCAAGGAACTGGAACGGGCGCAGGGGGAAAGAGATGCCGCCCTGCAGCGGCTGGCGGACCAGGAAGAGCACCTGGATGCGGAACCGGCCGAAACACCGGGGCGCGTACCGGATGGGAAGCATGGGCAGCAAGAACAACCGGAAACGCTCCAGGAGGCCACACCCGCTACTCCCCGGGACGCCGCAGACAGTAACACCGGGTGCAGGCCGGGCGAGGAAGCCTTTCCGAGCCGGATCTTGCCGGGAATCCAGGATGTAAGTGCCGAGCCGCTGCCCACCTTCGCGGAAGGCGCCCTCCCCCCCTTCTCGGAGTTGCAGGCAGCGCACGAGATGGAACCTGCCTGGGATCGCACCGCGGACGTCGCGGAGCCAGGGGGAGAGGCCCCTTCGGAGCCAGCCCCCGCTGCCGAAAAAAGTCGCGCTGGTTTCTTCGGAGAGCAGGAAACGTCATTCGTCCCGCTGGGAGACCTGCAGAACGGCTTCTTCTCAGCCAGCGACGACGAACCGGTCCGCTTCTTGCTCGAAACCGGCCTGGACGCCATCGACTGCCCCTCCGCCGATGACGTCCTGGAACTGCACCAGTCCATCAACAACGCCTACCTGTCGCCGGAAGGGACCGGAGGACAGGAAAGCTGCCAGGGCTACATCTGCTCGCTGCGCAAGGGAGAGGACAAAGTCGTTGTCGCGGCGATCTACGGGACAACGAGCCACCGGACCAGGGTTTACCTGCCTGAGGCCCAGCCCCGGGACGAAGAGTCCTACGCCAGGACGGTGCGGTGTGCGATAAGCTTCGCTGAAGAGGTAGGGCTGATGATGGAGCGGGTCCCGCTCGAAGCGACCGGTCCGAAACGACAGGAGCGCCTCAAGCGGTGCCCGGCCTTGAGGTTGGCTTAGAAAGATTTTACGCTAGATCAAGCCTGCTTTCTCTTGAAAAGGAAGTCGCTCCACCGCTCCCCTGCCCTGGTGAGCGGCTGCTGCGACTTCCGAATCGGGTCACGCCCGATGTGGACCCACCCCGAAGACCGCTGAAACGCCACGATCCTGTTTTCCCGGATCAGGTAATCGAGCATATATGAAGGGACCTTCTTCTCTTCCCCGTTGTGAAAAATCACCGTGATACCCATACGGCTCTCCGTTTGGTAGGACTCCCCTTTCTGACCTAAATAGTCGAATTCGACACCCACCCCCTTCTTCATAAATCATGCCAGCCACTAAGCATTCTATCCCACGGACCTGACCGATTCAAGGTCTTATTGGGGCGGTTGCGCCGGTGCGCCACCCTCCTGCACATGGTCACGGGACAGGCCCCGGAGCGACCACAAAAAACGCGGCTCACCCTCTTGATATTTCATGAACAGCTGTTAAGTTTTCACTTTGCGTTTAAAAACTCTAATAATAATCAGGAGGTGTTCACATGATTGTGACGGACTATGACAGCTCATAAATCCCGCCCCTGACTGCCCCCCTCTAGCGCAAATCTGCTGTGGCTTTTTTTCCGGGTCCAGAAGCAGCCTTAATGCGACACCAGAGACAAGGAGGATTTATGCAAGAAAAGCTTTTGAAAAGGTTTTCCGCTTTCTTGATTGCATCGACCGCGGCCACCGCTTTGTTGCTGGGCGGCTGCGAAGGGGACCGGGGTCCCAGGGGCGAGCAGGGCCCTGCCGGCACCGGCGTTTTCACCAACCTGAGCTCCTCGACTGCCGATCAGCAGGCCAACATCACCTTCGACCAGCAAAACAGCACCGTCAACAGCGTCACCATCCAGAGTCCGCCGGTGGTGACCTTCACGTTGAAGACCGCCAGCGGGCAGCCGGTGGAGGGGATCGGCAGGAGGAACGCATCGGGGCAGCTGACCAACCTGGCCTTTACCATCGCCAAGCTGATCCCGGCCAGTAACGGCACCCCGTCGCACTGGGTCAGCTACATCGTGACCACCTTCCCCACCGACGGTTCGGCCCCCACCGCCACCAGGCCGACCAGGGACCGCGAGGGGACGCTGGTGTACCTGGGCAACGGCCAGTACCGCTACACCTTCGCCCGCGACATCAAGCTGATCCAGAGCCAGGTCAACGCCATGACATTCACCGGCAACAACCGCAGAAACGACCTGGGCGACCTCACCTACGACCCGAGCCTTACCCACCGCCTGGTGATCGAGTACGGCGGCAACATCGCCAACACCTCGCCGCAGCTGATCTACAAGAACGCCATCAACATCGTCTACGACTTCGTCCCGGCCACCGGCGCCAAGGTGACCTCGTCCACCACGGGCGCAGCCGAGCGTAACATCGTGCTCACCAAGTACTGCAACGAGTGCCACGGCAACCCGGGCGACCCCAACGACCTCAACCAGCAGGGGTGGGGCCTGGGCATCACCACGCCGCACGCCGGGCGTGTCGACACCCGTTACTGCGTAGTCTGCCACACCAGCCAGCGCGCCTACGGCAGGGCCATCTCCAATCCGACCAACGGTGTCTTCACCGGCACGACCTACGTGACTGCCGACCCCGGTGTCACCGACCCGTCCACCGGCGAGGTCCAGGTACTGGGCGAGTTCGTCACCCTGATCCACAAGCTGCACATGGGGAGCAACCTGACTCAGACCGGCTACAACTACGCCGGCATCAACTTTAACGAGATCGCCTTCCCCGAAAGTGCCGCCCTGTGCCGCAAGTGCCATCGCGCCGACACAGCGCAACAGCAGGCGGTCACCCCGCAGGGCGACAACTGGCGCACCATGCCCAACCGCAAGGCGTGCGGCAGCTGCCACGACAACATCGACTTCGCCACCGGAGCCAACACCACCGGCCCGACCCACCCGGTCTACACCAACGACGCGAGCTGCAACGCGTGCCACACACCGACGGCGATCACCGAATCGCACGCCCAGGCCCTGGTGAGTCCGCTCAACCCCGCAGCTCCCGCCGGCCTGACCAACTTCCAGTATGAACTCGCCAGCGCCACCGTGGACGGTAGCAACAACCTGGCCATCAGGTTCCGCATCCTCGGTAACGGCACCCCGGTCACCCTGGCGACCCCGGCCGCCGGGCTTACCACGGCCCTCCCCGGTTTCACCGGCAGCCCGAGCTTTATACTCGCATACGCGAAGCCGCAGCTCGACTCCGGCGGTGCCGTACCTGCCGACTACAACAACCTGGGCAAGGTGGCGGCGCAGCCTGACGTCGTCTCCATCACGACCCTGCTCAACACCAACAACGCGGCGACCGGCAACATCACCGGTCCCGACGGCAGCGGCTTCTACACCGCCACCATCAACTCCGCGTTCGCCTTCCCGGCGGGTGCACAGATGCGTGCGGTCGCGATGCAGAGCTACTTCTCCCAGACCGGCTTCGATGCGTCGATCGCCGGCCGCCACACCCCCGCCGTCATCGTCCCGGTCACCGGGGACGCGGTACGCCGCACCGTGGTCGATCCCGACAAGTGTCGCAACTGCCACGAGTTCTTCGAGGCCCACGGCGGCCAGCGCGTCTACCAGACCCAGGTCTGCGTGACCTGCCACAACCCGAACCTGACCACCTCGGGGCGCACCATCACGGATGCCAGGATGGCCGGCTTCGCCTTCACCCCGATCCAGCTCGGCATCCTGACTACCTGGGACCCGAACTTCGCTACCAACAGGGCCACCCCGGGGTACGCGCTCACCTTTCCCGAGTTCTCCAACAACTTCAAGGACCTGATCCACGGCATCCACGCAGGCGGGACCCGCACCAACCCGATCCGCGACGTACGTAACGGCCCGGGCACCGGCATCACCCTGATCGCCGGCGAAGAGGTCACCTTCCCCAACATGCTGGGCAACTGCGACGCCTGCCACGTCACCCAGCAGAGCTACACCCCGGACGTGATCGAGGCCCTGCGCCCGAGAGCGCTGCCGTCGACCCAGGTCGTCGCCGACGGAGCCACCCCGACCACCGCCACCATCACCGCGGCGCGCGCCACCGTCCCCAACCCGACGGACCTGGTGGTGGCGCCGGTAACCGCTGCCTGCGTCTCCTGTCACGACACCCCACTGGCCAAGGCCCACATGAACGCCAACGGCGCGCAGCTTGGGGCAGCCCTGGCCGGACCTTCCTACACCAACATGGGTGTCGCCCGCTCGACCATGCCGTCGGCCACCGAACAGTGCACCTTATGCCACGGCCAGGGCAGGGTCGCCGACGTGATCCCCATGCACGGGCAGAACCGCCCGGCACTGGTGCCGACCAGCCTCACTACGGGCAGTTCCGCCGCACGTATGATGAAGCTGCTGCTGAACTGGTGATGTTTTTGTTCTGACCCGCCGGGGGCGTTCGCGCCCCCGGTTTCATTTGCAACTGCATTTCCCCACCGGTAACCAGATCGAACCAAGAAAGGAGGAAATGTTTTGAAAATTAAAGAGAAAATAACGACACCGGCGCCCCCCGGCGCTCTCAAGGCGGTGGGGAGCATCCTGTTGGCATGCGCGCTGGTCATCTGCGGCCAGCAGGCCGCCGACGCCACCGCGATAAACGGCAATTCCGAGACCATCCTGCGCATGAGGGAAGGGGTGTTCGACGATCACCTTTTCCCGCTCTACGAATACCTGAACCTCTCCGCCAGCGACAGCGCCGGCCCCGGTGCCATCTCGCTTGAGATCGGCGGCTGGGGGCGCGTCGACCTCGGGGACCGCAGCTTCGAGCGTCGCACCGAGGGTGACATCCAGTACGGCTTCTTGAGCTATCGCGCCAACCGCGGCAACTTCACCGCCAACGCGGGGCGGCAGTGGGTGGTCGAGGGGGTGGCGACCGAGCGCATCGACGGGCTCTACCTGAGGACCGACCTGCTCGCGGGCTTCACTGCGGCAGCCTTCGTCGGCAACCCCGCGGTGACCGAGCCGGATATCGAGGGGGGCGACCTCATCTACGGCGGCCGGCTGGCCCACTCCATGTCCAAATACTACTCGGTGGGATTGAGCGCCCTGAGAACGCAGGTGAGCGGCGAAGGGATACGCGAGGAGGAGGGGGTGGACCTGTGGCTGCACCCGGTGGCCATGGTGGACATCACCGGTCGCTCCACCTACAACTCGCTCACCAGGGGATGGATGGAGCATGCCTACACGGCCAGCGTCACCCCCACCGATGCGCTCAGGCTCTCCGCGTCGCTGCAGAACGTCCATTACCAGGACTACTTCTACCAGGTCACCACCAACACGCTGAGCCTCACCAACGGTATCATCCTCCCCGGCGAGGAGATGTGGAACGTGGGGGGGAGCGTCGGCTTCAACGCCACCAAGAACATCGGCCTCTCCGCCGAATATAACCGCTACGAGTACGACCTGGCCGGCGATGCGGACTACTACGGCGTCACCGGCAACTTCAGCACCGGCACCGGGCTTGCCGCCGGGTTGTCCTTCCACCGCATGGACGGCTCGACCGCCCGGCTGCGCTACAACCAGTACCGCGCCTGGGCTACGCAGAAGTTCGGCCCCGCCGACTTGACCCTCGACTTCTTCGACGTCGATTTCGACAGCAGCATCAGCGGGCGGGAGAACACCTTTTCCCTGGCGGCTGCCGCCGGGTATGATTTCAGCCCAAACCTCAGGGTAGCAGCCGACGTCGACTACATCCGCAGCGCGGACTTCGATAACGAGCTGCGCGGCCTGATCAGGCTCAGCTACGCCTTCGGTATTGGAAAGGAGGGGAAATAGTGAAAAAGACCGCTTATGTAATGGTAATGGGAATGATGCTCTCCTTCCTTTACGCCTGTGCCAATACCAACAGTATCGCCCGCGTCCATCCCGAAGAGGTCAAGGGCCTGCCCAGGTGCGCGGAATGCCATACCGACCAGTGGACCGCGCTCAGCCACCAGGCCCAGGACTTCTACTTGAAGCACAAGATCTACGCGGCCCAGCAGCGCGACGCCTGCAACACCTGCCACAAGGAGTCTTTCTGTGTCCGCTGCCACGCACACAAGGAAGAGATCAAGCCCAGCGACAAGTACAAGGACCGGCCCGAACTGTCGCTGCCTCACCGGGGCGACTACCTCAGCCGTCACAGGGTTGAAGGAAGGATCAACCCCGCATCCTGCCTGAAATGCCACGGGCGGCAAAACAATGAGAGGTGCAAAACATGTCACAGGTAACCAGACCAACTCAAGCTCTTGCCATGCTTTGGTGCCTTTTGGTCCTGTCGCTTGTCGGCTGCGGGGATAACAACAACCACGCCAACTTCGATCCCGACAAGGGTGCCCATCCCAGCGACTGGCTGCCGGCACGACACGCGGTAGCGGCCATCGGACACCTCGAGGACTGCGCACCATGCCACGGCACAGATTTCAGCGGCGGTATCTCCAAGGTTGCCTGCACCCAATGCCATCTGGGCAACCAGGTCGACGTCCATCCGCTGGCATGGGACGGACGGGACTATGCGCTGCACGGCCAGTGGATCAGGCAGCGGGTGGCCGCCACGGGTATCGACCCCGGCGTCCTCATCACGGGAGCATTGGCGACCACCTTCCCGGACCAGGCCCGCGCCGCCACCCAAAGCTGCGCCACCAGTGTCTGCCACGGCACCGACTACCGCGGCGTGCCCAGCTCGGGGCCTTCCTGCTTCGACGACCAACCCGGCGGCGTCGATTCGAGCTGCCACGCCGGCAACGCCTTTTCCGTCCACCCCCTGAGCTGGTTCCCGGCGCGCTTCACGGTGCAGGCGGGGATTGCCATGCCGACCATCCTCCCGGCCCACGCCCCCTACGTCCAGACCTACGGCGCGGCCGAGTGCATCATCCCGGTCTGCCACGGCAACGGGTCGCCGCCGACCATCAACGTCGGCGTCGGCAGCACCAGGATCACCGGCACCACCCCGACGACGCCCAACTACCAGAACTTCGGCTACCCCGGCTTCGTCGGCTTCACTTCCGGGCGCACCCAGGTGACGGTGACCAACACCGGGCGTCTCTGCGCCGCCTGCCACATCTGACACCGGCCGAACCGGAAACGAGAAAGGGGGCTCCTGTCCAAAGACAGGAGCCCCCTTTTTTACGTCGTCCCAGCCCCGGGGTCACACCTCGCGCAAGGCGTAGGCGACCTCCTCGAGCTCTCGCGTCTGCCGCTCGGGATTCCATCCCAGTTCCGCCGCCATCAGCGCGACCACCTCGGGAGCCGCCGCGCGGGCAGCTTTGCGGTCGAGCAGGGCCAAGGTGACGCGCCGCTCCAGGAAGTCGAGCGCACGCTGCGCCATCTCGTTGTGCGTGGCGTAGAGTACCTCCCCCCTGAGGTAGGGGTGCCCCTGGATCAGCCTGCCCCCCAGTGCTCCGTGGCAGTACAGGGCCACGTCCAGGGCGCGGTCCCCGTAGGAGCGGTGCAGGTGCAGCGTGACGTCGGGAGGGAATCCGTGCTTGCGCTCCAATTCCTTGAACATTTCCTCGCCGAAATGCTCGCCGCCCGCCAGCATGATGCGGTCGGTGTGACATGGTTGCTGCGGCGTCAGCCCCGCGTGGTTCACCGCGAAATTGACGGCGTCCAGCGCCATCTTCCGGTAGGAGGTCCACTTGCCGCCGACGATGGTGATGAGCCCGGTCGGTGAGCAGCTGACGACGTGGTCGCGCGCCAGTTCCGCCGTGTCGGCGGTGAACGGGTCGTGCACCAGCGGCCTCAGCCCTGCCCACGATGCGGTGATGTCGGTGGGCTTGGCGCCCAGGTTGAAGTAGCGCCGCAGGTGGCGCAGCAGGTAGTCAACGTCCTTCTCCTGCGCCATCGGCACCTCGCTCGCCTCGGCCGGTTCCTCGGTGGTACCAACCAGGCAGTTTCCTTCCCAGGGGAGCACGAAGAGCACGCGGCCGTCGTCGGTCTTGGGGATCATGATCCCGGCCCCGGCGGGAGCAAAGCGTCCGGGGAGGATGATGTGGATGCCGCGGCTTACCCTGAGCAGGGAGGCGGCGGTGGGGTCGTCGAGGCGGCGCACGATGTCGGCGGAAGAACCGCAGGCGTTGACCACGCAACGGGCGCGGATCTGCCACGACGCCCCGACCAGCGGGTCCCGCACCACGGCCCCGGCCACCCGCCCCTTATCCCGCATGAGCGCCACGACTTCGACATAGTTGGCGATCACCGCCCCTTCCCTGGTGGCGGTCTGCGCCAGGGCCACGTTCATGCGCACGTCATTGAACTGGCCGTCGTAGTACTGCACTCCCCCCTTCAACCCCTCCTCCCGGATCATGGGGAAGCGGCGCAGCACTTCGCGGCGACCGACGAAGCTGCTGTGCCCCAGGCCCGCTTCACCCGCCAGCAGGTCGTACAGCTTGAGCCCCGTCCAGACGTAGGGCACTTGGGCCAGGCCGTAGAGTGGGGTGACCAGGGTGAGCCGGTGGCAAAGGTGCGGGGCGATCTTCAGGAGGATGTTGCGCTCGTGCAGCCCGTCGCGAACGAGGTTGAACTGTACCCGGTCCCGGTGCAGCACCGCCGACTCCAGGTAGCGCACGCCGCCGTGGATCAGCTTGGTGCTCTTGCTGCTGGTGCCGCAGCCGAAGTCGCCCCGCTCCACCAGCGCCACCGACAGGCCGCGGCTGGCGGCGTCGACCGCGATGCCGCACCCGGTCGCCCCCCCCCCGATAACCAGCATGTCGAAGGTGCGCCCGCTTTTCAGTATGTCCAGGTTCGCGTTCCGGTCCGTCACTTACCCCTCCAAAAGCAAAATTGGGTTCTTGGCGCAAAGCCGCAAAGGCGCAAAGGTAACTCTTTTGGACTGCAACCGCCCTCCCTAAGGGTTTGACTTAAAGGGCTTGCTTTGCTGTACCGGTTTTCTCTGCGACTCTACGTCTTTGCGTTAAATACGCCTTTGTCCTTAACACCCTTGCTGCCAGGGCCTTTCTTACTTAGCCCAACCAAGCGAGAGTTGCACGCATTTTTTCCAGCCGCGGCACATTTCCTCGCGGCGCTCCGGCGCGAGAGTCGGCTGGAAACGCCGGTCCAGCGCCCACTGGCTCCCGATCCGCTCCGTATCCAGCACCCCGGCCCCGATGCCGGCCAGGAAGGCGGCCCCCAGCGAGGTGCTCTCGGTACACCGGGGTCTCACTACAGCTGTCCCCAACAGGTCGGACTGGATCTCGAGCAGGAGGTCGTTGCGCGTGGCACCGCCGTCCACCCGCAACTCCCTCAGGGCGATGCCGCTCGCCCCTTCCATGGCGCGGATGGCGTCCACGGTCTGGAAGGCGATCGCCTCCAGGGCGGCGCGCGCCAGGTGCGCCCTGCCGCTGCCGCGGGTCAGGCCGGCGATTACCCCCCTGGCATAGGGGTCCCAGTACGGGGTGCCCAGCCCGGAAAGGGCGGGCACGAAGTAGACACCGCCGCTGTCGGCCACGCTGCGGGCCAGCGCCTCGACCTCTGCCGGGCCCGCAATCATCCCCAGCCCTTCCTCCAGCCACTGCACGGCAGCGCCGGCAATGAAGATGGACCCCTCCAGGGCATACTGCACCGGCTCTCCCGGGAGTTGCCAGGCGATGGTGGAGAGCACCCCCTCGCCGCCGGCTGGGCGGGAACCGCAGTTCATGACCACGAAAGCGCCGGTCCCGAAGGTGGCCTTGGCCATCCCCGGCGTGAAGCATGCCTGCCCGAACAGCGCGGCCTGCTGGTCGCCCGCCACGCCGGTGACGGGGATCTCCGCTCCGAGCACTTCGGCACTGGTAGTGCCGAAGTGGGCGGCACTGGCGAGCACCTCGGGGAGCATGGCGCGCGGCACCCTGAACAGCCGCAACAGCTCCTCGTCCCACGTGAGGGTCTGGATGTTGAAGAGCATGGTGCGGCTGGCGTTGGAAAGGTCGGTGACGTGGCTCCTGCCGCCGGTCAACCGGAAGATGAGCCAGGAATCGATGGTGCCGAAGCAGACCTCCCCCCGCTCGCAGCGGCCCCTGAGTCCCGGCATGGAGTCCAGCAGCCAGGTGAGTTTGCTGGCCGAGAAATAGGGATCGAGCAGCAGACCGGTGCGCTGCCGCACCATCGCCTCCGCCCCCTCCCGCTTCAGGCGTTCCGTGAACTCAGCGGTGCGCCGGTCCTGCCAGACGATGGCGTGATGCAGCGGTTTCCCCGTGGCGCGCTCCCAGATCACCGTGGTCTCGCGCTGGTTGGTGATGCCGATACCAGCCACGTCACCCTTGCCCGCCGCGCCAAGCACGCGGCGCACGCAGTCGAGCTGCCCGCGCCAGATCTCCTCCGGGTCGTGTTCCACCCAGCCGGGATTGGGGTAGTGCTGGGTGAGCGACTGCGAGAAGGTGGCGACAGCGTCGCCGTCGCGGCCGTACAGGGTGGCCCTGCTGCTGGTCGTGCCCTGGTCGATGGATAGGAGCTGGCTCACGTGTCCTCCTTTGCTATTTGAACCTGAAGATGAACCGGGTGCCGACCCGCTCTTCCTGGTGCTGGCCGGTGGCGGACCACCCCGTGACCGGGTCCTGGTCGTAGTAGAGCATGAGATCGGTGCGCGGCGTGAGGTGCACGCCCACCTCGCCGGTCCACCGCAGCGGCGCCCGGGTAGGGTTGCTGAAGTCGTAGCCCACATGCCCGCCACTCCCCGGCCGAGTGCCCATTTCCTCCCCGGTGCTCGCACCTGTGTTTTCGATGGTCAAGAGGGAAAATTTGGCGGCGGCAGAGAAATAGAGGGTTTCGGAAAGGGAAACCTTCCACCCTGCCCGTGCATGCACCCGGTGCATCGACTGCTCCAACCCGCCGTGCAGTTCCTGACCGGTGCCGCGGTAGCTGACCCCCAACTCCGGTTCCAGCACAAGGGCCGGAGAGGCCGAATAGGCAAGCCCCGCATTGGTCAAAAAGTGTGTGGTGTCGAACAAGGCCGTCGTGGCGAGAGGTTCGGAAAGGGTTGGGGAATCAAGGGGATTGGAGAGTTTCGGCGCGCCGAGGCCTGCCCCCTGCGACGGAGCGGCGAAAACGAGGACTGTCAAAATGGCAGCTATCGGGACTCTCATGCCGACAGTGTAACAAAAAGGTGTGACCGCTACACTGATATAATCTACTGTGTGTCAGCCTTCGCCGAGATTGTTTCAGAGGTGGGTGCATTCGTTTCAGTGTCAGCCGCTACCAGTGCGATGGTGACCTTTCCCAACGCGATGTGTGTTTCCACCTTCACCGGCACCCTCTGGGCATCGTCGGTGAGCCAGATGGTGACATCACCCGTCCTCTTGAAGATGCCATCGGTCTTCAGCACCGGTCGGATCACGATTGTATCTGCCTTTCTGAGCCCGGGGAGATCGATCCGCTCGCGCCGCAAGACCTCCACGGGGAGATCGGCGTAGGTGTCACTGTCGTAGACGTGGAGGTTTTCCGTTTTGCTCACCTCTAACGGGCGGTTGCGCAGGTAGTAGAGCCCGGAGATGATATCGGTTACATCGCTAGTGGGGACGGTCTCGTTGAGACTGCGGCTGGTGAGGCGATCAATCCAGAACACCTTCTTGTCGCGCAGCATCAGAGTGAAGCCCCGGTCGCTCCGGAAGCTCCCTTCCCGCTGCCTGATGCGGGTCAAGATGTAATTCCCCCCAATGTGACGCGTCTCGACCAGGTCGTCGACAGGGTAAATCCCCGAAAACGCGGCTGAGGATTTCACCTTCAGGGAAATCCGCACCTCCCCTTGCTCCCTTTTCGCCTCCAGTTCGGCGCTCCCCACCGGAACATTGAACATGCTGATCTGGTAGGTGAGACGCTCACGCGCCGCCGCCAGGAACTCCGCCGCCTGCCGCAAAGGGGGATGGACTAAGGGGGTAGCGGCCTTTTTCGCGACGGTGGGCGGTGCCACAGTTGCGGCCTTGATGGTCTGACCTGCGTTGTCTGGCTGTGCATCCGAGACGAGGGGGGAGGACGGTTCGACGGGAGGCGCCGATTCGCCGGTGGGTGAAGGTTGGCTCTGTGTCGGCAGGGGGAGGCTTTCCGGCTCCCTCGCCAGCGCAGCTTTTGGCGCCGTTACCGGCGCCGACGCGGACGTTGTCACCTCCGGCAGGTTCGTCTTGGGGACCGGTGCCATCTGCGGACTTGCCTGGGCCAGATCGACCATCACCGCCTGCAACGGCCCAACCGCATTGCCGAAGTTGTACCTGCCGTACTTCCAGAAGGGAAGTAGCAAGACCAGGTGCGCCACCACGGAAAAGGCGATGCAGGTCGGTGCGATGCGTTTTTTGTGGAGAGTGAGCATCATACTTTGCTTCCAGAAGGTCTGGCTGCCGCGGCGGCGCAGACCCTAGCGCCGTCAGTGAAGTGAAAAAGCCCCGCCTCTTTCGAGGCGGGGCGGGTACTGGTTCAGCTGATCACCGCTCGCTCACTACGGGCGCGCGGTGGAGTTCCAGGCACCGGTGCTACGGCTCCAGCCAATGAGGTAAACCATGGCCTCGGTGGTGCCGGTGGCAAGGGTGGTAAGGGTGCCGTCGGTGTAGGCGGTGGCGCCTTTGCCGTACACGGTCGGGCTGATAGCGACAGCGGTGGCGCCCACGGTGCCGTTGAGCGAACCGTCATCGAGGAAGTCAATGCTGTCGTAGAGAAGCCTGCGGGTGTAGGTCCTGGCGTGGGCGTAAGCAGCCTTGTCCTTGCTCAGGAACAATACGTTGGAAACGGCGCCCAGCAGCTTGGTCTTGTTGGTGTAAGGTGCCGAGCCTGCAACCGTGGTCCAGTCTGCAGCGGCAGCCGAACTCGGGGCAGTTCCGCCTGCCAGGTAGGCTGCGTAGTTGGCATCGTTGAAGGGAACCGTACCGTTTTTCTTGTACGCAGAGTACTCGCCGGACCTGTTTTTAGCCAACACGATGGTGGACTGATTGCTGTTGAAGACCGCTGCCGCGAGGGCCAGCGCATCCTGGAAGACTTCGGATTGCGGCTCGAGGAAGTAGGTCGCGAAGTCCGCCGCGGTGGCGATGGAGTGACCAGCCTCAGAGGTGTGGCAGTTGGAGCAGACTGCGTCGATGGTCTTCTGGTCCATCGCCAGGCTGTGGCTGCCGGTCAGGTGGCAGGTCACACACGGGCCCTCGGAGTCGAGGAAGCCGGCCACGAACTTGGTCGGGTTGTGGCTGTCGCCGTTGATCGCGGGGGTACCCAGTTTGCGGTGGGTACTGGTGACAGTACCGCCGTCAAGGTCAGCCTTCAGGGACTTCACGTAGGCGGTGCCGGTGGAGAGGTTGTAGAAGCCCTGCTTCACGTACATGGTGGCTGCCGCGGACGCGTGGTGCGAACCAAGAGTAGAGGCAGTCGCTGCATTTGCGGTCATCGCTGCAGTTACTGCGGCGGGGTCGGAGTTGCGACCATCGTGGCAGGTGATGCAGATGTTGGACTTGCCGACATCGATGAACCAGTTGTTTTTGCCTGCGTCGATCTGGTAGGCGGTCGGCACGTGCCCTTTGCTGGTCGCGGTGTATTTCGTGGTCGCAGTACCGTTGGCGGTCGCCAGCGGACGGACTACGCCGTTACCCGCATCGCTGTGGCAGCCCCAGCACATGACCAGCTCGCCGGTCGGGGGAGCGACGATGGTGGAAGAGACCGTAGTGGCCACGCCAGTTGTTGCGTTGATGGTGTAAGAGCCGCCAAGCGCCGGGTTAGCAAGGAACTGCACGAGGCCGGACGAGGTGTGGCACCTTGCGCAGCTTTGGCCGTTCTCGATCGGGATGTCGGCCACTGCGGCCATGACTGCGTCGACCTGAGCGATCCCCTGGGCAACGCGGACCGGGTCGGTCCTGGGCAGGGTGGTGTTGACCGGGTTAGCGGTCGCAGCTGCCAGCTTGGCAACCAGGATGCCACCAGCGTGACCGGACTGGGCCCAGTCGGTGTAGATGGTCGGGCTCGCGGTGGAGGTGCTGGAGTTGGTTTTGGACTCGTGGCCGTGGCAATCGAAGCAGGAGTTCTCGTTGGTGGTGCGCACGCCGTACCCTTCGATTTCCTCGGTGGTCGGGTCATCGTAGTGGGTGGAGGCGATTACCCTGTACCAGGAGGTCTCGTGGTGGCCAACCCGCACGGTGCCGGAAGTTGCGCTGCCCGAACCAGCCAGAGCGCCGGCCGGATTGATGTAGGTGTGGCACTGGGTGCAGAGGCGGTACTGGTCGCTTCCGCCGGCTACAGCGGCGCCTTTGACAGTGGAGGGCTGCCATGCGGAGTCGATACGCAGCTCGTTGGGCTTATGGGTCACGTGGCAGGTGTTGCACTTGATCGGAGAAGGCTCGGGGATCACGCCCGGGGCGTTTACCAAGGCATCCATGGTCGGGCCGTCGCCGGTGAAATGGAACTGGGCCGCGAGCACCGCGCCCTCATGGGTGTGGCAGCGCTGGCAGGGCTCGTTCTCTTCGTTCTCGATCGCCACGGAGAAGTGCTTCGAGCCGAGGTACTTGGTGACCACCGGATCAGCCGCGCTGTCGTGGCAGACCTTACATTGGTCCGGACCCGGCTTCGGATAGGGGATGGGGCCAACGCCGTTATGCTGGGCGCCACCGCCGTGGCAGTCCTGGCAGCCGATCTGGTTCAAAGCGTGGACAGACTGCGAGTAGTCGTCGTAAATCACGCGTCCGGTCAGCTTTTCGCGGGCGCTGCCATGGCACTGGGCGCAGAGGCTTTCGTCTACTTTGGCGACATCGCCAACCGTGAGATTGCCCTCTTTGTGGCTGGTACCGCAGCCGGTAAAGACGGCGGTCGTCAGTAGCGAGGCGATTACGGCTGAATACTTGAATACCCTTTTACTCATGCTCAATCCTCCTTCGTTGATTGGTTACACGCGATTAAAAAGTTCCCGGCAGGTGGCATTTCAAACACACCTTATTGCCGGCCTTGTCTCTGAAGTTAGAGCTGATGCCTTTCCAGTTGCGGGGGTGCGGATTGGTCTTGCCGCCAGAGTGGCACTGGATGCAGACGTCGCCTTCCGGATGACAGGTCTGACAGGACTGCAGGTTGCGACGCGCCTCAATGGCATGCTCACCCAAGGCCGGCGCGTACTGCTGGTTGTTGGGGCCGAGCATCAGGTGCGACTTGATCCTCATGCTCCCTTTGGGGAAGCGCGCATGGCAGGAGTTGCAGTACTTCTGGTCATGGCAGCGCAGGCAGCTTTGCGGGTTGTCCTGTGCCTTCAGCGGATGCAGGTTCACGAAGTCGCTTCTGTGGCTTTTGGGCACGTAGTCACGACCGAAGGTAGATTTGGTCAGATCGGCATTGATGCCACCGCCCTGGTGGCAGTCCAGGCAGTACGACTGGGTGTGGCACTGGCCGCAGTTATTGTTGCCCCTGCTGGCCAGGTTGCGATGGTTGCGCACCCAATCGCCATCGTGGTTGGGTGCAACGCCTTCGCCTTTATGGCAGTCGTTGCACTCGGAGACTTTCATCTCCGCGTATTCCTTGTGCTGCTGTTTCTCGGCCAACGCCTGTTGGGCATACAAGGCTGACATCAAGCACAGCATGCAAACAAACAACAATTTCCTCACAGTAGCACCCCCTTTCTAGAAATCGATATCGAACGTCAACCGGCCCGAGACGTTGTTGTCGTAACGCGCGTTGACATCGTCCTGGATGCGGCCGGAGACCGCCATGTTGCCCGCGACCTTATACTTGCCGCCCAACCAGTATCTGCGGGCCGTCTCCTCGCCGGTGAGCGAGTCGCGCTGGTAGACGTCGTAGGTGAAGCCACCGGCTACCTGGGAGACCTTGTTGAGGTCGTAATTGGCATCGATGATGAAGCCGTTAGTGTTGCCGTAATAGCCGTTGCGGTTGGCATACTCGACATTCACCTTGAGGGGCTCGATGGGGCGGATGCTGGCGCCCGCTTCGTAGACGTTGGCGTGGCCGTCATCGCCATACCATTGCCTGTTGTAACCGAGGTTGAGCGAAAGCTTGTCCCCCATGATGTAGTCAGCCCTGAACACAGCCTCCTGGTAATCGTTCACCGCAAAGACGGAGTAAATGGAGGTGGTGTCAAAGGTCGCATAACTCTTGTAGTACTCACCCGTGAAGATAAGGTCGGATCTGGGGAAGTACTTCAGCCCGCCCAGCACCTCGTTGAAAGCTTCGGCGGTGGTGTCGTATTTCGCGTTGCCGTACACTTTCAGGTTGTTCAGCAGGTACTGCTTGAAGGAACCGCCGACGATGTCCCTGGTAACGTCACCGCCGTCAAACTTGCGGAACCAGCTCAACTCGGCGTCCGTGGTCCTGAAGCCGGTCAGGTACGCGCTCAGGCCGAACACCGTGTTGCCGGCGTCCCCAGACTCGCCGTTCAGGCTGTACACCACGTCGTGACCGCCCATCACTGTGAAAGCCACCGGCCCCACGTTTTTCAGGTCTACCTGCGCACCATCGATGATGGCGTTGCCAGCAGCCAGATTGACGAACTGACGCCCGATCTTGAAATCGATCTTGTCGAACAGCCCGCGGTAGTCACCATAGAGGTAGTAGAGCCTGCCGGTCAGCCCTTCACCGTTGGTGAAATCCTGTGACCCCCTGCCGTAGCCATGGATCGAGAACTTTCCATCCTTGTCGATGTTGGTGATCGACAGCCGCAGATATTCGGCCAGCTCAATTTGACGACTGTCACTCAACAGTTCGTTGTTGAATGATTGGAACTGGGTGGAACTTCTGCCGTGTATTTCCGCAGCCCAACCGGCGGTAGCCGGGAGCAGGGAGATACACAGAAGTACTAGTGGAACCTGTTTGATCCCCATTAATTCAACCTCCTTTCCATTCGTTATTGCATCTCCAACTCTGTTTTTGCCCCGTTTTGTGGAAAAGCCGTACACCTCCTCATGATGTTTTAATGCTTACGTGCGCAGGACACACCGCCGCGTTGGTCGAGTTGCGACAAAGGACGGCAGCTACATTCTGTGTTCTGTATTTTCAGACTTAGTTGATACTGTTTATATGATCAGGAAAAACTTTGGGTCGGGTCTGTGTGGTGAGAGCAGCACAGCGGCCACCGTCACATTAACAAACTTTAAATAGAAATTAATAATCAAGACATTGGCATAACTTGCACTAATGTCAAAGTTACAACAGAAATTTGATTGCGCAAGTTCATGCTCATTATATTTGTGCTTATCATAAATTTTTCTTCAACCAGACAGCGAAAAATTAAACACTACCAATAATTTAAAACTTGAAGTCTATGACAGTTCTTGTGCCTCGGCTGCGCCCTCGTTCGGCTCGGTTTTGCAACCTTTGGGCCACGATACAATTTCGCTTGTGGCTGCTTTACTTACAGACATTGCGTCTGTATTACGAGTGTTCAAGTGACAAAATCATGACTGCAATGGTGCTACCAGTCCGGTATATTGACTCAGCTTTTTGTATCAGCGTTCTTTCTGTGACACAGGAATCCTTCTCGGCAGCCACCGTGGCAACTTTAGGAAGAATCGAAAGCAGCAGTAGATTTTCTTATAGAGAGTGGAAAAGGATCAGACGGGATGATGTGAGAACTAGGATTGTTACTGAGAGAGAATCACATTCAATTGTCACAGCGGACGTTTTTGGGGCAGACCGGGGAAGAGCGAAAAAGGTGGCGCGTGGCGGACGCGATGGAACGGGAACGGTGGCGTGAAGATCAGCCGCGTTCGACGCAGGCAGGAGGAGTTTTGACCAGGACAAGCAGCAGGAGCGCCGCGACGGCGGCGAGGAAAGCACCGTAAATAAAGGGGGCCATGGAACCGAAACTGTGCCAGATGAGACCGAAGAGGAGGCTCGCCGGCAGGGCACCCACACCGACGGCGAAGTTATACCAGCCAAAGGCGGCACCGCGTTGCGCAGGCTGCGCCATGTCTGCCAGAAACGCCTTCTCGACCCCTTCGGTAAGGCCGAAGAACAGGCCGTACACGGCAAAGAGGAGCCAGATCTGCCACTCGCTGCGGGCGACCCCGAAACCGAGATAGGAAAGGGAATAGACGCACCAGCCGGCCACGATCACCGAGCGTCTGCCGACGCGGTCCGAGAGCGCGCCAAACGGCATAGAGGAGAGCATCTTAACCAGGTGAAAAAAGGCCCACAGAAGCGGCAGCCGGTAGGAGGGCGTACCGACGGCTCCGGCCTTGAGCAGCAAGAAGGCATCCGAAGAGTTGCCCAGGGTGAACAGGAACAGGACCAGCAGGTACCTTCTCAGCCCCCCCGCCGGTAGCTTGGCCAGTTGCAGCCCCGTCTTTGGCTGCGGCGCGTGCTCGGTCTCGCTCACCTTCCACACGATGAGGAGCACGGCAATGAGGCCCGGGATCCCCGCCAGCCAGAACAACTGCCGCAGGTCCTTGACCACGTAGGCGAGCAGGAAGGTGGCCAAAAGCGGCCCCACCAGGGCGCCGGCGTGGTCCATGGAGCGGTGAAAGCCGTAGGCCTTGCCGCGCAGCGACGGGTCCACCGAGTCGGCGATGAGCGCGTCACGGGGCGAGGTGCGGATGCCTTTGCCGACCCGGTCGCCAGTGCGGATCAGCAGCACCGCCATGGGCGAGGTGGCGCTCCCCACCAGGGGACGCATCAGCGCCGAGACGGAGTAGCCCATAAGTACCAGGCGCTTCCTGCGGCGCACCCGGTCCGACATGATGCCGGAAAGAAGCTTTAACAGGGAGGCGGTTGATTCGGCAACGCCCTCAATGGCGCCGAGAAAGGCAGGACCAGCCCCGAGCAGGCCGGTGAGAAACAGGGGCAGCAACGGGTAGATCATCTCGCTGGAGACGTCAGTGAAGAAGCTGACCAGACCCAGTATGAAGACATTACCGGTTATGCCTTTGAACACGTTGCACCTCCGGCGTTCAGTCTAACCCATTACCAGGCAGTAACAACCCGTGCTCCAGCCGGAACAGTAATAATTAAAGCACATCAATTCTATTGACATTTGGAGCCGGATTTATTACCTATCTTTGAACCAAATCACAGGTAAAGGGAGGCAAAGACATGGACAGGAACATAGGGTTCATCGGCGGCGGCAACATGGCGGAGGCGATCATCAAGGGGCTTCTGGCCGGGGGCGTGCCGGCGGCGGAACTTGCCGTGTCCGAGCCGTCCGAAGCGCGGCGCAACCTGCTCGTGGAACGCTACGGTGTGCGGGTCCTCGCCGACAACGTGGAACTGTGCCGGATGAGCGACACCATCGTCCTGGCCGTCAAGCCCCAGGTCGCCCCGCAGGTGCTCGGCGCCCTCGGCACGGGTCTCACCGAAAAGCTCTTCATCTCCATCATGGCAGGGGTCAAAAGCGCCGCCATCGAGGGGATGCTCGGCTCCGGGGCGCGCGTGGTCCGGGTGATGCCCAACACTCCCGCTCTGGTGCTCCAGGGCGCATCGGCCATCTCCCGCGGCTACAACGCCACCGAGGACGACCTGGTGCTCACCCGCAGGATCTTCGACCTGGTCGGCACCACCTGCGTCGTGGACGAGAAACTGCTCGACGCCGTCACCGGCGTTTCCGGCAGCGGCCCGGCCTACGTGCTCACCTTCATCGAGGCGCTGAGCGACGCCGGTGTCAAACACGGCCTCACCCGCGACGTCGCCACCGCCCTGGCCGCACAGACCGTCTACGGCACCGCGAAGTTGCTCCTGGAGAGCCACGAGCACCCGGCGGTCCTGAAGAGCAACGTCGCTTCACCGGGTGGGACCACCATCGCCGCCATGCACTCGCTCGATCGCGACGGGTTCCGCGCCGCCACCATCAACGCCGTCGACGTCTGCGTGGCCCGTTCCAAGGAACTGGGGGAGAAATGAAGATAAGGGCGAGCCTGATCGTGCGCGGCAGGGTGCAGGGAGTGGCCTTCCGGCACCACACCGCCCGCACTGCTCAGCAGCTCGGGGTGAGCGGCTGGGTCCGCAACCTCTCCGACGGATCCGTCGAGGCCTGTTTCGAGGGCGAGGAGGCGGACGTGCTCGCCATGGTGCAGTGGTGCCGTAGGGGGCCGGAGCTGGCCCGGGTGGACGAACTGATCGAAAAGCGGGACCAACACACCGGTGAGTTCACCGGTTTCCAGGTAAGGGGGTAGTGATGTGTAAAGCAAGCGGTGGACCGTGGAAGCGCCTGGCCCTTTGGGCCGCCGCCTCCCTCCTTGTGCTCGTTCTCGCCACGCTGGTATCCGCCAAGGACCTGGACCTCGGCAAGGCGGTCAAAGTCGGCAACGGCAGGATCACCGTGATAGAGTTCACCGACCCGGATTGCCCCTTCTGCAAAAAGGCCGAGGCCTACTTCCAAAAACGCAGCGATGTCACCCGTTACATCTTCTTCATCCCATTGAAGATCCATCCCGCTTCCAAGGGAAAGGTGCAGTACATTCTCTCTGCCAAGGACAAGGAGAAGGCCTACCTCGATGTGGCGACGGGCAAGCTGGACAAGTGGAAGCAGTCCGAAGTGACGCCGGAGGGTATTGCGCTGCAGCAGGCGCACGAGCAGATCGCCAAGGAGCAGGGGCAGAATGCAACCCCCATCTTCATCATCTACGGCAGCGTCGTGCGAGGTTTCGATCTGAAGAAGCTGGAGCCGCTGCTGAAATAGCCGATGCACCGGAACGATTGAAAAAAACAAGAGCCACCATTGTACAATGGCGGCTCTTCGTGCAATGGAACAAATATTTCACTGATGACAGTTGCCCGTTATCAATGGTCTATCATCGGATCGGCCACCCCTTCTCGAACCCGTCCGGAAAGAAGCGCTCCTTGGTGCGGTTAAAGTAGCCATACTGGATCTTCGGAAAAGCCTTCTTCACCTCCTGCAACAGCTTGTACATGCCGATGCCACGCTCTTGCACCCCCATCCTTTCGTTGTAGAAGGCGGGATCTATGGAGAGGTTGCGCATCTGCAGCATGTCCACGCCGGTCTTTTCGATGAACTTCAACAGCGCCTCGACCTCGGACGGGCTGTCGGTCACCCCCGGCGAAACCAGGTAGTTGATCATGGTAAACAGACCCTTCTGCTTGGCAGCCTGGACCGATTCGACCACGTCGGCGAAGCGGTAACCCTTGGGTCGGTAGTAGTTGTTGTAGAACCCTTCCTGCACCGAGTTCATGGAGAAGCGCATCGAGTCCATGCCGGCGTCGCACAGCATGCGCACCCGGTCCGGCATTGAACCGTTGGAGTTGAAGTTGACCGTGCCGCGCGAGGTCCCGGCCTTGAGCCTTTTGGTCGCCTCGGCGATGGTGTCGGCCTGCATGATGGGATCCCCCTCGCACCCCTGCCCGTAGGAGACGATCGGCTCCGGCGCCTGCAACAGGTGCGGCAGCATGAGCTCCACGATCTCCTCGGGGGTGGGCACGAACGGGATGCGCTCATGGTTGGACGGGCAGCAGTCCGAGGGCTGCAGGCTGATGCATCCCAGGCAGCGCGAGTTGCACACCGGCGAGGTCGGAATGGGGGCCTCCCACCTGCGGAAGAAGAGGTTTTTGGCGGCGAAGCAGTGGTAGTCGACGGCGCAGCGCGACAGCTGCTCGATGAGCCGGTTCTTGGGAAACTCGGCCAGCATCTTGCGCACCAGCGGGTCGAGCTTCCTGTCATCGTAGTTCTTGGGGAGCCAGTTCTCGTTGTCGTCGACGCGGGTGGCGGCAACCACGAAGCACTCCTGCTCCTCGTCCCACCCGACCGCGGTGTAGGACCAAAGCGGCAGATGCACCTTCTTCTTGCTGTAGTCGCAGGCCGGCAGCAGGGTGCGCATGTATCCAGGAGCCATGAAGGCCGAAACGGCCTGGATCTTCATGTTGCGCCGTCCCTCCCTCACCTGGCTCAGGGTCACGAAGCTCCCCTGCTCCTCGTCCCACGCGATGGGAGGCGTGTCGGGTATGGTGAACAGGCGGCTGTCATCCGGCAGCGGGATCAGCTCGACCGACTCCGGCAACACCGCCTCGTCGGCGCTCATCCCAGCCATGGTGAGGTAGGGGTGGTCGTAGATGTTGCCCTGGCTGTCGGCGTAGAGCAGTTTCGGCAGTTTCTTGGTTTTCATGTCTATCCTGGTTTTGTTTTTTGTTGCGGCAGCCGCTTACAGTAGCAAAAAACGGTGGCGCGGGCAAGGGATGCATCCGCGTCCCGCTCCCGGCGCCGCTGCGTGCACGGCACCATTTTTCTGGCAACACCTCCGCTAATGGGCTACAATCCCCGCCCATGAAGATCCTGCTCACCACCCTGCACGCCAAGTACGTTCATGCCTCGCTGGCTCTCCCCTATCTAGCCTCGGCCTGTGCCACCCTGCCTGAACTGGAGTGGAACATCCTGGAACTTACCATCAACGAACTCCCCGACCAGTTGCTGGCCAAGCTCTACGCGGAGCGGGCCGACGTGGTCATGTTCTCCTGCTACATCTGGAATACGGAACTAACACTCAAGCTGGCCTCGGATCTGAAACAGTTGGCCCCGGAAACTTTCATCGTCCTTGGCGGCCCGGAGGTCTCCTTCGGCTCCTTCGACATGATGGTGCGCAACGCCGCCATCGACTGCATCGTGCGCGGCGAGGGGGAAGAGAGCTGCCGCGAACTGCTGGCAGCATTGAGCCGGGGGGACGCGCTGGAAGAGATCGCCGGCATCACCTACCGCGAGGGTGAGGAGGTCATCGCCAACCCCGAGCGCGGGCCGCTTGCCGACCTGGATACCATTCCCTCCCCGTTCGCGGCGGGACTGGTCGACCTGAAGAAGCCGCTGGTGTACTACGAGACCTCGCGCGGCTGTCCCTTCTCCTGTGCCTTCTGCATGTCCTCCATCGAGAACGGCGTGCGTTCCTTTTCCATGCAGCGGATCAAGGCGGATCTCACGCTGCTCATGGAGGCCGGGGTGCAGACCGTGAAGCTGGCCGACCGCACCTTCAACTTCGATGCGCGGCGTGCCAACGAGATCTGGCGCTTCGTGCTGGAGCATAACCGGGGCAGCAAGTTTCATTTCGAAATAGCGGCGGAGCTTTTGACCGAGGAAAACCTGGCCCTGCTGGCGCAGGTACCGGCGGGGATGTTCCGTTTCGAGATCGGCGTTCAGTCGGGAGGGGAGGAGACGCTGGCCAAGGTGGAGCGCAAATCCAGCCTGGAAAAGCTCTATGCCAACGTGGCGCGGCTCAAGTCCGCGACGGCTGTCACGGTGCACCTGGACCTGGTGGCGGGGCTCCCCGGCGAATCCCTGCCGGGATTTCTGGCTTCGGTGCAGGGGCTCTTCGCGCTCGAGGCGGACCACATCCAGGTCGAGCCGCTCAAGGTGCTAAAGGGGACGGCGATGCGGGGTATTGCCCGCAAAGAGGGGTACGCCTACGCGGAGGCGGCGCCGTACAAGATCCTGCGCACCCCGTGGCTCAGCTTCGAGGAGATCCGCCGCATCGAGGGGATCAGCCGCCTGCTCGACCTGGTTTACAACAGCGGCAGGTTCGCAACGACGCTGCAGGTGTTCGCTGCCGGGCAACCGCTGTCGCAGTTTTTCAACCAGGCAGCACAGTTCTTCGACTCCGCCGGGCTCTTCGCCGGCAACCTTTCCCTCGCCTCCCTTTTCGAGGCGCTCTGGCGCTACGCTGCCGAGGGGAGCGACGACCAGGTCCTGCAGCGCCTGCGCGATGCCCTCTGCTTCGACCTATGCCTGACCGGCTACCCCAGCGGCAACCTGCCCAGCTTCTTCACCCGTGGACCTGAACCGGAAGCGGGTGCGCCCCTGCGCCTCGAGTCGAAGCCGGGCGAGCGGGTCCGCTATTACCGCCGCACCTTCGCCAGGGACTACCGCTGCACCCCCTGGAGCGAAGAGCCCGCCACCATCACCTTCATCTACCGCTCCGCGGCCGGCGCGGGACTCCAGGTGCAGGTCCTGTAGCCCCCCACCCTCCGCCCATCCCTCCCCCGCGTCACCGCTTTCACTCCCCTTGCACTCCCGGTACTGCAGGCAATACTTGACGCTTAATTTATTCTCATCAAATAAAGCCGCAGCGGAGAGACCATGGAATACTTCACGGTTTGCTGCCAGCGCAGGGGAAGCGTTTCGGTGGACGGGATCTACCAAGGGGAGAACAAGGATGGCGACACGCCCCGGGTGTTCCGGTGCTGTGCCGGTCTGCACGACATCTCCCTGCAGTGCCGCGTTGGACAGAGCTGCAAGGAGATGACTCAGCGGGTGACCATCTGCGGGACCAATGCCATCGTCCCCCTGGTGGTCCGTTTCTTCTGCGACCTGCAGCAGTAGCGCCTCTACTGCGCGCTTTTCAGGATCTCCAGCACAAACTTCCAGTACCTGGCCACGCTCTCGATGTAGACCCTTTCGTCGGGAGAGTGCACCTTTTCCATGTTGGGTCCGAACGAGACCATGTCCATGCCGGGAATCCGCTCGCCGATGATGCCGCACTCAAGTCCAGCGTGAATCGCCTTCACCTCCGGGTCCTTCTGGTACAGGTTCCGGTAGCACCTTTGCGCCAGCTTCAGCAGGGGCGAATCAACGTTGGGCTGCCACCCCGGGTATCCTTCGCTCGTCTCTACCACCGCGCCGCCCAGTTCCAGGATGCACTGCACCGTCTCGACCACCTCGGTCAAGCGCGACGCGCTGGAACTGCGCTGGCTGGTGATCAGCACCAGTTTGTCCTGCTCCGTGGTGATCACCGACACGTTGGTGGAAGTCTCTACCAGCCCGGCAATGTCAGCGCTCATCCGCTGCACCCCACTGGGGAGCGATGCGATGGTCTGCAACACCTGCCGCTGCAGTTGCGGGTCCAGCACCGTTGCCGGCCCCGCTTCACTCGGCTCGAGGACCAGGTGCACGCCGGGATCGACCGTCGCCAGCTCGGCGGCAAAGGTCGCCCCCAGGTCCGCCACTACCGCGTGTGCCTGTGCCACCTGCTCTGGGGCGAGGCAGAGCACCGCGGCGCATTCCCTGGGAATGGCATTTCTCATGTTGCCACCGTTGATGGCAGCGACTCTCGCCCCGAGACCGGCCAAGCGCATGAGCGCCCGGTTCTGCAGCTTGATGGCGTTACCGAGCCCCTTGTCGATCTCCAGGCCGGAGTGCCCCCCCTTGAGGCCCTTCACCGTGAGCCGCAGCGCGACCCAGCCGGCAGGCGTCGGTTGCCGCAGCAGCTGCCATCTCCCCACTGTGTCCTTGCCGCCGGCACAGCCGATGTAGAGGGCGCCCTCTTCCTCCGAGTCGAGGTTCAAGAGCGACCGGCTCGACACCAGCGAGGGGCTCAGGTTCTTGGCCCCGGCGAGCCCGGTCTCCTCCTCCACCGTGAACAGCAATTCCAGCGGACCGTGCTCCACCGTCTGGTCCTCCATGATCGCCAGCGCGGTTGCCACGCCGATGCCGTTATCGGCGCCAAGGGTAGTTCCGTTGGCAGTCACCACCTCCCCCTGGCGCAGCAACTCGATCGGGTCGTTGAGAAAGTCGTGCACTTTGTCCGCGTTCTTCTCGCAGACCATGTCCAGGTGAGACTGCAGGCAGATGCTCGCCACCCGCTCCTTCCCCGGCGTGGCCGGGAGCTTCACCACGATGTTGCCGCTGTCGTCCTTGGCCCGCTCCAGTCCCAGTTGCCCGGCACGTTCCAGGATGTAGTTCCCGATCCGTTCCTCGTGCCCCGAGGGTCTGGGAATCGCCGCAATGGCAGCGAAGCAGTTCCAAAAGATCTGAGGTTCCAGGCCACGTATAGCGTCAGTCATGTCGGCTCCCGATTAAAGATTTCCCCTGCAATTGGTGCAGGAGTCAAACTACCTGCGGCTACGCTCCTCCAAGTGGCTCGGCTACAGTTTCTGCACCTTCGCCTTCACCCGCGCGAACTCCGGCGTCGAATCCGGGAGCCAGTTCTTGGCCGGCTGCGTGGCAATCTCCTGTTGGATGGCCGTGATCCGGTCCACCGTCTCCGGGTGGGACGAGAAATACTTGGCGATCGTGCCCGGTTGTCGCTCCTCGGCAGCGTCTAGCTTCTTGAAAAAGCTGACCATTCCCTGCGGGTTGTAGCCGGCCTTGTACATGGTCTCGATGCCGAGGTAATCGGCCTGGCTTTCCATTTCGCGGCTGTAGTACATGCCGCCGGCCTTGCCGAAGAGCTCGGCCGCCATCTGGGAAAGCGCTCCCCCCTGCCCTCCGAGCAGCAACGTGGTGATCAGGTTGTAGCCGTACTGCTGCGTCATCTGCCGGGTGCCGTGCCGGGCCACCACGTGGTTCATCTCGTGCGCCATGACCGCCGCCAGTTCCGTCTCGCTGGCCGCCGCCTTGATCAGACCGGTGTTGACGTAGGTGTGCCCGCCGGGGATGGCAAAGGCATTGACACTGTCATCCTTCACCACCTGGAAGGTGAAGGGGAAATCCTGCTTGCGCACCCCGGTCAGGAGCCTTCTCCCCACACCATCGATGTAGGCCTGCACCTCGGGGTCCCTTACCACCGGGTGCTGTTTCTCTACCTCCACCGCGAACTTGTCGCCCAGGTCCTTTTCCTCGGCAACCGAGACCAGGTTGAACCCGCCCACGGATGACTTGTTCACGGCGCAGCCGGAGATGAGGGAAAGAGTCAGCAGGACAGGCAGGAACAGCCGTTTCAGGCACTTCATGAGGTCGCCTCCAAGGAAGTTGGTTATATCATCGCAGGAATTAACGTTCGGCGGGGTCTCGCCACTCCACTGCACCAAATGCCCTGTCACTGACATAGGTGTAGACGAGACTTATAGTGCCTTCAGACCGATACTTGGTGGGAATAGTAACATAGTTCGTGTTCCGTATCGACTCGGAATATTGGACTCCTATGGCGTGGTTGCCGTGTACTCTTAAAGTCAGCCCCGCGTGCCCCCTGAAGACACTTTCAGAACCGTCATGATCAGGTCCCAAGCTGGTCACATAGTACCAGCGCCCGGTAAAGTCCACCATTGCCCTATCACCAAAGAGGAAGTTCGTCGCCAACAGTACCTGCGGCGTCATCCCGTAGTGATACCCCCGCTCCTCGGCCACCTCGGATTCGAGCCCCGTGGCGCCGAACCCCACCCCGCCGAGCAGCGATCCCTGGGCCGCCACGCCGGGGCCGATCCAGTACTGTCCCGTGGTCCCCAGGGAAAGGGCGGTGCTGGAGACCCTGAACAGGTAGGGAGATATGTAATCGTAGCTCCCGTAAAGCCCCCAGATGCCGCGATAGTCCCGACCCAACTCGTAGGTTTTCCCTTTCAACAGTCCCCTGATGGTGAGGGTGTCCACCAGGTTATGCTGCCGGGCCCTGGTCGAGACCTCGAAGTTGAAGTAGTCCAGGGGGCGGTTGTAGCTGTAGCCAGGTTTTCCAGGGAGCCCGTAGGCCATGGAAAACTCCACGATGCCGATACCGTCCTGGCTGGGCTCCTTGACCGGAGTGCTCAGGTTTTTCGAGTGAACGTCGATGCTGAATCCGCCCCGGCACAGCCACAACGTTGCCGGGCTATGGTTCGGGAAAACGGTGTCGAACCGCTTGCCGAACAGCAGGCGATTGACCGCGGTCGGCGGAGAAATAGCAGCGGCGGCCAACCGGTGCCCCAACGGAGGATTGGTGCCGCCGTCTTCCAAAACGAGGTCCGCCATCCGAAACAGCGCCTCTCCCAGCAAGGCTCCGGCATTGCCCGTCGTGATCAGGTCGTTGGTGGAGGGGCGAGAATTCTCGCCCGCCATTTCCCACAGGAAACTTCCCACGTTGCTGTACGCCAGCGATTGCCAGAAGTTCAGCCCGGCCGACCGGGACAGCCCATACATGGTGGCCCCTTCGTAGGGATGGCCAAACTGGTTGACCTTGAAAGTATCCTGGTCGAAGGTCCAGTCCTGGTGACTCAATTGGTGCCAGAACGTCGAGGGGTTGGTGGCGTAAGTCCTCTTCCCCTCCTCGGTCTCCTTATCATGAAAGGCAACCCTGTCGAGAGCGTTGAGCAGGACGATGAAAGCCGGGATTTCCAACGCGGGGACCAGGTAGCTCTTACCCTCTCCCGTCTCCCAGTTAAGATTCCGCTGTGGTGCGGCCGCCGTGTAAAGCTGGGGCATAGTGTCGGCCTGGGCGACATAATAGCCGGAGCGGCTGCGCAGATTTTTCCAACTGTAAAGGGAGGCGCCGTCCAGCGTGATCAGCCTGCCCAACTGTTGACCGGGAGGCTCCGTGGTTGCTGTGCTCGCACCGACGCGAGGGTCGACATCGGGTCCGGTCATGGCCAACAGTCGTCCCGGCACTGCCATAACCAGAAATACGGTCACAACTGCGACCAGCACGACAGAAGCAGATGCCGGCAAGCGTCTCATTGCGCCTCCCATGACTTAGAGACCAGCGGTCCGGCCCCGGGTTCAGGGGGGCCAGCCCTACAGCAGGTGAGTGCAAAACGTCGATAAAATTAACAAGCTATAATCTAACTACCCACTATTCATTGTCAAGGTCGCTTCTTTTGTGGCGATGTGCCAGGTTCAGCGCATAAAAAAAAGCCCCGACCAGAGTAACCGGCGGGGCTTAAATTGGCTGCGAGAATGTAGCTTTACAGCTTTCGGAAGGATTCCATCTCCCTGTGCACGGCGACGATGAGTTGGTTGATGGTTTCTATCTCGCCGAGCATCTTCTTGGCCTCCTGGGCGGTACCCTGGATCAGGCGATCGACCTCGGCCACGTCGTTGCGCAGCACGTCGCCGATGGCTATCTGCTCCATGCAGGTTTCCTTCAGAGCCTTCACCTTGTCGTTGTCATCCTGCACGCTCTGCATGTAGAGGCGGTTGCCGCGGACCTGCTCCTCGGTGGAGCTTGTTATCTTTGCCGACAGGGCGCGCATGCGCTCCAGGCTGCGGACGATCAGTTGGGCTCCCGTTTCCTCTTCCTGGATGGCGCGACTGAACTGCTTGACCCGGGTCAGGTTCTTCTCGGCTTCTTCGGTGATCAGCTTGCTGCCCGAGGCCTGCTCGTCCGTAGCAGCGGCGATCTGCTGCACCATGCGCGATGCCTCTGCGGCACTCTCTTCTATCCTGTGCAGCGCCTCGTCCGCCTTCTCGGACACGGTTACCCCTTCGGCAACCATATCCTTGCCCAGCCGGGCAGCAGTCTCGGCAGCAGCCGTTTCCTTCTGTATGTTGGCGACCAGTTCCTCGATCTCTTCCGTGGAAGCGGATGTTCTCTTGGCGAGGGCGCGGACTTCCTCGGCGACCACCGCAAAGGCCTTGCCTCGCTCTCCAGCCTGTGCGGCGATGATGGAGGCGTTGAGGGATAAGAGGTTGGTCTGGGCGACCACCTCCTTGATGACGTCGAGGAACTCGCCGACCCGCAGCGAATGCTGCGACAGCCGATTGATGGCATCGACGGAGCGGTCGCTGTGCTCTTCAATCGCGGTCATGGCCGCTATGGTGGCTGCCATCGCGTCCATCCCTTCAACCGCTTCGACACGTACCCTGTCGGAGCAGTCGGAGGTGCGCCGGGAATTGTCGCGGATTTCACCGATGGAGTTACCGATAGTGAGAATGGAGTGGTAGGTTTGTTCCGTCGAGGTGGTAAGGGCTTCGATATTGGAAGCCGTCCCCTTGATGCTCACAGCCATTTCTTCGATGGAAGCAGAGGTCTCCATGACCGAGGCGGAATAGTCCTGGATGCTGAGGGCGATGGCGTCGGTGGCGGCACTCATCTCGGTTGAGATGGACGCACGCTCGTCGGTACGCACGGCGATGTCCTCGATCTCCTTGAGCAGGTCCCGGAAGAAGGCGTTCATGTCGTCAACCGCCCCGATCGTTTCCTGCTCCCTGGCTGCCTGTTTTTCGTGGTTGTGTACGGTCTGGGTGAAGTCTGCGGTAAGGCGCCCGTGCCGGTTGGAGATGTCCGCTGCGAGTTTGGACACGTTTTCCACCATCACCAGGACCCGGTTCATCAAGGCCTCGTTGCACTCCATCAGTTGCTGCAGCTCATCGCCTGAGCCGGATACCGACACAGTGGCAGTTTCACCGGTGATCCGTCCCAGAATCTTCAGTTGCTGTTCCACGTAAAGCCGAAGCGCTTCCTTGATGATTTGGTAGCAAAACGTGCCGACGATGAATCCGGCAGCCAGACAGCCGAGCGCATACAGGGGGGCAAAGGCCTTGGCTCCGAAGAAAAGCCAGGAATAAAACGGGAAGATCACACCCATGAGCAGGCCGAAGCAGACCATGAATATGTATGTGCTGCGCAGTGAAGAGAGATATTTTCTGAAAAACATAGCTGCCCCAATCTAATTCAAATATGCCAATTACTACATAAAAAGTACATTACTGTCAATCCAATAGGCATGCCCCCCAAACTGATGTGACTCTAAGAGATAACAGCAGCGAGTGTGACTGTAAGCGATGGGGACTGTACAGATAAAGAGGGCCATTCGACTCTTCCCCCGGGTTTGCCTACCGAAGGGCCACGGCCAGAGGGAGGGAGAGGGGCAGGGGTGAGGACGCTGCCACAGTGAGAATCGACGGATCGCATCGATGACACGCCAGGGCTGCAAACGCAAAAAAGCCCCGTCTGGAATCAGACGGGGCTTTTTCAATTAAATTCCCTGCGGCGACCTACTCTCCCACACCGTTACCAGTGCAGTACCATCGGCCCTGAGAGGCTTAACTTCCGTGTTCGGGATGGGAACGGGTGTGACCCTCTCGGCATAGCCACAGAGAA